>NZ_JADQDK010000001.1:0-313661 GCF_019263705.2 Pseudonocardia abyssalis
TGGTGTGCGGGTGTCTTTTGAGAACTCAACAGTGTGTCGAACTGTGTCGTCTTCGGATGACACGATCTTGAATTGGTTTTATGCCAGTTTGTTTTTCCTGCGACCCCGTCGCAGGTACTTTGGTTGGGTTTTCAACCTCTTTTTTTGTTGGAGAGTTTGATCCTGGCTCAGGACGAACGCTGGCGGCGTGCTTAACACATGCAAGTCGAGCGGTAAGGCCCTTTCGGGGGTACACGAGCGGCGAACGGGTGAGTAACACGTGGGTGACCTGCCCTCAGCTCTGGGATAAGCCCGGGAAACTGGGTCTAATACCGGATATGACCAACTGTCGCATGGTGGTTGGTGGAAAGTTTTTTCGGCTGGGGATGGGCCCGCGGCCTATCAGCTTGTTGGTGGGGTGATGGCCTACCAAGGCGACGACGGGTAGCCGGCCTGAGAGGGCGACCGGCCACACTGGGACTGAGACACGGCCCAGACTCCTACGGGAGGCAGCAGTGGGGAATATTGCGCAATGGGCGAAAGCCTGACGCAGCGACGCCGCGTGGGGGATGACGGCCTTCGGGTTGTAAACCTCTTTCGACCTTGACGAAGGCCTTCGGGTTGACGGTAGGGGTAGAAGAAGCACCGGCCAACTACGTGCCAGCAGCCGCGGTAATACGTAGGGTGCGAGCGTTGTCCGGAATTATTGGGCGTAAAGAGCTCGTAGGCGGTCTGTCGCGTCGGTCGTGAAAACTTGGGGCTTAACCCTGAGCTTGCGGTCGATACGGGCATGACTTGAGTTCGGCAGGGGAGACTGGAATTCCTGGTGTAGCGGTGAAATGCGCAGATATCAGGAGGAACACCGGTGGCGAAGGCGGGTCTCTGGGCCGATACTGACGCTGAGGAGCGAAAGCGTGGGGAGCGAACAGGATTAGATACCCTGGTAGTCCACGCCGTAAACGGTGGGCGCTAGGTGTGGGGGCCATTCCACGGTCTCTGTGCCGCAGCTAACGCATTAAGCGCCCCGCCTGGGGAGTACGGCCGCAAGGCTAAAACTCAAAGGAATTGACGGGGGCCCGCACAAGCGGCGGAGCATGTGGATTAATTCGATGCAACGCGAAGAACCTTACCTGGGTTTGACATGCACTAGACGCGTCTAGAGATAGGCGTTCCCTTGTGGCTGGTGTGCAGGTGGTGCATGGCTGTCGTCAGCTCGTGTCGTGAGATGTTGGGTTAAGTCCCGCAACGAGCGCAACCCTCGTTCCATGTTGCCAGCGGGTTATGCCGGGGACTCATGGGAGACTGCCGGGGTCAACTCGGAGGAAGGTGGGGATGACGTCAAGTCATCATGCCCCTTATGTCCAGGGCTTCACACATGCTACAATGGCCAGTACAGAGGGCTGCGAGACCGCGAGGTGGAGCGAATCCCTTAAAGCTGGTCTCAGTTCGGATTGGGGTCTGCAACTCGACCCCATGAAGTTGGAGTCGCTAGTAATCGCAGATCAGCAACGCTGCGGTGAATACGTTCCCGGGCCTTGTACACACCGCCCGTCACGTCACGAAAGTTGGTAACACCCGAAGCCGACGGCCTAACCCGTAAGGGAGGGAGTTGTCGAAGGTGGGACTGGCGATTGGGACGAAGTCGTAACAAGGTAGCCGTACCGGAAGGTGCGGCTGGATCACCTCCTTTCTAAGGAGTTCTCACCGTGTGGTGAGGCTGACCGGCCACTCTGAAGGTGGTTGGTTCTCCTTTCACGATAACCACGCTCTCGACGGATGGTCTTCGGGTCGTCGACTGGGGGTTGTGGCTGGGTGGAACATAATGACCAAGTAGATCTTCAAGGTGCGTTGGTTCTCTTCGGAGGGTTGGCGGGTTCGGCACGCTGTTGGGTCCTGAGAGGACACCTGTTGGTTGGGTGTTTGTCTCTGGCTGCTCCTGGCCTGGACCGTCTAACGCATCCCTGGTGCCGGCTTCGTGCTGGTTGGGTGGGTGTGGTGGTGGTCGTTGCGGGTCGGGGTGTGGTTGTGTGTTGAGTGTTGCATAGTGGATGCGAGCATCTTGTTGTGAACAAGTGTTTAAGGGCACATGGTGGATGTCTAGGCATCAGGAGCCGATGAAGGACGTGGGAGGCCGCGATAGGCCTCGGGGAGCTGTCAACCGAGCTGTGATCCGAGGATGTCCGAATGGGGAAACCCAGCACCCGTCATGGGGTGTTACCAACATCTGAATACATAGGGTGTTGGAGGGAACGTGGGGAAGTGAAACATCTCAGTACCCACAGGAAGAGAAAACAACCGTGATTCCGTGAGTAGTGGCGAGCGAAAGCGGAAGAGGCTAAACCTATGTCGTGTCAAGCCGGCAGGCGTTGCGATGTGGGTGTTGTGGGATTTCGTCGTAGGTGGACTGCCGTCTGCCTGACTTCGTGGTGTTGTGTTAGCGGAAAACCTCTGGAAAGGGTTGCCGTAGTGGGTGAGAGCCCCGTACGCGAAAACATGGCATGCGTTGTGGATGTTGCTCCCGAGTAGCAGCGAGCTCGTGGAATTTGCTGTGAATCTGCCGGGACCACCCGGTAAGCCTAAATACTCCCTGATGACCGATAGCGGACTAGTACCGTGAGGGAAAGATGAAAAGTACCCCGGGAGGGGAGTGAAATAGTACCTGAAACCGTGTGCCTACAAGCCGTCAGAGCCTTTGGGTGATGGCGTGCCTTTTGAAGAATGAGCCTGCGAGTTATGCTTCGTGGCGAGGTTAACCCGTGTGGGGTAGCCGTAGCGAAAGCGAGTCTGAATAGGGCGATTGAGTCGCGGGGTGTAGACCCGAAGCGGAGTGATCTACCCATGGCCAGGTTGAAGCGACGGTAAGACGTCGTGGAGGACCGAACCCACCTCGGTTGAAAACGGGGGGGATGAGCTGTGGGTAGGGGTGAAAGGCCAATCAAACTCCGTGATAGCTGGTTCTCCCCGAAATGCATTTAGGTGCAGCGTCGCGTGGTGGATGCCGGAGGTAGAGCACTGGATGGGCTAGGGGGACCAAAATCTTACTGAACTCAACCAAACTCCGAATGCCGGTATTTCTAGCGCGGCAGTGAGACTGTGGGGGATAAGCTTCATAGTCGAGAGGGAAACAGCCCAGATCACCGGCTAAGGCCCCTAAGCGTGCGCTAAGTGGGAAAGGATGTGGGATCGCCCAGACAACCAGGAGGTTGGCTTAGAAGCAGCCACCCTTTAAAGAGTGCGTAATAGCTCACTGGTCAAGTGGTCCTGCGCCGACAATGTAGCGGGGCTCAAGCGCACCGCCGAAGCCGTGGCAATACCACATGAGATCCGCTCCTGCAGCTTGCTGTGGGTGTGTAGTCGTGGTGTTGGGTAGGGGAGCGTCGTGCATCCAGTGAAGCGGCGGGGTGACCCAGTCGTGGAGGGTGTGCGAGTGAGAATGCAGGCATGAGTAGCGAATGCAGAGTGAGAACCTCTGCCGCCGAATGACCAAGGGTTCCTGGGCCAGGTTAATCCGCCCAGGGTGAGCCGGGACCTAAGGCGAGGCCGACAGGCGTAGTCGATGGACAACGGGTTGATATTCCCGTGCCCGTGATAGTGCGTCCGTGCTGAGGCCGGTGATGCTAACCATCCGAACCCGTTTACTGACCTTCGGGTTGGTTTGTCGGGGGAGCGTGGGAACCGATCCGGTAGTAGGCAAGCGATGGGGTGACGCAGGAGGGTAGCTCCGCCAGTTAATGGTAGTACTGGTGCAAGCGTGTAGCCCGACATCCAGGTAAATCCGGTTGTCATATAAGGGTGAGACGTGACGCGTAGCCGATTGAGGCGAAGTAGAGTGATCCCATGCTGCCGAGAAAAGCCTCTAGCGAGTGCTGTTGCGGCCCGTACCCCAAACCGACACAGGTGGTCAGGTAGAGAATACTAAGGCGATCGAGTGAACTGTGGTTAAGGAACTCGGCAAAATACCTCCGTAACTTCGGGAGAAGGAGGACCGCTTGCTGTGAAGCTCCTTGCGGGCTAGCGGTGGGCGGTCGCAGAGACCAGGCCCAAGCGACTGTTTACTAAAAACACAGGTCCGTGCGAAGTCGCAAGACGATGTATACGGACTGACGCCTGCCCGGTGCTGGAACGTTAAGAGGACCTGTTAGTCCTTCGGGGCGAAGCGGAGAATTTAAGCGCCAGTAAACGGCGGTGGTAACTATAACCATCCTAAGGTAGCGAAATTCCTTGTCGGGTAAGTTCCGACCTGCACGAATGGCGTAACGACTTGGGCGCTGTCTCGACCACAGACTCGGCGAAATTGCACTACGAGTAAAGATGCTCGTTACGCGCGGCAGGACGGAAAGACCCCGGGACCTTTACTACAGCTTGGTATTGGTGCTCGGTTCGGCTTGTGTAGGATAGGTGGGAGACTGTGAAGCGGCCACGCCAGTGGTTGTGGAGTCATTGTTGAAATACCACTCTGGTCGAATTGGGTGTCTCAACCTCGGGCCATGATCTGGTTCAGGGACAGTGCCTGGTGGGTAGTTTAACTGGGGCGGTTGCCTCCCAAAATGTAACGGAGGCGCCCAAAGGTTCCCTCAGCCTGGTTGGCAATCAGGTGTTGAGTGTAAGTGCACAAGGGAGCTTGACTGTGAGACCGACAGGTCGAGCAGGGACGAAAGTCGGGACTAGTGATCCGGCACCACCTGGTGGAAGGGGTGTCGCTCAACGGATAAAAGGTACCCCGGGGATAACAGGCTGATCTTGCCCAAGAGTCCATATCGACGGCATGGTTTGGCACCTCGATGTCGGCTCGTCGCATCCTGGGGCTGGAGTAGGTCCCAAGGGTTGGGCTGTTCGCCCATTAAAGCGGTACGCGAGCTGGGTTTAGAACGTCGTGAGACAGTTCGGTCCCTATCCGCCGCGCGCGCAGGAGACTTGAGGAAGGCTGTCCCTAGTACGAGAGGACCGGGACGGACGGACCTCTGGTGTGCCAGTTGTCCCGCCAGGGGCACGGCTGGTTGGCTATGTTCGGAAGGGATAACCGCTGAAGGCATCTAAGCGGGAAGCTCGTTCCAAGATGAGGTCTCCCACCACCTTGCGTGGTTAAGGCCCCCAGCAGACCACTGGGTTGATAGGCCAGAGATGGAAGCCCTGTAAAGGGTGGAGTTGACTGGTACTAATAGGCCGAGGGCTTGTTCATGACGAGTTGTTTGCATCCACTGTGCGACCCTGAACACACAACCATGTTGTGTGGTCGGGTTGCGGAACAGGCTCGTGTTGTCTCGCATCCACTAATTGCATACGCTGAAGTCGTCGCAACACGTTTCATAGTGTTGTCGGTGGTTATGGCGGAGGGGGAACGCCCGGTCCCATCCCGAACCCGGAAGCTAAGCCCTCCAGCGCCGATGGTACTGCACTCGTTAGGGTGTGGGAGAGTAGGTCGCCGCCGACATCAAACCTCATTTGTGGGCCCCCGCCGTCAGGCGGGGGCCCACTTTTTTGTGTCTCAAAGCTTCCAGTCTCTCATTCACGTCCGACGATCTGCCGGGTCGCGCTACATCTGACGGGTAGTTGTCCACATCGTCTCCTCGCCATCCACAGAAATCGGGTGGGTCTGGCGTGGTGCCCGCCGGCGGCGGCAGGCTCGGACTCGTCGCAAGGACCACCGGACGAGGAGAGATGATGAACCAGAACACCCTGATCGCGGTCGGCAACGTGATCACGCCCGTGCAGATCCGGCACACGCCGGACGGTGTTCCCGTCACGACCTTCCGCATCGCCTGCAATGAGCGGCGGTTCAACCGGGAGACCAACGAGTGGCTCGACAAGGACTCGTTCTTCGTCTCCGTCACCTGCTGGCGTCGGTTGGCCGAGAACGTGTGCCGGTCGCTGCGCAGTGGTGATCCGGTGATGGTCCGGGGCCGGCTGCTGACGCGGAGCTACGACACCGCGGATGGGCGTCGTACCACCGTCACCGAGATGGAAGCCGACGCCGTCGGGCCCGATCTGACCTGGTGCACCGCTCACGTCACACGCACGCGTCGTGCCGAGGGGGCGCCCGCGGTCGAGGCAGGGGAGCGGACGGCCGTGGAGGTGCAGCATCCCGGGTCGGACGATCCCTGGTCGGACCAGGGCGGGGCTGCGGAGGACGACGGTGTGCGCGAGCTGTCCGGCGCCGTACCGGCCGCAGGCCACTGAACCGCTGCGAACTACCATCGTGGGCGTGGCGGAGTTCATCTACAGCATGCAGAAGGTCCGGAAGGCCCACGGAGACAAGGTCATCCTCGATGACGTGTCGCTGAACTTCCTTCCGGGCGCCAAGATCGGCGTCGTCGGCCCGAACGGAGCCGGCAAGTCCACCGTGCTGAAGATCATGGCCGGGCTGGAGCACGCGAACAACGGTGAAGCCCTGCTCGCCCCCGGGGCGACGGTCGGCATCCTGCAGCAGGAGCCGCCCCTCAACGAGGAGAAGACCGTTCTCGGCAACGTCGAGGAGGGCCTGGGGGAGATCAAGCAGCAGCTCGACCGGTACACGGAGATCGCCAAGAAGATGGAGGACGGCGACTACTCCGACGAGCTGATGGAGGAGATGGGCCGTATCGGCGACATCCTCACCGACAACGACGCGTGGGAGCTCGACTCGCTCCTCGACCAGGCCATGGACGCTCTGCGGTGCCCGCCGCCGGACTCTCCGGTCGACATCCTCTCCGGGGGCGAGAGGCGCCGGGTGGCGCTGTGCAAGCTCCTCCTGGCCAAGCCCGATCTGCTCCTCCTCGACGAGCCCACCAACCACCTCGACGCGGAGAGCGTCCTGTGGCTCGAGCAGCATCTCGCCAGCTACGCGGGTGCCGTGCTCGCCGTGACCCACGACCGGTACTTCCTCGACAACGTCGCCGAGTGGATCATGGAGTTGGACCGCGGGCGGGCGATCGGATACCAGGGCAACTACTCGACGTACCTGGAGAAGAAGGCCGAGCGTGTCTCGGTCCAGGGTCGCAAGGACGCGAAGCTCGCGAAGCGGCTCACCGACGAGCTCGCGTGGGTCCGCTCCGGGGCGAAGGCTAGGCAGGCCAAGAGCCGGGCCCGCCTGCAGCGCTACGAGGAGATGGCTGCGGAGGCCGACAAGCACCGCAAGCTCGACTTCGAGGAGATCCAGATCCCCCCGGGCCCGCGCCTGGGCAACACCGTCGTCGAGGTAGACCACCTCGACAAGGGCTTCGACGGCCGGCTCCTCATCAAGGACCTGTCCTTCTCGCTGCCCCGCAACGGCATCGTCGGGGTCATCGGGCCCAACGGCGTCGGGAAGACGACCCTGTTCAAGACCATCGTGGGTCTGGAGCACGCCGACTCGGGCTCCGTGAAGGTCGGCGACACGGTCAAGCTGTCCTACGTCGACCAGAACCGCGGCGGCATCGATCCGCAGAAGAACGTCTGGGAGGTCGTCTCCGACGGGCTCGACCACATCCAGGTGGGCCAGACGGAGATGCCGTCCCGCGCCTACGTCGCGGCGTTCGGGTTCAAGGGTCCCGACCAGCAGAAGCCGGCCGGCGTCCTGTCCGGCGGCGAGCGCAACCGGCTCAACCTCGCGCTCACCCTCAAGGAGGGCGGGAACCTCATCCTCCTCGACGAACCCACCAACGACCTCGACGTCGAGACGTTGGGTTCGCTGGAGAACGCGCTGGAGCAGTTCCCCGGGTGCGCGGTCGTGATCTCCCACGACCGGTGGTTCCTCGACCGGGTCTGCACCCACATCCTCTCGTGGGAGGGCACGGACGAGAACCCGGCGTCGTGGTTCTGGTTCGAGGGCAACTTCGAGGCCTACGAGGCCAACAAGTTGCAGCGGCTCGGGGCGGAGGCCGCGCGCCCGCATCGGGTGACCCACCGTAAGCTCACGCGCGACTGAGCGCGGGCGCTACCCCGGCTGGTGGAGTCGGCTGGCTCATCCGGGGGTGCCCCGGCACTTCAGGAGGTCACGTGGAGTCGGCGAGTGCCCATGGATCGGCGGTCCCCCGGTCGGTGTCCGCACAGCAGGTGTTCGCCGCGACCACCGCGCTCCGGTGGACCCGGCCCGATCTCGCGGGGGCGTTGGCCGGGCACCTGATGGAGTCGGCCGACGGGGCCTCCGACCGGGACTCCTGGCTGACGGCCGCCGGATGGCGGGTGCACGCTGCGGCGGCCGTCGGCGACGGCCGCGAGATCGCCTCGGAGGTCCTGGAGGCGTTGTCGAGGTGGGGCTCGGACGCACTCATGGCCCCGGCCGCCGTGCGGCTCCGGCTCGAGCTGGCCGTGCTGGGCCACGACGCGGGGGAGACGGGCACCGCGACGGCGCTGCTCGGCAGCGTGCCCGGGGACGACGCGGATCCGGAGGTCCTGGCGGACGCCGCCATCGCGCGCCTGCGTTGCGGCGGCGACGGGCCGCTCGACCCGACCGACTCGCTGGCGGCGTGGACGTCCGTCGGTGGCCCGGCGGCGCAGGTGGGCTCGGCCGCCGCGCTCCTGCTGACGGCCGCCGCGGACCGCAGGAACGGCCGACCCGTCGAGGCCGTGGCCCGTGCGGCCGACGGCCTCAGCCGGCTCGATCGCGCCCGGCCGTCCCCGCGGGCCCTCAGCCCGTCGCCCCACCTGGCCGCAGCACTCGCGGCCGAGTGGATCTCTTCGCTGATCGAGGCGGGCCGCTCCGACCAGGCGAGCGAGGGCAGCAGGCCGCTGCGTGAGCGGCTCGTCGAGCACACCCGCCCGACGCGGCAGCTGGCCCTGCTCCGCCTCACCCTCACGCGGGTGGCCGCGGCGGAGGCGGGAGGGGCTGCGGGCGACCTCGTGCGGGAGCTGGAGCGGGCCGCGCACGAGGCGGCCGCGAGTGACACCCCGGAGCTCGAGCACATCTGCCGGACCGCGCTGGGAGAGGTCCACGAGTTCGCCGGCCGGTCGGATGCGGCGCGGGAGTCCGTGCGGCTCGCGGTCGTCGCCGACCGCCGCCACCGGGTCCGGGCCGCCCGATTCCGCACCGCGCTCGTGTCGCTGCCGGGTCTCGTCGCGGGCCCCGGCGCAGCGCCGCCGTCGGCCTCCGTGGTCGAGGAGGCGCCGGACCGGCGGCTCAGGGAGATCCGTCGGATCATCGGCGGCGAGGGCGGACGGCGCACCCCCGACAGGGAGAGGCCCGTCGTCGAGCCGCACCCCGCACGCGAGACCGGGCCCGCCGGGTCGGCCGACCGCACCGCCAAGCTGCGCGCGGTGCAGGCGGCGTCGATGGCGGAGCACCGCCCGCCGGACACCGCGCCCGACGGTGCCGGTCGGGGTCGGCGCAGGCGACGCGCGGAGGGCGGGAGCGAAGCCCCCGCGAACGGGACGGCATGGGGCGCGGTGGCCTGGACGAACGGCCACGGCGACCCGGACGGGCGGGACGACGGCTCGGGGTTGAAGACGAACGGCCGGGCCACGCACGACCGGTCTGCGCACGACCGGTCTGCGCACGACCGGTCTGCGCACGACCGGTCTGCGGGCGACGACTCCGCGGGTGTCCGGCCTGCTGGCGACCGGTCTGCTGGCGACCGGGCTTCCGACGATCGAGCTTCCGACGACCGGGGAACCGGCCGGGGCGTGCACGGCCGGGGTGCGAACGGCCGGGGTGCGAACGGCAACGGGTCGGGCGAGACGGCGTCGGGCGAGACGGCGTCCGGCGAGACGGCGTCCGGCGAGACGGGGTCCGGCGGCACGGCGTCCGGCGGCACGGGTGCGGGGGGCCACTCCCGCGTGGACCGAGCGACCCGTCGCTCCGGCGGCCCGGCCGGATCCGCCGCACAGGACCGGCCGGATCCGTGGTCGACCGGCGTCTGGTCGGCCGGGGCGTGGGCCGTGGATGCCGTGCCGGCGCCCGCGCACCGTGCCGACCCCGGTCCGGCGCCGCACCGTGCGGACGCCGCCCAGGCCGACGAAGCACCGGTCGAGTCGGACGGGCCGGTGAACGGGCACTCCGGACGGACCGCGGTCGCGTCGGCGCTGGCCGATCCGGAGGCCTGGCTGGCGTCGGCGCTCGCCGACCTGGACCGGATCTGGGGGCGGCGCCCCGACGGACAGGACACCGGCCGGGAGAACACCAGCCAGGAGAGCGCCGACGAGCAGGTCGTCGACCGGGTGGAGCACGACCGTCCCGGCGGGGAACCGGCGTCGCCGCGGTGCGTGGTCGTGATCGACCTGGCCCGGGGCGGCGTGCGCCTGCCCGCCGATGAGTCGGCCCCGACCATGCGGCGCGTCGCGCGGCGGCTGGCACAGCGGCTCCCGACGTCGGGGCGGCTCGACCGCAGCACACCGGACGCGGTGTCGGTGGTCCTGGCCGACGGCGATCGCGCCGCAGCCGCGGAGTGGATGCGACGGGTGGTCCCGGCCCTCGTCGACGGATTGGCCGTCGACGCCGCGGTGCAGGGTGCGCTGCTGCGCGCCGCCGTGCACGACGAGCACGGGGTGGTGGGTGCGCAGGTCCTGCAGCGCCTCGACGGCGGCCGGTCCCGGCCGGACGCGGACCCCGCGTCGATCCCGTCCGGGCAGGCGGCGCGGCGATCGGAGGCCGCTGACGGTGGTCGGCCCGCCGACGGTCTCGACGTCCCGGCCGCCCCGGTCGCGGGGCCCGTCGATGCCGGTCGATCTGTGACCGGCATCGAGGTCACCGCGATGCAGGGCCCGTTGCACACCGGGCCCGGTCGAGCCGTGGACGGTCCCGACGCCCCCGCCGCGCGGGGCCTGTCGCACGCCGAGCCCGGCCGGTCCGTCGACGGTCCCGACACCCGAGGGCCGTCCCGGCCCGACGGCGCCGACGTCCCGGGTTCCCACCCGCCGGGGCCGGCCGTCGGTCCGGGCGCCCCTGGCCGCCACGACGACTCGGGTGGGCGTCGGCCGTACCTGCCCGACGGGGTGGTCGTGCGGCCGGGTTCCGGCGGACGGCGGCACCGACGCGGCGACGGTCCCACGCCGGACCCACTCGGGGCCGACGCGACGCCCGGTCCGACGACGGGCGGGCCGACCGATCCGGAGCCGACCCTTCGGGCCCCGACCACGTCCGAGCCGGATCCGGCAGCGGGACCCCCGAGGGCGCACGGGCCCGGCGAACAGCGCACGACACCCGCCTCGGCGGGCCCGTCCTCGACCGACGGGCTGGGTCTGGCCGACCTGCTCGCCGGAGCGCTCGCCGCGTACCGGGGCATCTGAGCCGGTCTCGGGGGGTGATCGCGGCGTCACCCGACCGGGGAGCCCTGCCCGGACGTGTGGGCATAGGGTGGCCCCGTCCCCGATCATCCAACCCCGGAGCGGCATGTGACCACCGGCGAGCGGGCGACGAAGCCCGGCCCCGAACTGACGGCCCTGCGTTCGCTCTACGCACGGCACGCCCCTGACCTGGAGCGACTCTCCGGCGACCACCTCCCGATGCTGCTCGACGCGGCGCGCTCGCACGTCGAGCTGGCCGGGCGGCGGGCGGCGGGGGAGCCGCTGATCCGGGTCCGGGCCGCGCAGCCCGACGGTGGGCCGGCGGCCGGACCGGTGGTCGAGGTCGTCACCGACGACATGCCGTTCCTGGTGCAGTCGTTGCTCGCGGCGGTCGCCCGGGCGGGTGGCGAGGTCACGCGGGTGATCCACCCGATCGTCGTGGTCCGCCGCGACGCCGACGGGGGCCTCGACGACGTGCTCACCGACGCCGACCCGGCCGCGCCTCCCGCGGACGGCACCGTCGAGTCCTGGATCCACCTCGACCTGGAGCCGCTGGACCTCTCGTCCGACGACCTGGCCGCACGGCTGTCCGAGGTCCTGCGCGAGGTCCGCGAGATCGTCGACGACGCCGAACCGATGATCGCGACGGCGCTGCGGATCGCCGACGGCCTGCCGTCGCGGGCCCCGGCCGACGCCACGGCCCAGCCCCGCGACGTGGCGGACCTGCTGCGCTGGCTCGCCGACGGCCACGTCACGTTCCTCGGGTACCGCCACTACCGCGCCACGCCCGACGGCGAACTGGTCGCCGAACCCGCTTCCGGCCTCGGGGTGCTCCGCCGCGACGCCGCGGCCCGCGCGTTCGCCCCGCACGTCGACACCCCCCCGGGGCGGCCCGACCTGCTGGTCATCACGCGCGCGAGCGAGGTCGGCCCGCTGCGTCCCGAGCACCCGTACCACCTGGCGGTGGCCACCGTCGACGGCGAGGGCCGGCTCACCGGTGAGCACCGCTTCCTGGGCCTGCTGACGGTGCCGGCGCTCTACGAGAGCGTCCTCGACATCCCGGTGATCGCCCGCCGCGTGCGCGACGCGGTCCACCGGGCCGGGTTCCCGTTGGAGTCCTACTCGGGGCAGCAGATGCTCGAGGTCATCTCCGAGCTGCCCCGCGAGGAGCTGTTCAGCGCGGGCGTCGAGCGGCTCCACGACACCGCCGTCGGCGTGCTCGCCGTCGCCGGGCGGCGCGCGGTGCGGCTGTTCCTGCGCCCCGACCCGTACCGCCGCTTCGTGTCGTGCCTGGTCTACCTGCCGCGCGACCGCTACACGACCTCCTCGCGCCTCGCGATGGCCGACGTCCTGCAGCGCAGGCTCGGCGGCACGGGCGTCGACCACACCGCCCGGGTGTCGGAGTCGGCACTCGCGCTCGTCCAGTTCACCGTGCACACCCCGCCCGACGCGGCCGGTTTCGACGACGTCGACGTGTCGACGCTGCAGGACGAGCTGACCGGGGCCGTCCGCACCTGGGACGACCGGCTGCAGTCCACCCCCGAGGGCGCCGAGGTCGGGGCGCTGCTGACCGGCGTGCCGGAGACGTACAAGGCCGCGGTCGACCCGCAGCATGCGGTGGCCGACCTGCGTCGGATCGCCGCGCTGAGCGGCCCCGGCGACTTCTCGGTGCGCCTGCACGACTCGCAGCCCGGCGGGACGCGGCGGTTCGGGCTCTACCTCGCCGGCGCCCCCGCGACGCTGACGGCCGTCCTGCCGCTGCTGCAGCAGCTCGGCGTGGAGGTCCTCGACGAGCGCCCGTCGGAGTTCGTCCGGCCCGACGGGCTGCGGTGCTTCCTCTACGAGTTCGGCGTGCGCGTCGACGAGGCCACCCGCGCCGCGCTGGCCGGGCGGTCCGAGGCGGAGGTGGAGTCCGGGTTCAGCGAGGCGTTCAGCGCGGCCTGGCGCGGCGACGCCGAGACCGACCGGTTCTCCGCGCTCGTGCTCCGGGCCGGGCTGCCGTGGCGCGAGGTGGCGGTGCTGCGCGCCTACGCCCGCTACGCGCGCCAGATCGGGAGCCCCTACAGCCCGCAGTACATGGCCGACACGCTGTTGATGCAGCCCGCTGTGGCCGCGGCGCTCGTCGGTGTGTTCCGGGCCCGGTTCGACCCGGCCGTGCCCGACCGCGCGCGGGCCGAGTCCGCCGCGCTCGCCGGGGCCCGCGCCCTGATCGACGCCGTCACCGGCCTCGACGCCGACCGGATCCTGCGCGGTTACCTGGCGATGATCACCGCGACGCTGCGCACCAACTGGTTCCGCCACCGCGGGTTCTTCTCGTTCAAGATCGACCCGTCGGCCGTGCCGGACATGCCGGCACCGCGTCCGAAGTTCGAGATCTGGGTGTACTCGCCTCGGGTCGAGGGCGTACACCTGCGGTTCGGGGCCGTCGCGCGCGGGGGTCTGCGCTGGTCGGACCGGCCGCAGGACTTCCGCACGGAGATCCTCGGGCTGGTCAAGGCGCAGGCCGTGAAGAACGCGGTGATCGTGCCGGTCGGGGCCAAGGGCGGGTTCTTCGTCCGCGCGGCGCGGCCGGAGCCTGCCGAGGTCGAGGCCTGCTACCGCATGTTCATCTCGGGGCTGCTCGACGTCACCGACAATCTCGTGGACGGGGCGACGGTGCCCCCGCCGGACGTCGTGCGCCACGACGGCGACGACTCCTACCTGGTCGTGGCCGCCGACAAGGGCACCGCGCGGTTCTCCGACACCGCCAACGAGGTCGCGGCGTCGTACGGCTTCTGGCTCGGCGACGCGTTCGCCTCCGGCGGTTCCGTCGGTTACGACCACAAGGCCATGGGGATCACGGCGAAGGGGGCGTGGGAGAGCGTCAAGCGGCACTTCCGCGAGCTCGGCGTCGACACCCAGACGCAGCCGTTCACGGTCGTCGGCGTCGGCGACATGTCCGGTGACGTCTTCGGCAACGGGATGCTGCTCTCCCGCCACATCCGGCTGGTCGCGGCGTTCGACCACCGCCACGTGTTCGTCGACCCGACCCCCGACGCGGCGACGACCTTCGTCGAGCGCGAGCGGATGTTCGCGCTGCCGCGCTCGTCGTGGGACGACTACGACCGGTCGTTGATCAGCGCGGGCGGCGGCGTGTGGGCGCGCACCGAGAAGTCGGTGCCGGTGGGGGCGGAGATCCGGGCCGCACTCGGGCTCGCGGACGACGTCACGCGGCTGAGCCCGCCCGAGCTGATCGCCGCCATCCTCCGCGCACCCGTCGATCTCCTGTGGAACGGCGGCATCGGGACCTATGTGAAGGCCGTCGACGAGACGCACGACGCCGCGGGCGACAAGGCCAACGACGCCGTCCGCGCCGACGGCGCGGAACTGCGGGTCAAGGTCGTCGGCGAGGGCGGCAACCTCGGGCTGACCCAGAAGGGTCGCATCGAGTTCGCGCGCGCCGGGGGGAAGATCAACACCGACGCGATCGACAACTCGGCGGGCGTCGACTGCTCCGACCACGAGGTCAACATCAAGATCCTGCTCGACCGGCTCGTCGCGGCGGGGGAGCTGGAGAAGGGCGCCCGCAACGCGGTCCTCGTCGAGATGACCGACGAGGTGTCCGAGCTGGTGCTCGCCGACAACCGCGACCAGAACGCGGTGCTCGGCATCGCCCGGGCGCACGCGGCCGACATGACCGGCGTACACGGCAGGCTCACCGCCGACCTCGTGGAGCGCTATGGGCTCGTCCGGACGCTGGAGGTGCTCCCCGACGCGGCGGGCTTCGCCGCACTCGAGGCGGCGGGGCAGGGCCTGAGCAGCCCGGAGCTCTCGACGTTGCTCGCGCACACGAAGCTCGACCTCACCGCGCAGGTGCTCGCCACCGACCTCCCGGACGTGAGCGCGTTCGCGTCGCGGGTGCCGGAGTACTTCCCGCACGCGATCCGGGAGCGGTTCCCCGCCGCGATCGCCGGGCACCCGCTGCGGCGCGAGATCGTGACGACGCAGCTGGTCAACGAGATGGTCGACGGCGCGGGGATGACGTACGTGTTCCGGCTGGGCGAGGAGACGGGGGCGTCGGCGACGGACGCGGTGCGCGCCTACGCCGTCACCACGGCGGTGTTCGACCTCCCCGCGCTGTGGACCGAGCTGCGCGACCCCGGCATCCCGACCGCGGTGGCCGACCAGATCGTGCTGGAGTCGCGGCGGCTGCTCGACCGGGGATCGCGCTGGTTCCTCACCAACCGGCCGCAGCCGCTCGCCGTGGGGGCCGAGGCGGCGCGGTTCGCGGCCACGGTCCGGGGGCTGCGCGCGCAGCTGCCCGGGTTGCTGCGGGGACGCGAGCTCGAGGCGGTGCAGGAGCGGGCGCGGCAACTCGGCGCGGCGGGCGTCGGTGCGGAGTGCTCGCTGCGCTCGGGTGCGCTGATGTACGGCTACGGGCTGCTCGACGTCGTCGAGCTGGTGGAGCTCTCCGAGCGCGACCGCGAGCCGCGGGAGCCCCGCGAGGTGGCGGAGCTGTACTACGCGATGTCCGAGCACCTGGGCATCGACCTCGCACTGACGTCGGTGAGCGCACTGGAGCGTGGCGACCGCTGGCACGCGCTGGCCCGTCTCGCCCTGCGCGACGACCTCTACGGCTCGCTGCGTTCGGTCACCCTCGACGCACTGCGGGAGGCCGCACCCGGCACCCCGGTCGAGGACGCCATCGCCCAGTGGGAGCAGGCCAACGCGAGCCGGTTGGTGCGTGCCCGCGCGGCGCTCTACGAGGTCGGCACGGCCGGGCAGCTCGACCTGGCGACCCTCTCGGTGGTCTCCCGGCAGCTCCGGGGCCTGGCCCGCTGACCGCGGGTGAGAGGGTGCTGACGTGACCGCCTACGTCGCGCAGGTGCCCCTGCGCTGGACCGACCAGGACTCCTACCGGCACCTCAACCACGCGCGCGCGGTGACGCTGCTGGAGGAGGCGCGGATCGCGCTGTTCTTCGACCGCGCCGCCGCCGACGGGGTCGGGACGTTCTCGTCGGGGCTGCTCGTCGTCGGGCTGGGGGTCGAGTACACGAGGCAGGTGGCGTACCGCTCGCACGCCCTACGCGTCGCGATGACCGTCGAGGAGGTGCGTGCCGCGACCTTCGTCATCCGCTACGCCCTGCACGACGGGCCGGGCGAGGACGCGCCGGTGGCGATCACCGCGCACACGCGGATGGCCACGTTCGACCTCGCCGCGCAGCGCCCGCGGCGGCTGAGCACGGAGGAGAAGACGTGGCTGGGGGAGTGGGCATGACCGCGCTGGAGATCCCCGATGCGGACGAGCGGGGCGACCTCGGCGCGTTCATCGGCCGGGTCGTGCGCCTCGACACCGTCGCGACCGTCCGGCTGCGGGCGGCGAACGGGGTGGTCACCGCATGGGCGTCGACGCCGTTCGACGTGCTCGCCACCCGGTCCGTGCACGGCTCGCTCGACCCCACCGACGTCACGCTGCCGGCGTCGTCGCTGCTCACGGCGCTGTCGGTGGAGCGGGCCGGGGTCGTCGACCCGGGATCCGGCGGGCTGTGGCAGGGCGAGCTGCCGCCCGTCGACGGGTGGGAGCCGGTCGATGCGGTGCCCGCGGAGGAGATCGAGAAGCTCACCGAACGAGGGCTGACGGTGGCGCGCGAGAACGCGGGCCCGATGGGCCCGCCCGCGTCGCTGCTGGACCAGACGGTGCTCACCGTCAGCGCGGGCGACGGGCCCGCGGTGAAGGTGCCGATGCGGTGCCTGTTCGCGCTGTCCGGGATGGGGTTCGTCGCGGGCGACGCGGGCGACGCGGTGAAGGTGTCGGCCACCGGCTCCTGGCTGCGCCTCGACGCCCGCTACGGCGCCGTCGTGCGCCGCAGGCTCACCGCGCTGCCGCTGCTGCTGGCCTGAGCCACGATCTCCGCCTACGGAGCCGTCAGGCCAACCAGACCGCCGTGTCGGGCGGGAGCAGGCCCCCGGCGAGCGGGCTGCTGGAGAGCAGGACGTCGCCCGGGGGCAGGGGGACCGGGGTGTCGCCGGTGTTCAGCGCGCACACCAGCGTGGACCCGGCGCGCCGGAACGCCAGGCAGTTCTCCGGGGCGCCGAACCACTCCAGGTCCCGGCCGGTGAACCCCGGGTGGCTGCGGCGCAGCTCGAGTGCGCGGCGGTACACCGACAGCGTCGACGCGGTGTCCTCCAACTGGTCGGCGACCAGCCGGTCGGCCCACTCCTCGGGGATCGGCAGCCACGGCTGGCCGGTGGTGAAGCCGAACCCGGGGGCGGTGCCCTCCCACGGCAGCGGGACGCGGCAGCCGTCGCGGCCGCGGTCGGTGCGCCCGGACTGTCGCCAGCGCGGGTCCTGCAGGGCGTCGTCGGGCAGCTCGACGTCGGGCAGGCCCAGCTCCTCGCCGTTGTAGAGGACGACCGTGCCGGGCAGCGCCAGCGTCACCATCGCCATCGCGCGGGCGCGGGCGACGCCGCCGTAGCGGGAGACCGGGCGGGCCGTGTCGTGGTTGGCCAGCGTCCACGACGGCGGTGACGGGGTGCCGGCGACGGCGTCGAAGGAGTCCTCGATCGCGTCGCGGACGGCGTCGGCGTCGAAGGCGCACTCCAGCAGGCGGTAGGTCAGCCCGACGTGCAGCTCGTCGGCCCGCACGTAGCGGGCGAACGCGGCGTCGTCGCGGACGCAGACCTGCCCGACGAGCAGGCACTCCGGGAAGTGGTCGACCACCGCGCGGACCATGCGGTGGACGTCGTGCACGCCCTCGTGGTCGAAGCGCGGATCGGCCGGGCCGTCACCGGCGTCGGGGAGGCCGTCGGGCTTGCTCATGCCGTGTGCGACGTCGATGCGGAAGCCGTCGACGCCGCGGTCGAGCCAGAACCGGACCGTCTTCTCCAGGTCGGCCCAGACCTCGGGGTTGGTCCAGTTCAGGTCGGGCTGGTCGGGGGAGAACAGGTGCAGGTACCACTCCGGGTCCCCGGGGATCCGGGTCCACGCCGGGCCGCCGAACACGCTGTGCCAGTCGTTGGGCGGATGGTCACCGCGACCGGGCCGGAAGTGGTAGCGCTCGCGCTCGGGGCTGCCGGGCGCCGACCCGCGGGCTGCGCGGAACCACTCGTGCTCGGTGGAGGTGTGGTTGGGCACCAGGTCGACGACGATCCTCAGTCCGTGGTCGTGGGCGTCGGAGACCAGCGCGTCGAACACGGCGAGGTCGCCGAACACCGGATCGACGTCGCGCGGGTCGGCGACGTCGTAGCCGTGGTCGGCCATCGGCGACGGGTAGAACGGGGTCAGCCACAGCGCGTCGACACCCAGTAGCTCCAGGTAGCCGAGACGGGACCGGATACCGTCCAGGTCGCCCACGCCGTCACCGTCGGAGTCGGTGAAGCTGCGCACGTAGACCTGGTAGACCACCGCCTCGCGCCACCACTGCACGGGGGAATCTTGTCAAACTTCCGGCCCGGATGAACGGATTGCCGGTCACGGCGCGTAGTACGCCACGATGGACACACCAGCGGTAGCGATCGGGGGTGGCCTCCTGCATGACGAGGCCGGTCTGCGGGCTGCGCACCGGGAGCACGCCGGGGAGCTGTTCCGCTTCGTCCTGCGCCAGCTGCGCGACACCGGGGCGGCGGAGGACGTCGTCCAGGAGGTGTTCCTGCGCGCGTGGCGCTCGGCGGGCACGTTCGACGCCGCGCGCGGCTCGGTGCGGGCGTGGTTGTTCGCGATCGCGCGCAACCTCGTCATCGACCACACCCGGCGACGATCGGTGCGTCCGGTGCAGCCGGTCGGCGCCGAGCGGCTCATCGCCCTCGCGGGCGGCGACGGCGGCTTCGACGAGGCCACGATGACGGCCTGGACGGTGGAGGAGGCGCTGCGGCGCCTGTCCGACGAGCACCGCGTCGCGCTGGTGGAGACCTACCTGCGGGGCCGGCCGTACGGCGAGGTGTCCGCGGAGCTGGGCGTGCCCGTGGGTACGGTCCGCAGCCGCGTGTTCTACGGGCTCAAGGCCCTGCGACTGGTACTCGACGAGATGGGGGTGGAGCTGTGACGGGCGGGACGCATCGGACGATCCGGGAGCAGCTCGGCGCCTACGCGCTGGGGCAGCTGTCCGGGGACCGGTGGCGCGCGGTGCACGACCACCTGGGGTCCTGCGCGGCCTGCCGCGCCGACCTCGACGAGATCGCGCCGGTGGCGGGCCTGCTCGGCGGTGCCCGCGACCGGCTCGGCGTCGACGACCTGGGTCCCGGCCCGCAGCCGCCGCCCCTGCCGGACTCCCTCATCGCGGAGGTGCGCGCGGCCGCGCCCGCCGTGCCCGCCCCGCAGCCGCGCCGGCCACGGCGGGTGCTGCTCGCGGCGGCGGCCGCGGCGGGCGTGCTGCTCGCCGGGGGCATCGGGTACCTCGCGGGCGGCTCGGTCGGTGACGTCGAGTTCGAGCAGGTCGCGGTGCGGTCGCTCGACCCCGCGATCCGTGCGGAGGCCGCCGTGGTGCCGCACACCTGGGGCATGGAGTTCACGCTCACCGCCACCGGGTTCGACGACGGAGCCGCGTACGCCGTCACGGTCACCGACGACGCGGGCCGGGTCGTCGGGGCCGGGGAGTTCCTCGGCACGGGCGAGTCGGAGATGCGCTGCAACCTCAACTCGTCGGTCCTGCGCGCGGACGCCTCGCTCGTCCAGGTCACCGGGCCCGACGGAGAGGTCGTACTCGACGCCGCCGTGTGACACGCTCTGCCGATGGATCGGACGACGGACCCCGCGCTCGGCCCCGTCCGGGTCCTGGTCGAGGAGCACCTGGCGTTGGAGACGTCCTCGTGGTCGGCCGGTGCACCGGGCGCGCTGGCCCGGCTGACCCGCACACCCGGTGAGCGTGCGCAGCGCGGGCCCAACAGCGTGGTGACCGCCCGCGGCGGGTTGCGGGTCGTGCTGCCCGACGACGCGATAGCCGTCGCCTACGAGACGCCGTCGTCGCGTGACCCGATGCGCTGGCTGCACGCCGTCGCGTTCTGTGTGCCCGACGAGGACGCGCGCTGCGCGGGGCGACGGGTCGTCACCGAGCTCGGGCCCGATTCGGAGGCCCTGCGCCCGCCCGACCTGTCCGGGACCCTGTTCGACCTCGGTCTCGGTGCGGTCGCCGCCGACGTCCTGGTGCGCACCGCCGATCCCGAGGCCGTCGAGGTGCTGCGGGCCGCGGTCGGCCGCGACGCCGTCAGCGGCGGGTTGCTGGCGCAGCTCACCGGTGCGGCACCGGACGTCGTCGTGGTCACGGCGGCGGGACGGATGGAGATCACCGCGCCCGGCGGCGGCACGGGGCTGCGCCTGCGGCCCGCGCACGTCCGGCAGGATCCGGGGCCTGCGGCGCACCTCCCGGTGCCCGACGGCTGGACGTCGGTGCTGCGGCTGCACCCGGCGCACCCCGCCGCCGAGCCCGACGGGCAGCCCGTGCCGTTCGACCCGGAGCGTGACGCCGCGTTCCGCGCGCTGCTCGCCGAGCACGGCGACCCGGTGCTCGGCGTGGTGGCGGCCGACGTCGTCGACGCGGTCCGGGCGATGCGGGGCCCGGAGACGATGGACCTGCCCGGCGACCCGGCCAGCCGCGCCGCGATCGCCGTGACGCTGCGCCGGCTCGCGTTCACCGACGGCACGTCCGGCACGCTCGCGGCGTGGCGCGGGCACTACGGGCCGACCGTGGAGCTGGCCGACCCCGACGAGTGACCTAGAAGTCCGAGTTCTGCATGCTCGCGGCCGCATAGGTCATGTACTGCCAGATCTGCTCGCGGTGGGCGTCGTCGAAACCGGCCTCGTCGACGGCGATGCGCATGCAGCGCAGCCACGCGTCGCGCTCGATCGGGCCGATCTTGTACGGGTTGTGCCGCATCCGCAGTCGCGGGTGTCCGCGCTGGTCGGAGTAGGTGCGCGGGCCGCCCCAGTACTGCTCCAGGAACATCCGCAGCCGGACCTCGGCCGGGCCGAGGTCCTTCTCGGGGTAGAGCGGGAGCAGGACGTCGTCGGCGGCGACCTCCTCGTAGAAGCGGGAGACGAGCTTGTCGAAGACGGGCGCGCCGCCCACCTCGGCGTAGAAGTTCTGTGGATCGGTCACGGCTCCATCATCCTCCGGGGCACTCGGGGGCGGGAAACGGGCGACTCGCGGGCGGGAATCCCGCGACTCGCGGGCGGGGAAACAGCGACTCGCGGGGCTACTTGGTCAGGGGTGGGCCGGCCGGCGGGAGAGCCGGGAGCAGGCCGGGGCGCGGGACGTGGGCGTCGTCGAAGGCGTCGGTGAGCACGGCGTTCAGGGCGCGCTGCACGAGCCACTGCTTGCCGGGGGCGACCTTGACGGTGAGCCGGAGCGTCACCCCCTCCGGGCTGACGCGCTCCACGCCCAGCACCTCGACGGGCTCCAGGACGTGCTCGGCCACGTCGTGGAGCGTCACGCGCTCGGAGGCGACGGTGCCGATCAGCGCGGTGGCCTCGGCGATGTCGGCGCTGTGCGCGACCGGGATGTCGACGACGGCGACGGCGAAGCCCTGGCTCTTGTTGCCCACGCGCAGGATCTCGCCGTTGCGGACGTACCAGACGGTGCCGTTGACGTCGCGCAGCGTCGTGATCCGCAGGCCGACGGCCTCGACGGTGCCGCTGGCCTCCCCGAGGTCGACGATGTCGCCGACGCCGTACTGGTCCTCGAGCAGCATGAACATGCCGGACAGGAAGTCGCGGACGAGGTTCTGTGCGCCGAACCCGACCGCGACGCCGACGATGCCTGCCGAGGCGAGGATGGGCCCGAGGTTCACGCCGAACTCGGACAGCACCATGATCGCGGCGATCGTCAGCACGATCACGGAGATGGTCGAGCGCAGCACCGAGCCGATGGTGCGGGCCCGCTGGGCGCGCCGGACGGGGGCCGTCGCGGCCGCGGCGGCGGGGGAGCGGCGGGGCATGCGGGCGTTGGCCGCGCCGTCGACGACGCGGTTGACCAGGCGGTGCAGCAGGAACCGCGCGAGGAACGCGAGCACCAGGATCAGCAGGATCTTGAGGCCGGTCCCGACGATCGTGTCGGCCGAGCGGGCGAGGAAGTCGTTGTTGGTCCACTGGTAGAACCGCGCGCACCAGGTTCCGGCCTCGGAGGCGCACGCGGGCTGTGCGGGGAGCAGGTCGTTCATGGCTGGATCTCCAGTCCGGTGTGAGCGGCCAGGAAGGCGAGCTGGTCGGCGGCCAGCCCGACGGTGCGCGAGATCGAGCGGGCTCCGTGGCCCACGTCGGTCTCGCGGCGGAGCAGGATCGGGGCCTGTCCCGCACTCGCGTGCTGCAGCGCCGCGCACATCTTGCGGGCATGCAGCGGGTCCACGCGCGAGTCGGAGTCGAAGACGGTGAACAGCGTCGCCGGGTAGTCGACGCCGTCGGTGACGTGGTGGTACGGCGAGTACGACAGGAGCCAGCCGATCTCGGTGGGGTCGGCGGCCGTCCCGTACTCCTCGTTCCACGTGCGGCCGAGCGAGAACTCCTCGTAGCGCACCATGTCGAGCAGCGGGGCCGAGCAGACGACCGCGGCGTAGAGGTCCGGGCGCTGGACGAGGGCCGCGCCGACGAGCAGGCCGCCGTTGGACCCGCCCATGATCGAGAGCTGCGCCGGGGTGGTGTCGCCCGCGTCGACCAGCGCCTGCACGGCGGCGTGCAGGTCGTCGAACACGTTCTGCTTGTTGCCCCGGTTGCCGGCGCGGTGCCAGTCCTCGCCCTCCTCGCCGCCGCCGCGCAGCGACACCAGCGCGTAGGCGCCGCCCGCGGCGACCCAGGCCAGCGCGGACGCGGTGTAGGAGGGTTCGCGGCTGATGCCGAAGCCGCCGTAGCCGGTGACGAGGGTCGGTCGCGGGCCCGTCGAGCCGGCGGGGGCGATCACGAACATCCGCACGGTCGTGCCGTCGGCGGAGGTGAACTCGCGCTGCTCGCTGCGGACGTCGGGCACGGTGACCGAGCCGGGGGCGGTGCGCTCCAGGACCGTCGTGCCGTTCTCGAAGCGGTGCACCTGCGGCGGGGTGACGAGGTCGGTCCAGCCGATCCAGAGCCGGCCGTGCTGCGACGGCGTGTCGAGGTCGGCGACGGTCAGGCCGATGACGGAGCCGGTGCCCGGCAGGTCGACGGTGCCGTCCGGGGTGCCGTCGACGTGGTGCAGCGCGATCTCGGAGACGGCGTGCCGGGCGCGCAGCAGCGCCAGCCGCGGCCCGTCGGGGCCCTCCAGGCGGCGCACGGCGTCGAGCACCGAGCCCGGGTCCTCGGCGACGAGCGGGCGCCAGTGCTCGCGCTGCGGCGTCGCAGGATCGGTCACGGCGAGGCGCCAGCGCGGGGCGCCGTCGGTGGTGTGCAGGTAGAGGAGGTCGTCGCGGTCGACCCAGGCGGCGCACTGCACGTCGTCGTCCTGGGTGAGCACGCGGACGAGCTCGCCGTCGACGCGTCCGACCCACAGGCTGTCGCGGCGCGCGGTTCCCACGTTGGCGGTGACGACCAACCAGGTGCCGTCGCGGGAGACCCGCGCGCCGTAGTAGTTGTGGCCGTCGTAGAGGCCGGGGGCGTCGATCAGCACGTCGTCGCTGGTGGGGGTGCCGATGCGGTGCCGCCAGATGCGGCGGTGGAAGGCCTGCTCGCCCGCGGGCACCTCGTCGGCGTCGACCATCCGCACGAACACGAACTCCTCGCCACCGGGCAGCCAGGAGACGGCCGAGTAGCGGCAGCGGTCGATCGCGGGTTCCACGTCGTCGCCGGTGGCGACGTCGAGGACGTGCAGCACCGAGTACTCGTCGCCGCCCTCGGAGAGCTGGTAGGCGAGGCGGCGGCCCTCGAGGTCGGGCACCCAGCCGTCGATCGTGGTGCGGCCGGTGGGGTCGATCGTCATCGGGTCGAGCAGCACGCGCTCACCGCCGTCCGGCTCGCGGACCAGCACGACGGCGTGCTCCTGGCCGGGCTCGCGCCGGACGGAGAACGCGCGACCGGCGCGCCACAGGGGCACCGAGACCGACCCCGCCGCCAGCAGCTCCCGCAGCCGGTCGGCCAGCGGCGCGCGACCGGGCAGCGCGTCGAGGTGCTCCCCGGTCAGGGCGTCCTGCGCGGTCGCCCATGCCTGCGTGCGGGGGTCGTCGGCGTCCTCCAGCCAGCGGTAGGGATCGGCCACGTGGTGGCCGTGCAGGGTCTCGACGAGGTCCAGGCGCTCCGCGGCGGGGTAGGGCGTGCTCACGCGGACCGAGGTTACGTCACCCGGGTGGGTGGCGGCCCGCCCCTTCCGACCAGCGCCGCGACCGTCACGTGGTCCGGGACCCCGATCGCCGACGGCAGCAGCGAGCACGGCTCGGGTGTGCCGATCACGGTGTGCAGGGGCACCACCCCGGCCCACGCGAGACCCGCCTCGACGTCCTCGTCGTCGTCGACGGGCGGGCCGGTGCGCACCTTGACGCTGGCCTCGGCGAGGTCGAGCGCGACGACCTGGGTGGCGGCGAGTTCCTTGCGGTTGGGCCCGCGCGCGTGGTCCCAGGCGCCGGGCGCGATGTTCTCGGTGATCGCGCGGAGCCCGGCGAGGCGCTCGTCGGCGTCGGTGACCAGCCGGGGGACGCCGTGCGCGACCGCGCTGCGGTAGTTCATCGAGAAGTGGAAGACCGCGCGGGCGTGCACGATGCCGTCGACATGAGTGACGGTGACGCAGATCGGTGCCCCGTCGGCCGCGGCGCGCAGAGTGCCCGCGCCGGTGGATCCGTGCAGGTAGAGCACGTCGCCGATGCGGCCGTACCCGGTCGGCAGGACGACCGGCGCCCCGCCCAGCACCACACCGAGGTGGCAGATCGTCCCGGCGTCGAGCACGGCGTAGAGCTCCGCGCGGTCGGTGCGCGCCCGCGCCGCGCCGCGCCGGATCGTGCTGCGGGAGGTGGGGGAGAGCGGCGTCATGCGGCCATCCTCGACGCCCGGGTGGCACCCTGGGAGAGCCACTTCTGCAGTAGTCGGGAAGGCCACTGATGACGCCGATCGTGCTCGACCGCACTGCGGAGCATCCGCTGTCGGTGCAGCTCGCCGACGCCCTGCGGGCCGCCACCGCCGACGGGTCGCTGCGACCCGGTGACCGGCTGCCCTCGACCCGCGCGCTGGCCGCGACGCTGGGCGTCAGCCGGACCGTCACGGCGGCGGCGTACGACCAGCTGCTCGCGGAGGGCTGGGTGGGGGCCCGGCGGGGGAGCGGGACGTACGTGCTGCACACGCCGTCGGTGGATGGCAGCAGGGCCACCTTGCCGCCGTCTCGTGGCAGCAAGGTGGCCTTGCTGCCATCGGAGCCGGTCGACCTCTCCGCAGGGTCCCCGTGCGTCGAGGCGCTCGACCCCGCCGCGTGGCGGCGGGCCTGGCGGGCCGCGGCGGACGGTCCGGCCGACGCCGCCCCGGACCCCGTCGGGCTGCCGGCGTTCCGGGCCGCGGTCGTCGGGCACCTCCTGCGCCACCGCGGCCTGCCCGCCGACCCGGACACCGTGCTCGTCACCTCCGGCAGCTCCGCGGCCGTGGCCGAGCTCGCGCGCACGATCCCGGCCGGGGCGCGGGTGGCGGTGGAGGAGCCGGGGTACCGGCGGGCGGTGTCGGCGCTGCGGGCTGCGGGGCTGCTCGTCGTGCCGGTGCCGGTCGACGCGGACGGGCTCGTCGTCGACGCCGTCCCGGGAGGGGTGGCCGCGGTTTACTGCACGCCCGCGCACCAGTACCCGCTCGGCGTACGGCTCTCGGCGCAGCGCCGCGTCGCGCTGGTGGAGCGGGCGCGGGCGGAGGGGTTCCTCGTCGTCGAGGACGACTACGACGGCGAGCTGCGCTACGACGTCGCCCCGCTCCCGCTCCTCGCCGCCCTCGGTCCGGACGTCGTCGCGCACCTCGGCACCGCGAGCAAGCTCCTCACCCCGACCCTGGGCGTCGGCTGGCTGGTGGCGCCACCGGCCGTCGTCGCCGCTGTCCTGGAGCAGCGCGACGCGACCGGGAGTCGCCCGGCGCGGGCGGGCCAGCGGGTGTTCGTCGCGCTGGCTGCGCACGGCGACCTCGCCCGGCACCTGCGTCGGCTGCGCCGTGAGCTCTCGGGTAGGCGCGCCGCCGTCATCGCCGCGCTGGAGGGCGTCACGGTCGTGGGCGACGAGGCAGGGGCCCACGTCGTCGCCCTGCTGCCCGACGCCGCGGCCGAGCGCCGGGCGGTCGAGGAGGCCGCCCGGCACGGCGTCCATCTCGACGGCCTGGCCCGTCACCACGTCGGCGAGCCCCGGACGTTCGGGATCGTGCTGGGTTACGCGGGTCCGTCGCGCTCGGCCCTCGACTCCGCGCTGCCGGTCGCGGCCCGCGCACTGACCGCCCCCACCAGCTCGCCCGACGCCGACGCCAGCTCGGCCCCGACCGTCTCGGACCCCCGCCCGTTCCCGGCGAACCACGACGCCACCGCAGCCACCAGGCACGCGACCACGGCGAACGCGAACGCCGCCGTCAGTCCGGCGGAGAACGGCCCGGAGATGAGTTCGGGGAAGAAGCTGCGGCCGGTGAGGTAGGCCGCCTGGTCGGGCGGCAGCGTCGGCAGGACGCCGCCGAGCAGCTGCTGGACGGGGTTGTAGCCGAGGAACGCCGCGAACAGCACGCCGACCGGCGGGAGCTCGGCGATCCGGGCGGCGTCGGCGGCGGGCACGCCGTGCTCGGTGAGCCCCTGCGCCATGACCGCGGGCAGGTCCTGGGACAGACCGATGATCATCAGACTGAAGAAGAAGCCGATGGACAGCACCATCGCGGAGTTCTGGAACGTCGCCGTCATGCCCGCACCCGCACCGCGGGACCGGGCCGGGAGGCTGTTCATCACGTCGGCCCGGTTGGGTGAGGTGAACAGGCCCATCCCGATGCCGTTGAGCAGCAGGATCGCGGCGAACGTGGGATAGCCGAAGTCGATCGGCAGCACGTCGAGCAGTGCGAAGCTGGCCGCGGAGAGCACCATGCCGCCGGTGGCGAACCAGCGCGCGCCGTACCGGTCCGACAGCACGCCGGAGATCGGCGCGGCCACGAGGAACCCGACCGTCAGCGGGAGCATGTAGATCCCGGCCCACAGCGGAGTCTGCTCGAAGGAGTAGCCGTGGCGTGGCAGCCAGATCCCCTGCAGCCAGATGATGAGGACGAACTGCAGCCCGCCCCGGCCGAGCGAGGCCAGCAGGTTCGCGGTGTTGCCGAGGGTGAACGCGCGGTTGGCGAACAGGTCGATCGCGAACAGCGGGGAGGCCACGCGGCGCTCGATCACCACGAACGCCGCGAGCACGGCGATCCCGCCGATGATGCAGGTCAGGACGAACGGGCTCGCCCAGCCCATGACGTCCTCGCCGTAGGGCTGGATGCCGTAGGTGATGCCGACGAGCAGGGCGATCAGGCCGACGGCGAACGTCAGGTTGCCCCACCAGTCCATGCGCGCGGGCGTCCGCTCGCCGGTGTCGCGGAGCTTGAGGTAGCCCCAGATCGTGCCGAACACGCCGAACGGGACCGAGACCAGGAACACGAGGTGCCAGTTGACGGGCCCGAGCAGTCCGCCGACCACGAGCCCGAGGAAGGAACCCGCGATGGCCGCGACACCGTTGATGCCGAGCGCGAGACCGCGCTGCTCGACGGGGAACGCGTCGGTGAGGATCGCGCTGGAGTTGGCCATGATGAAGGCGCCGCCGACGCCCTGCACCACGCGCCAGCCGATCAGCCACAGCGCGGCGGCGTCGCCGGACTGCCAGGTCACGGCCAACAGGACCGACGCGACCGTGAAGATCACGAAGCCGAGGTTGTACATCCGGACGCGGCCGTACATGTCGCCGAGGCGGCCGAAGCCGACGACCAGCACCGCGGTGACCACGAGGAACCCCATGATCATCCACAGCAGGTAGCTGGTGTTGCCGGGGGCGAGCGGGTCGATCCCGATGCCGCGGAAGATGTCGGGCAGCGCGATGAGGACGATCGAGGAGTTGATCGTCGCCATCAACAGGCCCAGCGTCGTGTTCGACAGGGCGATCCACTTGTAGGGCACGGCAGCTCCCACGGACGGGTGATTGATTGCTATAGCTAAGCACCCGGTCGGGGATGGGGAAAGCGCTGGTGGGAGGTGATCCGGCCCACGGTGGGGACGAATCCGACACAAGGGTCAGCCCTGGTGGGGGTAGCCGCTCGTCGTCGCGGCCACGGAGGTCTCCTTGATCGTCCGCGGGCTCGTCCAGCGCAGCAGGTTGTAGATCGAGCCCGCCTTGTCGTTGGTGCCGCTGGCCCGCCCGCCCCCGAAGGGCTGCTGGCCGACGACGGCGCCGGTGGGCTTGTCGTTGACGTAGAAGTTGCCCGCGGCGAACCGCAGCGACTCGCTCGCCCGTGCGACGGCCGCCCGGTCGCGGGCGATCACCGCGCCGGTCAGGCCGTAGGGGGAGCCCGCGTCGACCTGCTTCAGGACGGTCTCGAAGTCGCCGTCGTCGTAGACGTGGACCGCGAGCAGCGGGCCGAAGTACTCGGTGCGGAACACCTCGTGGGTCGGGTCCCCGCCGACGACGACGGTGGGGCGGACGAAGTAGCCGACGCCGTCGTCGGCGGTGCCGCCCGCGAGGACGTCGAGCTCGGTGCGGGCCATCGCCTGGGCCGCCGTCACCTTGTCGTACGCGCGCCGGTCGATCACGGCGCCCATGAAGTTCGAGAACTCGGCGACGTCGCCCATCGCGAGCGCGTCGACCTCGGAGGCGAGGTCGTCGCGCAGCCGGGCCCAGACGCTCCGCGGCACGAACGCGCGGCTCGCCGCCGAGCACTTCTGGCCCTGGTACTCGAACGCGCCGCGGACCAGTGCCGTCCGGAGCACGTCGACGTCGGCGCTCGGGTGGGCGAGCACGAAGTCCTTGCCACCGGTCTCGCCGACGAGCCGTGGGTAGCCCTGGTAGCCGGCGATGTTGGCCCCGACCTGACCCCACAGGTGCCGGAAGGTGGCCGAGCTGCCGGTGAAGTGGATGCCGGCGAGGTGGGGGTCGGCGAGGACGACCTCGGAGACGTCGCGGCCGTCGCCGGTGAGCAGGTTGATCACGCCGGGCGGCATCCCGGCCTCCTCCAGCAGACGCATCGTCAGGTGCGCGGCGAGGGACTGGGTGGGGGAGGGCTTCCAGATCACCGTGTTGCCCATGAGCGCGGGCGCGGTGGGGAGGTTGCCGGCGATCGCGGTGAAGTTGAACGGCGTGATCGCGTAGACGAAGCCCTCGAGCGGGCGGTAGTCCATGCGGTTCCACACGCCGGGGCTGCTCTGCGGCTGGATCTGGTGGATCTCGCGGGCGAAGGAGACGTTGAACCGCCAGAAGTCGGCCAGCTCGCACGCGGAGTCGATCTCGGCCTGGAAACAGGTCTTGGACTGCCCGAGCATCGTGGCCGCGTTGATCCGGTCCCGCCACGGGCCGGTGAGCAGGTCGGCGGCGCGGAGCAGGACGGCGGCGCGCTCGTCGAAGGGGAGGTCGCGCCACGCCGGGGCCGCGCGCAGGGCCGCCTCGACCGCGCACTTCGCGTCCTCGCGGGTCGCGTTCGCGCCGGTGCCCAGGACGTGCGCGTGGGCGTGCGGGGCGACGACGTCGAACGGGGCGCCGCCCGCGACGTGCTGCTCCCCGTCGATCGTGACGGTCAGCTCGAGGTGCCGCCCGCCCAGCTCGGCGAGGGCGGCCTGGAGCGAGGCCCGCTCCGGGGAGCCGGGGGCGTAGTCGCGGACCGGCTCGTTGCGCGGCGCCGGGGTGCGGGTGAGGGCGTCCATGGGGGAACGGTAGGAGGACCGCGCGATCGACGGCTTGTCCGATCGCACAGCATCCAGCGTGAGCTCTCATCCGATCGACGCAGCGGTGTCGGACGCAGCGGCGTCGATGGGGGTGCGCGACTCGGGGCGGAGGAACGGCGACTCGCGGGCCGAGGACCAGCGACTCGCGGGCGGAGTTCTCGCGACTCGCGGGCGGGAATCTCGCGACTCGCGGGGGTGGACGGGTTTCGAGCCGGTGGCAGCGGGCATCCGGGCGGGTCGCCCACCTGTGAACGGACCCCATGGACCTGATCGACCTGACCTTCGCGCTCGTCGGGATCGGCGCGCTCGCGGCCGGCCTGCTGCCCCGGCTGCTCGCCGGCCGACCGCTGTCGATGCCGATCGTGTTCCTCGGTCTGGGGATGGCGGTCTTCGCCGTCGTGCCCGCGCTGCCCGCGCCCGACCCGCTGGCCCACCCCGAGATCGCCGAGCACCTCACCGAGGTCGTGGTGATCATCGCGTTGATGGGCGCCGGGCTGAAGCTGGACCGGCCGATCGGGTGGCGCTCGTGGTCCTCGACGTGGCGGCTGCTCGGCATCGGGATGCCCCTGATGATCGTCGCCACCGCGGTGCTGGGCTGGTGGGCGCTGGGTCTCGCGCCGGCCGCCGCCCTGCTGTTCGGGTCGGCGCTCGCCCCCACCGACCCCGTGCTGGCCTCCGACGTGCAGGTGGGGGAGCCGGGTGGCGAGGAGCAGGGCGAGGACGAGGTGCGCTTCGCCCTCACCTCCGAGGCCGGGCTGAACGACGCGCTGGCGTTCCCGTTCGTCTACGCGGCGATCGCGATCGCGACGGCAGCGGCCGACCCGTTCGGCTGGGTCGGGGAGTGGGTCGTCAGCGACGTGCTCGTCAAGATCGCGGTCGGCGTCGTCGGGGGAGTGGTCGTCGGCCGCGGGCTGGGGCTGCTGTTCTTCCGCGCCCGCTCCGAGCAGCTGAAGCTGGCGTCGCACGCGGAGGGGTTCATCGCGCTCGCCGCGACGTTCCTGGCCTACGGCCTCACCGAGGTCGCGGGCGGGTACGGGTTCCTCGCCGTGTTCGTGTGCGCCCGCTCCATCCGCGCCAGCGAGCGCGACCACGAGTACCACCAGGTGCTCCACGACTTCGTCGAGCAGATCGAGCGCCTGCTGACGGTGCTGCTGCTCGTGCTGTTCGGCGGCGCCGTCGTGCGCGGCCTGCTCGGCCCGCTGACCTGGCCCATGGTCGCCGTCGGCCTCGCGCTCGTGCTCGTCGTGCGGCCCGCGACGGCGTGGCTGGCCCTGGGCGGCGCGACCGGGTCGCCGCAGGAGCGCACCGCGATCGCGGTGTTCGGGATCCGCGGGATCGGCTCGTTCTACTACCTGGCCTATGCGACGTCGCAGGCGCCGTTCGCCGGGGCCGAGCAGATCTGGGCCGCCGTGGGCTTCGTCGTGGTGCTCTCGGTGACGATCCACGGGGTCGCGGCCACCCCGATCATGCGACGGCTGGACCGCGGCAGGCGGGCCGCCGAGGTCGCGTGACCCGGCGGGGGCGCCGCTGTGGGGCTACGGTCCGGGCGGCCGACGACGGGGGACGCGCGTGAACCTGGAGAAGGTGGTCTTCGGCTTCTTCGTGCTGCTGGCCGCCACCCTGAACTTCGGCTTCGTGCTGGGGGACCTGTCGGATCCGGCGCAGCACAACGTCTACGAGCTGTTCGCGGCGCTCGTGATCAGCCTCGTCGCGACCGTGCTCAAGTTCGGCGACCGCACCCAGATGGGCGCGGTGCACCTGGCCACCAGCCTGGTCGCGGACCTGCAGCTCGTCGCCGCGGCGACCGTGTGGGGCTTCGTCGCCAACGCCTCGCCGGGTGGGCTGGACGAGGCGGGCACGGCGGCCGTCGTGTCGCTGGCAGCCGGCGCGCTGCTGGCCAACGCGGTGTCGGTCGTGCTGCTGGTGGCCGAGACCGTGTCGTTCAGCCGGCCGTGATGGGCGAGCCGCTCCCGTCGGCCACGTTCTTCCTGGTCATGCGGCGGATGCGGGTCCCGCTGATCACCCTGATCGTGATCTTCGCGATCGGCGTCCTCGGGCTGACGCTGGTGCCCGGCCGGGACGAGCTGGGCAACCCGCACCGCATGGGCTTCCTCGACGCCTTCTACTTCATGAGCTACACCGCGTCGACGATCGGGTTCGGGGAGCTGCCGTACCCGTTCACCTACGCGCAGCGGCTCTGGGTCACCGCGACGATCTTCCTGACGGTTGTCGGCTGGGCGTACGCGATCGGGTCGCTGCTCGCCCTGCTGCGCGACCGGACCTTCCGCCAGGCCGTCCGCACGGCGCACTTCTCCCGCAAGGTCGCGCGGCTGCGCGAGCCGTTCCTGCTGATCGCGGGGTACGGGGTCACCGGGGAGCTCCTCGGGCGCGCGTTCGACCGGCTCGGGCGGCGGTTCGTGGTGCTCGACCTCGACCAGGAGCGCATCGAGGCCCTCGACCTCGCGCCCTACCGCGCCGACGTGCCCGGCCTCGCGGGCGACGCGCGCGACGCGGGGCGCCTCACGGTGGCCGGGCTGGAGCACCCGTGGTGCGCGGGGGTCCTCGCGCTCACCAACGACGACGAGGCGAACCTGACCGTCACGATGGCCGCGGCGCTGCTGCGCCCCGACCTGCCCGTGGTCGCGCGCACCGCGTCGCCGCTGATCGCCGACCGGATGCGGGCGTTCGGGACGCCGACCGTCGTCAACCCGTTCGCCGCGTTCGGGCGCCACCTGCGGATCGCGCTGCGGGCCCCGGCGACCTACCAGCTGATGACGTGGCTGGAGAGCGGCCCGGGAGCCGAAATCCCGCCCCGCCGGAAGCCGCCGCGCGACGGTCGCTGGGTGGTCTGCGGGTTCGGCCGGTTCGGCTGCGCACTCACCGACGACCTCGCCGCCGAGGGCCTGGAGGTGACGGTGATCGAGCCGGAGCCCGACGAGGACGACCGGCCCGTGATCGTCGGTGACGGGTCCGACCCGCGCGTTCTCGCCGGGGCCGACCTCGAGCACGCGGTCGGGTTCGTCGCCGCCACCGACAACGACGCCGCGAACCTCTCGCTGGTGGCCGCCGCGCGGCGCGCCAACCCGGACCTGTTCGTCGCCGCCCGGCAGAACCGTGCCACCGGTGCGCCGCTGTTCCGCGCCGTGGCCGTCGACGCGCTGCTGGTGCCGACCGAGGTCGTCGCGCACGAGGCGTACGCCCAGCTCAGCACGCCCCTGCTGTGGCGCTTCCTCGGCACGGTCCCCGAGCGCGACGACGCGTGGGCCGCCGACCTCGTCGACCGGCTCACCGCGCTGTGCGGGCCGCGCCTGCAGGCCGTCTGGAAGGTCCGCCTCGACGACGAGCAGGCCCCTGCGCTGCAGGGGCGGCTCGCGACGGGGATCGCCCTCGGCGACCTGCTGCGCGACCCCGGCGACCGCGACGAGCGGGTGTGCGCGGTCGTGCTGCTGGTGCTGCGCGGCGACGACGCGGACGTGGGCCCCGGCGACGACGTCGAGCTGCGGGCGGGCGACGAGCTGCTGCTGGTCGGGCACCCGTCGGCGCGCAGGTCGTTGGACCGGACCCTCGGCGACGCGGTGGTCGCCGGCTACGTCCTCACCGGGCGCCGCGAGCCGTCGGCGTGGGTGTGGCGGCGGCTCGCGGCGGCCCGGCGGTGACGGAGCGGGTGGCGCGCAGCAGGTACAGATGGTGGACGAGGCGGGCGCTGGGGTCATCGAGGCGCAGGCCCGCCACCTGCGACGCGCGGCGCAACCGGTAGCGCAGCGTGTTGGGGTGCACGGTGAGCCGGGCCGCCGCCGTGCGCACGTCGCCGAGCGCGTCGAGGTAGGACAGCACGGACGCCGCGAGGTCGCTGCCGTGCTCGCCGTCGTGGGCGATGAGGGCGGCAGCGGCGGGATCGTGCAGGTCGACGAGCCGGGCGAGGGTCTCGTCGAGCAGGATCTCCGCGCGCAGGTCGCCGATCGCGGCGACGTCGGCGTCGGAGGGCATGGCGTCGAGCACCCGGTCGGCGTCGACGCGGGAGGCGGGCACCCCGGCCAGCCCGGCGACGCCCGACCCGATCCCGGCCCGCACCCGCGCACCGGCCCGCCGACCGGCGATGGCGACGACCTCCGCGCACATCGCCGCCAGCCCCTTCTCGGTGCCGACGGCGGGCAGCACCGCGTAGACCCGCGCGCCGACCGGGGCGGTGAGCGCGCCCCGCCGGAACGTCGCGGCGTGCACCGACACCACCTCGGTCAGCTCCGCCACCCCCAGCTCCGACGTCGCGCCGAACGCCACGACCACCGCGGGGTCGCCCGCGTCGAGGCCGAACGTGGCGGCCACCAGCTCCGCGCCGACGCGACCGTCGAGCAGCCCGGCGACGACGTCGCGGCTCCAGCGGGCACCCGGCGACTGCTGCGACCGCCGCCGGATCAGGTGCCCTGCCGCGACCCGCGCGGCCCCGACCAGCACGCTCTCCGCGCGCTCCGCGAACGGCGTCACCCCCTCCTGCACCCAGATCGTGCCGAGCTGGCGCTGCCCCGCGTGGATGCCGACGGCGAGGCGGCGCCGGATGCCGAGCTCGGCGTGCTCGTCGACGTGGACGACGTCCTCGCCGGCGCGCAACCGGTCGAACACGCCCCAGCCGCGCAGCGTGGCGAGGTAGTCGGCCGGGCCCTGCCAGCCCAGGATCGACAGCCGCCGCAGCTCGTCGGGGGCGGTCGCGTCGGAGCGGGAGTAGGCGAGGACGCGGCTCGCGGTGTCCTCGATGCTGACCAGCCCGCCGGTGAGCAGCCCGACGGTCTGGGCGAGGGAGTAGAGGTCGCCCGCGTCGCCGTCGTCGGGTGGGAGGCCGTCGTCGAGGATCCCGTGGACGAGGGCCTCGAGCTGGTCCCAGCGGGCGTCGGCGCGCACGCCCAGCAGCGCGACACCCGCGTCGGCCGCCGCCGCGACCAGCTCGTCGTCGGACCCGGGGCCGGGTTTCACGGCCACCGCTACGGCCCCGCGCCGGGCCGCCGCCCGCAGCGGCCGTACGGCGTCCCGGCCGCGGGCGCCGATCAGCAGGACGAGGCGGCCGGGGTGGTCGGCCGGGTCGTCGTCGGGGTCGAGGATGGCGACGCCGGTGACGGGTGCGTCCAGACCCGCCGGGGCCACCCGCACGTCGACAAGGGGCTCGCCGATCGCGGCCAGTACCTGGGCGAGGATGGTCTCCATGGGCGGATGCTACTGACGGACCGGTTCTTCGTTGTTCGTTCGGACTAACCGATCGCGGAGTGACCGTCCTAACGTTCCGGCCCATGTTGAGGTCGTTGATGCTGGCTGCGTCCCGGTCGGGCCGGCTCCGCACGTTCGCCGAGAACACCCCGCTGCTGCGCCCCGTCGTCGACAGGTTCGTGGTCGGGACCACCACCGACCAGGTGCTGGCCGTGGCCCGGGAGATCACCACCGACCGGCTCGTCACGATCGACCACCTCGGCGAGGACGTGACCGACCGCTCCCGGGCGGAGGCGAACGCGGACGCCTATCGCGCCCTGCTGCGAGGCCTCGACGGGCTCGGCCCGCGCGTCGAGGTCTCGGTCAAGCTCTCCGCCCTCGGGCAGGCCCTGGCCGGCACCGACGGGGAGAAGGTCGCGCTCGACCACGCGCGTCGGATCTGCGAGGCCGCGCACGCCGTCGGGACGACCGTGACCGTCGACATGGAGGACCACACCACGACCGACTCGACGTTGGGGATCGTGCGCGACCTGCGCGTCGACCACCCGTGGGTCGGGGCCGTGCTGCAGGCCGGGCTGCGCCGCACCGAGGCCGACTGCCGCGACCTGGCGGGCTCACGGGTGCGGCTGTGCAAGGGCGCCTACGACGAGCCGGCCTCGGTCGCGTTCCGGGAGCGCCACGACGTGGACCTGTCCTACGTCCGCTGCCTGAAGATCCTCATGGCGGGCGACGGGCTGCCGATGGTCGCCACGCACGACCCCGTCCTGATCGACATCGCGCGGCACCTCGGCCGCGGCCGCCCGTACGAGATCCAGATGCTGCACGGCGTGCGACCGCACGAGCAGCGCGACCTGGCGGCAGCGGGGGAGTCCGTCCGCGTCTACCTGCCGTACGGCACCGAGTGGTACGGCTACTTCGTCCGGCGCCTGGCCGAGCGCCCTGCCAACCTGGCGTTCTTCGCCCGGTCCCTGCTCACGAGAAGCTGACCATGACGAGTCCGCTCCTGCGGCGCGAACCCATCGACGACGTCGAACCCGGGCCGGGCGGTGGGCCGAAGAAGACGCCGGGCACCGAGTCCGAGGCCGGTGCGCCGGGCAGCCACGTCGTCAACCTGTTCGCGGTGCTGCTGTGCCTGCTCATCGCGTTCGTGCTCAACCAGGGCATGCGCAACGCGGCGCGGCCGCGGTGAGGTCGGGTGCGAGCGCCTCGCGGGCCGTCATCCCCGGCACGTCGGCGCCGACCGGGGTGCGGCGCCTGCCCATCTGCTCGACGAGCCGCCCGCCGCGACGGCGGCGACGAGCATCGGCAGCCCGGACGCCGCGGCGCCCGGTCCGGCCGTCGCGGGGGCGCCGGTGCGGACGGGGATCAGCCAGGGCGGCACGACGAACGCGACGGAGCTGCCGAGCAGCGACAGGGCGTCGGCGAGCAGGGAGTGGACCAGCGCACCGGCAGCGTGCGACCCCGACGTGGCGGGGGCACGTCCTCAGGCGTTGCCGTAGACCTTCCGCGGCGCGATCAGGACCGCGACCCGGCCCTCGTCGAGCATCGCGCGGTCGTAGGCGTCCCAGTCGTCGTGGGTGCCGCCACACGCGGTGAACACCGCGCGCAGCAGCAGGCGCAGCTCCTCGGCGTCGACGTCGCCGGGGCCGCGGAGCTCGCTGTCGCCGTCGACGGCCGCCCAGCGCCAGCCCGCGCGCCACAGGATCGAGGTGGCGGGGCGGGCGCGCAGGGTGCGGAGCTTGACCGGGCCGTAGGTCACGTAGCCGACGACGGGTTCGCCGGTGACCGGGTGGTCGAGCACCCCGGCGTTGACGAGCGAGGTGTGTGGGGTGCCGTCGGCGCGCACCACGCTGACGCTCGCCAGCCCGCTGTCCTGGGCGACGATGCGGCGGACGTCGGCGAGATCGGTCATGGATCGACGCTACAACAGCCGGCGCACCCCGCCCCGCGTGCTGAGGACGATGCCGCGCAGCTCGACGGACGTGCAGCTCGGTGGTGCGGTCGGCGCAGGCGTCGCGGACGACATGCGGGCGGAAGCCGTGGTTGAGGGCGTCCGGCGACCTGGGCCCCATCGCGTCGGCCACGCCCGCCACCGCGGTGCGGGCCGCGTCGACGTCGAGGGTGATCTCGCCGCCGGCCAGCGACGCGGGCAGGTAGCCGAGGACGATGTTCGCGTCGGTGGCGGTCGGCCCGGTGCCGCCCTTCCCGTACGCGGCCGGGCCCGGGTCGGCGCCCGCCGACTGCGGCCCGACACGCAGGGCCCTCGTCAGCTCGGGGAGGTGCGCGATCGAGCCGCCGCCCGCGCCGACCGGGCGGACGTCGACCGACGACGCTCGCTCATGCGCTGTCCTCCCGGGCGACCCGGACCATCACGGCCCGGGCGTTGTGGATGTGTGCGGTCATGACGGCCTGCGCCCAGACGGGATCGCCCGCGCGCACCGCGGCCACGATCTCGACGTGGTGGGCCAGGCTCCGACGCAGCGACGCGTCGTCGTAGGCGTGGAAGTTGCGGAGCACGATCGGGGCGTGGATCGCCCCGGCCAGCGCTCCCGCCATCGCCGGATGGGCGGCCAGCTCGGCGAGCAGGCCGTGGAACGCGCGGTTGAGGGGGACGAGATCGTCCAGCTCGGCGCCCAGCATGCGCTGCGCGAGGTCGTCGAGCGCGTCGACGTCGGCCGGGCCGGCGTTCGGGACGGCGAGTGCGGTGAGGCGGGGCTCGAGCGCGGCGCGCAGGTCGAACACCTCCTCCAGCTCGGCGACGGTCCAGCTGCTGACCCGCGCACCCCGGTTGGGGACGATCTCGACGAGCCCCTCCGAGGCGAGGCGGGCCAGCGCCTCGCGGACCGGGGTGCGGCTGACGCCCAGGCGCTCGGCGAGCTCGACCTCGCCCAGGCGCGCACCGGCCGCGAAGTCGCCGCGCAGGATCAGCTCCCGCACGGCGCCGGTGGCGCGTTCCGATGCCCGGGTCACCCGACCTCCTGTCGTGAGATTGTGTGCAAACTAGGGCGTGGAGATTCCCTCGTCCAGGCTTCGGGGTTACTTTGCATACATTCAGCGGAAGGAAGCACGTGGGAGATCTGTTGTCGCGACCGAGCGCGCCCCGGGCCCGGCTCCGTGAGCTGCTCGCCGCGCCCGGCACGCTCGTGGCCCCCGGCGCCTACGACGCGCTGTCGGCGCGGCTCGTCGAGCAGGCCGGGTTCGACGTCGTCTACATGACGGGATTCGGCACCACGGCATCGCTCGTGGGTCGGCCGGACGTCGGGCTGCTCGGCGGGACGGAGATGGTCGACAACGCGCGGCGGATCGTCGCCGCCGTCGATGTGCCGGTGATCGCCGACGCCGACACCGGTTACGGCAACGCGATCAACGTCGTGCGCACCGTCCAGCTCTACGAGCAGGCCGGGGTCGCCGGCATCCACCTGGAGGACCAGGTGCTGCCGAAGAAGTGCGGGCACATGAGCGGCAAGGCCGTGATCGGCGTCGAGGAGATGGCGGGCAAGATCCGCGCCGCCGTCGCCGCCCGGCACGATCCCGACTTCCTGCTCATCGCCCGCACCGACTCCGCCGCCGTCGAGGGGCTGGACGCGGCGATCACCCGGGCACGCGCGTACGCCGACGCGGGCGCCGACGTGCTGTTCGTCGAGGCCCCGGTGAGCGACGGCGAGATCGAGCGGGTCGCGGACGAGCTCAAGGGCGTCGCCCCGCTGGTGTTCAACTGGGCCGAGGGCGGACGCACCCCGCCGATCTCGCTGGACCGCATCCACGAGCTGGGCTTCTCGCTCGTGCTCTACCCGATCGGCACGCTGCTCGCGGCGACGGCGGGCATCCAGGCGTTCCTGCAGACGCTGCACCGCGACGGCACCCCCGCGGCCACCCTCCCCGACCTGCCCACCTTCGAGGGCTTCACGGACCTCATCGGCCTGCCCGAGGTGCGCGACCTGGAGCAGCGCTTCGCCCCCTGACCCCAACCCCCCGCGAGTCGCGAGATCCCCGCCCGCGAGTCGCGGTTCGGCGCCGATCCCCGCCGTCCGATCCCTGCCGCCCCGATCCCGGCGTCACCGCACGTCCCGCCTACCCTCGGGCGCCATGACCGGGAACAGGATCCGTGTGGCGGTGGTGTTCGGCGGGCGCAGCAGCGAACACGCGATCTCGTGCGTGTCCGCAGGCAGCGTGCTCGGCCACCTCGACCCCGAGCGCTTCGAGATCGTGCCCGTCGGCATCACCCCGGACGGGGCCTGGGTCCTCGGTACCGACGACGTCCGCGAGCTGGCCATCGACGGCCGCGCGCTGCCGTCGGTCGACGGGTCCCGGACCGCGCTCGCGCTGCCCGGTGACCCCACCCGCGGCGGCCTCGTCGTCCTCGACCCCGACCGCGCGGGCGAGGTCTTCTCCGGCGTCGACGTCGTCTTCCCCGTCCTGCACGGCCCCTACGGCGAGGACGGCACGATCCAGGGCCTGCTGGAGATGGCGGGCCTGCCCTACGTCGGCGCCGGGGTGCTGGCGAGTGCGGCGGGCATGGACAAGGAGTTCACCAAGAAGCTCCTCGCCGCCGACGGCCTGCCGATCGGCACCGTCGTCGTGCTCCGGCCGGGTACGGCGACGCTGACGGCGGAGCAGCGTGAGCGCGTCGGCCTGCCGGCTTTCGTCAAGCCGGCCCGGGCGGGCTCGTCGGTCGGGATCACCCGCGTCTCCGACTGGGCCGACCTCGACGCCGCGATCGCCACCGCCCGCGAGCACGACCCGAAGGTGCTGGTGGAGGCCGCGGTCGTCGGGCGCGAGGTGGAGGTCGGGGTGCTGGAGTTCCCCGACGGCTCGGTCCGCGCGAGCGTCGCGGCCGAGATCCGGATCGTCGGTACTCGCGCAGACGGAACGACGGCCGAGTGGTACGACTTCGACGCCAAGTACCTCGACGACGTCTGCGAGTTCGACATCCCCGCCAAGCTCGACGACGACGTCGCCGACCGGGTTCGCGAGATGGCGATCGCCGCGTTCCGTGCGCTCGACGGTCAGGGTCTCGCCCGCGTCGACTTCTTCGTCGGGGCCGACGGCGAGCTCACCGTCAACGAGGTCAACACGATGCCCGGCTTCACCCCGATCTCGATGTTCCCCCGGGTCTGGGCCGTGACCGGTCTGGACTACCCGGCCCTGCTCTCCACGCTGGTCGAGACGGCACTCGCGCGGGGAACCGGGCTGCGTTAGGCCCCGGTCACGGTCTGCCAGATCAGGAACCCGTTCAGGCCGATGATCACCAGAGCCGCCAGCCCGGCGATCGCCGTGGTGACGCGCCGGTTCACGAGCTCCCTCATGACGTCGGACCGGCGGGTGAGCAGCACCAGCGGCACCAGCGCGAACGGGATGCCGAACGAGAGAACCACCTGTGAGAGCACGAGTGCCCGCGTCGGGTCGACGCCGATCCCGAGCACCACCAGCGCCGGCGCGAGCGTCAGCAGCCGGCGCAGCAGCAGCGGGATGCTCCGCCGGATGAAACCCTGCATGACGACCTGGCCCGCGTAGGTCCCGACCCCCGACGACGCGAAGCCCGACGCGAGCAGGGCGAGGGCGAACGCGAACGCCGCCGGCTGGTCGAGCACCCGGGCGAGGCCGACGTGGACACCTTCCAGGGTGTCGGTGTTCGGGACGTCCGATCCGAAGAACAGGGCCGCGGCGATGATCAGCATCGCCGCGTTGACGACGCCGGCCAGCCCCATGCCCAGCAGCACGTCGGCCTGCTGGCGCCGCAGCAGGTACCGGCGGTCGTCGGCGGTGACGGCGGTGACGCGGTTCTGCGTCAACGCCGAGTGCAGGTAGATGACGTGGGGCATGACCGTGGCACCGAGGATGCCCGTGGCGAGCAGGAGGCTGTCGGTGCCGTCGAACATCGGCACGAGGCCGGCGGCGAGGTCGGGACCGTCGATCGGGACGCGCACCAGGGTGCTGAGGAACCCGAGCAGGATGACGCCGAACAGCCCGGTGATCGCGAGCTCGAACGGCCGGAACCCGCGGTTCTGCAGCGCGAGCAGTGCGAACGCGACGATCCCGGTGATCACGCCGCCGGTGAACAGCGGGATCCCGAACAGCAGGTTCAGGGCGATCGCGCCGCCGATGACCTCCGCGAGATCGGTGGCGATCGCCACCAGCTCCGCCTGCACCCACATCCCGCGCGCGACCGGCCGCGGGAAGTGGTCGCGGCACAGCTCCGCGAGGTTGCGCCCGGTGGCCATGCCCAGCTTCGCCGAGAGCGTCTGGATCAGCATCGCGAGCAGGTTGGCGCCGACGATCACCCACAGCAGCAGGTAGCCGAACTGCGCACCCGCCGAGAAGTTGGTGGCGAAGTTGCCCGGGTCGACGTAGGCGATGGCGGCGACGAACGCGGGCCCGAAGAACGCCAGCCGCCCGCGCAGACCGCGCCTGCGCCGCATCTCCTGAACCGACGGCGAGGCCGTGGCAGCACTGTCCCCGTCGCGGGTGGTCGTCACCATGAAGCGGGACGTTAGGCTTGTCTAATCACCCCGGCAAGAGGTGTCTCACGACGAGACGACGTGACCGTGCACGAGTTGCGCCAACGCCGCCCCCAGCGCGTGCCGGTCGTCACCGACGCGGACCCAGTGCGGCCCACCGAACGGGGCCTGCTCCTCGACCGTCAGCTCCGCGCCGGGCACGATGCCGAGGCCGCCCAGGTAGCGCAGGGCGGCACTGTCGCGGTCCGACACCCGCTCCACGCGGAACCGCGACCCCGCGGGCACCGACTCCAGCGGCGTGCCGCGGACCTCGACGTGCGGGCCGTCGCGGGGCGGGATCGGGTCGCCGTGCGGGTCGTGCGTCGGGTGGCCGAGTGCGGCGTCGATCCGGCCCTCCAGCCGCTCGGACAGGGCGTGCTCGAGCAGCTCGGCCTCGGCGTGCACCTCGTCCCACGGCACGTCGAGGACCTGGGCGAGGAATGTCTCCAGCAGGCGGTGGCGGCGCACCACCCGCAGCGCGGCCCGCTCGCCCGCAGCGGTGAGGGCGACGCTGCGGTGGTCGGGCCGGTCGAGCAGCGCGCCGTCCTCCAGCCGCTTGAGCATCGCCGACACCGAGGGGGAGGAGACCCCCAGTTCGTGGGCGAGCGTGCTCGTGGTGACGGGACCACCGTGATGGGCGAGGGTGTAGATCGCCTTCAGGTAGTCCTCGGTGGCCCGGGACATCGTCACCATGGGACGAGCGTAGAACGCCGCTACCGGACCGCGACCGGGGTGGCCGAGAGTGTGTCCCGCACAACGTCGGACACGGCCTGCAACGGGCCGCTGCCCGCGTCGACCGGGGTGGTCAGCACGACGTACACGGGCCGGTCGACGGCCACGTAGGTGGCGACGACCGGTTCCGGGACGCCGTCGTCGAGCTGGAGCCACTGCACGCCGTCGATCTCGAGCAGGGCCGAGGTCGGCGTCAGCTCCCGGGGGCGGGGCAGGCCGCAGCGCAGCACGACCGGGCGCGGTGCGGCGGCCCAGGCGCGGACTCCGTCGGGGGCGGGGTCGGCGAGCGCGCGGACGGGGAGCGTGGCGTCGCCCGACGGCAGGTCGCCGTCGAGGTTCGCGAGCAGCGAGGTGCACTCCGGGCCGGCGGCGTCGGGCGCGTCGACGGGGGGAGTGGCCAGCGGCGTGGTGTCCGGCGGGGGCGTGTCCGGGCCGGCGAACCGGGCGGTGATCCCGATGCCCGCCACCACCACGGCCAGCAGCACCGGCAGCGCGATCGCGATCAGGACCGGCAGCGGCGGGCGGGTGGAGGCGGGCACCGGTGTACTCAGCCGGCCAGGTGGACCACCGGGCACGTGAGCGTCCGGGTGATCCCGTTGACGCCCTGCACCTGTGCGACGACGAGCTGTCCGAGAAGGTCGACATCGTCGGCCTCCGCGCGCACGATGACGTCGTAGGGACCGGTCACGTCCTCCGCCGAGATCACCCCGGTGATCCCGGCGATCGAGGAGGCCACGGCCGCGGCCTTCCCGACCTCGGTCTGGACCAAGATGTACGCCTGCACCACGTCGTGCCCCTTCCACTGAGCTCTGACTACGTCCGGGACCGTCCGTGGGGAGGAAGGTCGGACGCCGAACGTACCGGAGGAGACCCCGTTGCCCACATCGTCGACCCCCGCGGAGAAGAAGATCACCCTTGCCTCACTCGGTGAGTTCGGCCTGATCGCGAGCGTGACGACGGGGCGCACGCAGCCCGCATCCACGCTCCTGGGGCCCGGGGACGACGCGGCGGTCGTGGCGGCACCGGACGGACGGGTCGTCGCGTGCACCGACGTGCTCGTCGAGGGCGTGCACTTCCGACTCGACTGGTCGACCCCCGAACAGGTGGGGCGCAAGGCCGCCGCGGCCAACCTGGCGGACGTCGCGGCGATGGGGGCGGTGCCCACCGCCCTGCTGGTCGGGCTGGCGTGCCCGGCCGACACCGACGTCGAGATGCTGCAGGCCCTGACCGACGGGCTGTGGGCCGAGGCCGCGACGGCCGGGGCCGGGGTGGTGGGCGGGGACGTCGCCGCGTCCTCCCAGCTGGTGCTGTCCGTGACCGCTCTCGGGTCGCTCGGCGGGCTCGACCCCGTCACGCGGGGCGGCGCCCGGCCGGGTGACGTGGTCGCGGTGGCCGGGCGGTTGGGGTGGTCGGCGGCGGGTCTCGCGGTGCTCGGGCGGGGGTTCCGGTCGCCGGTGGCGGTCGTCGGGGCGCACCGGGTGCCGGAGCCGCCCTACGCGGCCGGTCCGCAGGCGGCGCGGGCGGGGGCGACGGCGATGATCGACGTGTCGGACGGGTTGCTGGCCGATCTGGGGCACGTGGCCGTGGCGTCCGGGGTCGTGGTCGATGTGCGGTCTGCTGCGTTCTCGGTGGCCGGGCGGTTGGCTGACGTGGGGCAGGCCCTCGGTGTCGATCCCCTGCACTGGATCCTCACCGGTGGGGAGGACCACGCTCTCGTCGCCGCCTTCCCCGGCCCCGTTCCCGAGGGGTGGTCGGTGGTCGGGGAGGTGCGGTCGGGGGCTGCCGCTGTTCTGGTGGATGGTCGGCCCTACGAGGGTGGGCCGGCCGGGTGGGAACATTTCTCCCGGTGAGGATCGTCCTGCACCACGGTGCTGCCGCGGCGCTTCCGGTCCTCGACGCCTGGCGGGGTCCGCGGACCGGGGCAGCGTGCCGTCGGGTTCCGTGGTCGCGTCTGCTGTCGCGCAGTCTCTCGGGCGATTGCCAGGTCTGGTCGCGGCCCGGCAGTTCGCGGTTCTGGCGGAGTTCTCGCGGGCGGGGTGGGGACGGGGCCGTCCGGCCGGTCAGCGCGGCGGTTCCGGCTCGGGAACGGGCCGGGTCCGAGGTGGCGCCGGCGCTGACCTCGTCGCCCGGCCCCGGGGAGGCGCGGTCGGCGCAGCCCGTCCGGCTCGACGGCTGTTCCGGCGGACCCGGGACCTGCTGCAGGCCGGTCGGCTGGACGCCTCCCGGGTGCGGTTGATCGTGGACCGGCTCGCGGTCCTGCCCGGTGAGATGGCTGTCGCGGTGCAGGAGCGGGTGCTGCCTGCGGCGCCCGGCCGGACGCGGGCGCAGTCGTCCGCGGCGTTGCGACGGGGCGATCATCGCGGTCGATCCCGACGGGGCCGCTGAGCGGCCCCGGGCTGCGCGCACGGAGCGGCGGGTGGACGTGTTCGCCGCTGACGACGAGATGGCGACCGTCCGGGTGCGGATGTCGGCGCCGGATGCGGCGTCGTCGTTCGAGTGGCTCACCCGCCTCGCCCGCGGAACGGGCTCGGATGACGAACGCACCCGGGACCGGCGTCGGAGGATCTGGTCGCGGCCGCGTTGACCGGGAAGTCGGTCATCCGCGACCCCGACGCGGTCACGACCACCCCGGTCACGCCCGCGACGTCGTCACCGATGCCGTGGCGACGCCTGGTGGCCGACCCGTTGTCGGGGTCTGTGCACCGCCCGCCCCGACCTGAAGGAACAACCCGGCCGGCAGGTCACCCTGCACCCGGACCGGTCGACGGAGTGGATCACTCCGACCGGGTACACCTACCGCACCGAGCCCCGCGACCCACCGCTGATCACCCGAACCGGATACCCGCCGGGCGATCAGCCACCTCGCCGAACGCGTGAACGGACCCGCGTTGCTGTTCGGAGCGCCGGGAACAGCAACGGAGTTCCGCTCGACCGTCGTGCCTGCGGGCGGCGCCCGCCGACGGGAAGGGGCGGTCGGCGACGGCCATCACGGACCCCCGCCCGCTCGACCGGGTACCCGTGTCCCCGGCTCACGGCAGCATCCAGCTCAGCACCGGCGTCGCCTGCAGGGCGATGATCGTCGACAGGATCAGGAGCATCCCCAGACTCCAGCCGATGACCTTGCGGAGCAGCGTGCCCTCCTGGCCGTCGAGCTTCACCGCGGCTGCGGCGATGGTGAGGTTCTGGGGGCTGAGCATCTTGCCCAGGACGCCACCGGAGGAGTTGGCGCTGGCCAGGAGCTCCGGCGGGAGGCCGGCGCCCTGGGCCGCGGTCACCTGCAGTGAGCCGAAGAGGGCGTTGGCGGAGGTGTCGGACCCGGTGACGGCGACGGCGAACCAGCCGAGCACGGGGGACAGGAACGCGAGGGCGGCACCGGCACCGGCGACGAACAGGCCGATCGAGGTGGTCTGGCCCGAGGCGTTCATGACGTAGGCGAGCGCGAGTACCGAGGCGACGGTGAGGATGGCCCATGTGAGCTCGCCGACGGTCTTCGTCCAGGTCGTGATCGTGCGCCGCACGCCCACCCCGAGGACGACGGCGACGATCACCGCAGCGAGCACCATCAGCGTGCCCGCGGTGGACAGCACGGAGAAGGAGAAGTCGTTGACCTTGTCGCGGACCCCGGCGGGGGTCAGGACGTCGAGTCCGGGCCAGGCGAACGCGATCTTCACCGAGGCCAGCAGCTCCTTGATCCCGGGCAGTTGCGCCAGGGCGAAGACCACGATGATGATCGCGTAGGGGGCGTAGGCCTTGCGGATCTCGGCAGGGGAGTCGGGCGTCTCGTCGGGGTCCGAGCCGTCCGGGGTTCCGCCGGACGACGGGCCGCCGGTGGTGCTGAGGGCCGGCTTCCGCGCCGCCCACACCGCGTTCGGCTGCAGGCGGGCGAGCGCGAAGACGGTGACGGCCCCGGCCAGCGACGCGACGATGTCGGTGAGCTCGACGGAGAAGAAGTTCGACGTCAGGAACTGGCCGAGCGCGAACACGATGCCGCAGCCCAGCGCGGGCACCCATGCCTCGCGGAGCCCGCGCCGCCCGTCGACGATGAACACCAGGACCAGGGGGACGAAGAGCGCGAGCAACGGGGTCTGGCGGCCCACGGTGGACGAGACGACGTCCAGCGGCAGGCCGGTGACCTGCGCGAGCGTGATGACCGGGACGCCCATCGCGCCGAACGCGACGGGCGCGGTGTTGGCCACCAGCGCCACGACGGCGGCCTTGATGGGGGCGAAGCCCAGCGCCACCAGCATCACCGAGGTGATCGCGACCGGCGCCCCGAACCCGGCGAGGGCCTCCAGCAGCCCGCCGAAGCAGAACGCGACGAGGATCGCCTGGGTCCGGGTGTCGATCGAGAGCGTGCCGAAGCTGCGGCGCAGGACGTCGAAGTGGCCGGTCGCGACGGTCATGTTGAACACCCACAGGGCGTTGATCACGATCCACAGGATCGGGAACAGACCGAACACGGCGCCGTGGGCCGCGGCCGACAGCGACATCCCGAACGGCATCCCGAACCCGGCGATCGCGACGACCAGCGCGGTGGTCAGCCCGGCCAGCGCCGCCCAGTGCGCCCGCACCCGCAGCGCGCCCAGCAGGACGAGCACGACCGCGAGCGGGAGGACCGAGACGAGCGCGGACAGCCCGAGCCCGCCCACCGCCTCGGGGTCCTGCTGGTACTGCGCCGAGGAGATCTGCGCGAGGAGTACCACCGGCTCGGACGACGCTGCCACGGCCCACATGAACGCGGAGTGTGCGCCGTCGGGTGCGGTTCAGCAGGACGTGGCGGCACTCATCCCAGGCGGATGACCGTGGGGCGGTCGGCCTCGAACGCGTCGGCGACCAGATCGACGAGGTCGTCGGGCTCGTTCGCGCGGACCTCGAGTGCGCCCACGTCCAGCGGGGACCGGCCACCGGTCGGCCCGTCGCCGCTGCCGTCACGCATCACCACGACGGGGATGGGGAGGCCCAGCTCCACCGCTGCGGCGAGCTCCTCGGCCGCCTCCGCGAACGCGCCGGTGCCGAGCAGCACGGCCACCGGGCGGGCCGGCCGGGCGACGCAGGCGCCGATCGCCGCGGGCACCCCGCCGGGGCAGAACAGCCGGGGTGCGGGGATCGGGAAGAAGTGCACCGAGCCGAGCCGGGTGACCGGGGTGCTCCCGCCGACCAGTACCCCGTGGGGCGGCAGGGCGTCGCGCAGCACATCGTTGACCAGTTCGAAGGCGCGCCCGTCGGCACGGGCCTGCTCGCGGCAGGCCGCCCGCAGCGCCGCGGCCCGGACCACGCCGATCGCCGTCCGCCACGGCGGCAGCGCGCCGCGCAGGGCCGCGACGGTGGCGGTGGCGTCGCCGAGCAGTCCGACGCCGGAGCCGTTGCGGGGCATCCGGTCGACGTCGACGTCGATGCGGATCGCGGCCACGCCGTCGGGGCAGGCGAACCCGCTGCCGACGACGAGGACGACGTCGCTCTCGGCAGCGGCCGCCGCCACCGCGGGCAGGCGACCGGACGCGCCTGCGGAGAGCGGGTGCCCGTCGTCGACCACGCCCTTGCCGCCCGCTGTGGTGGCCACGGGGGCGCCGAGCGCCTGGATCAGGGCGGTGATCTCGTCGGACGCGTCGACGGCCCCACCGCCGGCGATCACGAGCGGGCGCTCCGCGGCCTCCAGCAGGTCCGCGGCCCGCCGGATCCCGTCGGGGTGGGGAACGAGCGGCGACGGCAGGGCGGCGGCGCGGGGGCTGCCACTCCACTCCTGGTCGAGCACGTCCCGGGGCACGTCGACCTGCACGGCCCGCGGCCGGCCGCGGAGCATCGCGGCGAGCGCCCCCGCGACGGTCTCGACGGCGGCGTCGGCGGTGCGGACGGTGCCGCCGCCGTGCGCGGTGATGAACAGCAGCGCCTGCGATCCGGTGCCCGCCGGGCCGTCGGCCGCGGCGACCACGCCGGGCCGGCCGCTGACCCGGGCGTACGCGGCGGCGGCCCGCTCGGCCACGTCGTCGTCGGGCAGGGTGACCACGGACAGTCCGGCCGCGGCGAGATGTCGGACGAGCGGATGGCCGGGGGTGCCGAAGACGGTGTCGACGCCGTTCGCGTCGAGGGTCTCGGCCACGGCCGCACCACCGCTGCGCCGGGCTCCACCGTGTTCCACGTCACGTGCCACGCTCATGGGGAGACCTTGCCCGCCCGGGCGCGTCTCCGCTCGTCGTCAGGGCCCGATTACCCCGGATGTCGTACTGGCGGCATACAGATCACGCAGCAGGGCGATCTCGGCGCCGTGGTGGATGGCCTCGCGGTGGATGTGCAGCACGAGCGTGGCCATCGGCAGCTCCGCGAACGGGCCCTCCGCCGCCCCACGGGGCGTGCGAGCGCGTCGGCGTCGAGCCCGCGCACGCCCGCGATCCACGCGTCGTGGGTCGCGTCGAGCTGCCGCAGCGCCTCCTCGGCGGAGCCGGCGTGGTCGTGGCCGTGGTAGTCGTACGCCGGGCCGTCGAAGTGGCTGCCGACCCGCGCCCCGGACACCCCGACGATCACGTGTCCGAGCCGCCAGGCGATGGTCGTGACCGGGGCGGGCTCGGGCGGCGGGAACGCGAAGTCGATCGTGAACGCCCCGCTGCCCGCCTGGACGGGGGCGCTCGACGTGCCGCGCGGGCGCACGCTCCAGGCACCGGGTACGGGCTCGTGGAGGTACTCGTCGTCGGTGAGCCCCTCCAGGCGCGGCCGGAGCTGGCCCTGCCAGTGCCACTCCAGCTGCTCCACGAGCTCGTGCGTCCAGTCGATGGCCATGGCGACCACGTCAGGGAACGACCCCGACAGTTCCGGCCGGGTCCGGGGCGCTCGACCGGATGTCGTAGCGTCGCTGCGTGCTCCGCACCACTCACGCTCCGCTGCTGGCCCTGTCCGCCCTGCTGCTCGCGGGCTGCGGGGTGCTCCCGGGCCAGGCGGCCGCGCCCGTCGACCTGGCGACGTTCGCGCCCACCGCCGAGAACAAGGACCCGTCGGTGCAGATCGAGGGCGTCGAGGGGAAGGTGTTCTCCGGCGCGCAGCACGTGGGTCCCGACACTCGCGTCGCCTACTCGTTCACCCCGCCGATCGGCGGCACGCACGACCAGGCGTGGGCCGCGTGCAACGGCGTCGTCTACCCGGAGCCGCTGCGCAGCGAGAACCTCGTGCACTCGCTCGAGCACGGGGCCGTCTGGATCGCCTACGACCCGGACGAGGTCGACGGCGCCGCCCTCGACGCACTCACCGCCCGCGTCGACGGGCAGCCGTACATGGTGCTCTCGCCGTACCCGGACCTCGGCTCACCGATCTCCCTGCAGTCCTGGGGCCACCAGCTCGCCCTCGACGACGCCGACGACCCGCGGATCGACCAGTTCATCGCCGCGCTGCGCCAGAACCGCTACACGCACCCCGAGCCCGGGGCGTCGTGCGACGAGCTCGGCCGGGGCTACTTCGACGGCACCTCCCCGCCCCCGTTCGCCCCTGCCCCCGACGCCTCCGACGTCGACGGCCAGGCGGTCGTCGCGGAGTCCTGACGGGGACGGACAACTCACCGAGCGGACCGCCTCGGCGAGTTCGCCGTTCGAGTCCGGTGTCTCGGCCGATCGCGCTCAGGTGCGGGGGACCGGCACCCCGCGGATGCTCGCGTCCAGCAGTTGCACCGGGTGCAGGATCGGGACGCCGTCGGAGGCCATGTGCTTGCCGATCTGCAGCAGGCAGCCCGGGTTGGCGGTGACGATGACGTCCGGCCGCACCGACCGCACGTTCTCGGCCTTGCGCGCCCCCAGCTCGCCCGCCGCCTCCGGCGCGACCATGTTGTAGATCCCCGCGGATCCGCAGCACAGCTCGGCCTCGGGCAGGTCGACGAGCTCGACCTGCGGGATCGTCCGCAGCACCGCGCGCGGCTGCGCCCGCACCTTCTGCGCGTGCCCGAGGTGGCAGGCGTCGTGGTAGGCCACCCGGCCGCGGAACGGGTGCCGCGCCGCGACGGGCTCCAGCTCGGCGAGCACCTCGTGCACGTCGCGGACGCGCGCGCTGAACGCCTGCGCGCGCTGCGACCACTCGGCGTCGTCGGACATCAGGTGCCCGTACTCCTTCATCGACGACCCGCAGCCGGCGACGTTGGTGACGACCGTGTCGACGTCGAGGGTCTCGAACCGCGCGATCGTGCGCCGCGCCCGCCCGAGGGCAGTCTCCTCGCGCCCGGCGTGCAGCTCCAGCGCGCCGCAACACCCCTGGTCGCGGGGTACCAGCACGTCGTAGCCCTCCGCGGCGAGCACACGGACGGTGGCCTCGTTGACGCGGTGGAAGAACACGTCCTGCACGCAGCCCGACAGCAGGGCGACCCGCCCGCGCCGCGCCCCGACGGCCGGGGTGAACACGGGCAGCCGCGCGAACGCCTCGCGCACCGACACCGGCGGCAGCAGCGACTCCATCGCGGCGAGCCGCCCCGGCAGCCGCTCGGCGAGCTTCCGCACCGCCGGGATCGTGCGCAGCTTCTGGTAGAGCGCCCCGGGCAGCGCGGCCGCGCGCAGCCGCCGCGTGTACGGGAACAGCGCGAAGATCGCCTCGCGGAAGAGCTGGTCGCCGCGGTCGCGCTGCACGTTGCGCTCGATCTGCGGACGCACCGACTCCAGCAGCTTGTCGTACTGCACGCCCGACGGGCACGCCGTCACGCACGCCATGCAGCCCAGGCACGCGTCCATGTGCTCCTGGAACGGGCCCTCCAGCTCGATCTCGCCCTTGCTGGCGAGGTCCATGAGGTAGATGCGCCCGCGCGGGGAGTCCATCTCCTCGCCCCACAACTGATAGGTGGGGCAGGTCGGGAGGCAGAAGCCGCAGTGCACGCAGTCGTCGAGCAGCTCGCGCTCCGGCGGGCGGTGCGCGTCGAAGGCCGAGGGCCCGGTCTGCGGGATGTTCGTGTCGGCGGAGCCGGCGGGAGTACTCACTGCGGGATCACATCCAGGGGGAGAAGCGGCCCGGGCCGAAGCGGCCGTCCGGGTCGAGCTCGGTCTTGACGGCGCGCAGCACCGCGAGCGCCGACGGTGGCGGGCCCCACGCGGGGGCGTCGGCCCCCGGCGGGCGGTAGCGCAGCTGCGACGTGCCGCCCGCGGCGTGCACCCGGCCGTGCGCCTCGGCGACGGCGTGCGGCGGCAGCGACACGGTGGCGACCCCGGTGCCCAGCCCGACGGTGGCGGCGTCCGCGGCCACGTCGGCGACCAGCGCGGGGAGCACCGACGGCCGGGCGCCGATCCGCAGCACGGCGGCCTCGGGGGACCCGCGGGTCAGCTCGGCGTGGCGCAGCCACGGATCGTCCGCGGCCTCGTCGCCCCCGTCCAGCACCTCCTGCAGCCGCTGCACCCGGGCCGGGAGTGCCTCGTCGGTGCCCTCGATCCGGACGAGCAACTGCCCGCTGCCGTGGCTGATCCACTCCAGGGCGACCGGTTCGTAGGGCCCCTCCAGCACGCGCGCGGCGAGCTCGGCCGCGCGCGCCAGCGGGGCGTCGACGACGAGCGTCGCCGCGCGCTGCGGCACCGGGTGCAGCCGCAGCACGATCTCGGTGAGCACCCCGAGCGTGCCGTGGGACCCGTGCAGCAGCTTCGCCAGGTCGTACCCGGCCACGTTCTTGATCACGTGCCCGCCGCTGCGGGCGACCGTGCCGTCGGCGAGCACGACCGTGACCCCGATGACGAGGTCGCGCATCGTGCCGTACACCAGCGACGACGGGCCGGAATCCCCGGTCGCGACGAGCCCGCCGAGGGTCGCGCCGTCGGCGATCCGGGCGGCGTCGAGCGACACGTGCTGCCCGTGCTCGGCCAGCTCGTCGGTCAGCGCGCGCAGCGGCGTGCCGGCGTGCGCCGACACCGTCATGTCGCCGGGGTTGTGGGTGATCACGCCGGACAGCGCGGAGAGGTCCAGCACGGCGTCGACGGTGTCGAGGTCGCCCGCCCAGCCTGCCGCCGTCCCGGCTCCGGCGACCGCCAGGCGGCCCGGGGTGTCGCGCACGGCGTCGCGGACCTCGGCGAGGTCGGCGGGCCGCAGTGTGGTGGTGGTCTTCACAGGCGCTCGATCGCTCCGGTCTCTTCCAGCGGGTGCGGCTTGTACTTACCCGGTCGTTCGCCGCACAACCGTGGTGTGGGAAGGACCTTGCCCGGGTTGCAGATCCCGTCGGGGTCGAAGGCGTGGCGGACGCGGTGCATCGTGGCGAGGTCCTCCTCGCCGAACATCTTCGGCATCGAGCACGCCTTGTCGGTGCCGATCCCGTGCTCGCCCGAGAGCGACCCGCCCATCTCGACGCACAGCTCCGCGATCTCGCCGGAGAGGCGCTCGGCGCGCTCGGTCTCCCCGGCGGCCGCGCTGTAGAGGACCAGCGGGTGCAGGTTGCCGTCGCCGGCGTGGAAGACGTTGGCGACGCGCAGCCCCGCGTCGGTGCCCATGCCGGCGATCCGGTCGAGGACCTCGGCGAGCCGGGTGCGGGGCACGACGCCGTCCTGCACGAAGTAGTCGGGGGAGATGCGGCCGACCGCGGCGAACGCGGCCTTGCGGCCCTTCCAGATCTTCGCGCGCTCCTCCGGCGACCCGGCGATGTGCAGCCGCGTGCAGCCGTGCTTCTCGCAGATCGCCTTGACCAGCTCGAACTGCGCGTCGCACTCCTCGACGGGCCCGTCCAGCTCCACGACGAGCGCGGCGGGCACCCCGACGGTGTAGCCCGCGTGGACGGCCTCCTCGGCCGCCTCGATCGCCAGGGTGTCCATCATCTCGACGGCCGCGGGCACGATCCCGGCCGAGACGATGTCGGACACGACGTCACCCGCCGACGCGACCGACGGGAAGTCGGCGAGCAGCGTGCGGACGGACTCGGGCGTGCGCAGCAGCCGCACCGTGACCGACGTGGTGATGCCGAGCGTGCCCTCGGAACCGAGGAACACCCCGCGCAGGTCGGGCCCCGCCTGCTCCGCGGTGTCGGTGCCGAGCGTGACGACGGAGCCGTCGGGCAGGACCACCTCGCACGACAGGACGTGGTTGGTGGTGAAGCCGTACTTGAGGCAGTGGGCGCCGCCGGAGTTCTCCGCGACGTTGCCGCCGATGGTGCAGACCTGCTGGCTCGACGGGTCGGGCGCGTAGTAGAGCCCGTGCGGCGCGGCGGCCGCGGTGATCTCCAGGTTCGTGACGCCGGGCTGCACGACCGCGCGGCGGTTGACCGGGTCGACCGCCAGCACCTTCTTCAGGCGCGCCAGGCTGATCACCACCCCGTCCGCGACGGGCAGGGCTCCGCCGGAGAGTCCCGTGCCGGCGCCGCGGGCGACGAACGGCACCCCGAACTCGTGGCAGACCCGCACCGCCGCCGCCACCTGCTCGGCGTCGCGGGGGAGGAGTACGAGGTCGGGGCGCACCCGGTAGCCGGTCAGCCCGTCGCACTCGTACGCGCGGCACTTGACCGGGTCGGACAGCACGTCCTTCGGGTCCAGCACCCGCGTGAACGCGGTGCGGACGCGGTCGTCCAGCGCCATCGGTGAGCTCCTCGCCGTCGGGGAGATCCGAGCGTACGACGGGTTCGGCGCTCGCGCGGGCTGTGCGTGGCCCGTGCCTCAGATTCCGCAATGCGGAAGACTCGATCCGTATGGTAGAAAAGCCGCCATGAGCCTGCGGATCGACCCGACCCTGCGCACGTTCGTCGCCGAGGAGCTCCTGCCCGGACTCGACATCGAGCCGGACCGCTTCTGGAGCGTCCTCGCCGACCTCCAGGAGCGCTTCGCCCCCCGGATCGCGACGCTGATCGCGCGGCGCGACGAGCTCCAGGCGCAGGTCGACGACTGGCACCGCGAGCACGGCGCGGGCGACGCCGCCGCGTACGCGGAGTTTCTCACCGGGATCGGCTACCTGCTGCCCGAGGGCGCGCCGCGCGTGCGGGTCTCCGGCGTCGACGCCGAGATCGCCGAGGTGCCCGGCCCGCAGCTCGTCGTGCCGTCCACGGTGCCGCGCTACGCCCTCAACGCCGCCAACGCGCGCTGGGGCTCGCTGTTCGACGCCTTCTACGGCACCGACGCCCTGCCACTCGACCGCGAGCTGGGGAAGGGATACGACGAGCAGCGCGGCGCCCAGGTGATCGCGGCCGCCGACGAGCTGCTCGACGAGCTGTTCCCGCTCGCGTCCGGCAGCCACGCCGACGCCACGGAGTACGTGGTGGCCGACGGCACGCTGACGCCCGCGCTCGCCGACCCCGCGCAGTTCGCCGGGTCCGCCGACGGCGTGGTCCTGCTGCGCCGCAACGGGTTGCACGCCGAGCTGCGGATCGACCCCGAGCACCAGGTCGGCCGCCGGCACCACGCGAACGTCGCCGACGTCGTGCTGGAGTCGGCGGTCACCACGATCGTCGACCTGGAGGACTCCGTCGCCACCGTCGACGGCGAGGACAAGACCGAGGCCTACCGCACCTGGCTCGGGCTGATGACCGGCGAGCTGGTCACCTCGTTCGAGAAGGGCGGGAAGACCGTCGAGCGCCGCGTCAACGGCGACCGCACCTACACCGCCCCCGACGGCTCCGTGCTCACGCTGCCCGGCCGCTCGCTCATGCTGGTGCGCAACTGCGGGCACCACATGACGACGAACGCGGTGCACGCGGGCGATCAGGAGATCGCCGAGGGCGTGCTCGACGCGCTCGTCTCCGTCACCGCAGCCCTGCACGACCTGCGCGGGCTCGGCCGGTACTCGAACTCCCGCGCGGGCAGCGTCTACATCGTCAAGCCCAAGCAGCACGGGCCCGAGGAGGTCGCGCTCACCGTCGAGCTGTTCGCGGCCGTCGAGGAGGCGCTGGGCCTGGAGCCGCGCACCGTCAAGATCGGGATCATGGACGAGGAGAAGCGCACCTCGCTCAACCTCGCCGCCTGCATCGAGGCCGCGCAGGACCGGGTCATCTTCGTCAACACCGGCTTCCTCGACCGCACCGGCGACGAGATCCACACCGACTTCGAGGCCGGGCCGGTCGTGCGCAAGGACGACATGAAGTCGACGGCGTGGCTCACCGGCTACGAGGACCGCAACGTCGACGTCGCGCTGGCCGCGGGGTTCTCCCGCCAGGCGCAGGTCGGCAAGGGCATGTGGGCCAAGCCCGCCGCGATGGCCGCGATGCTGGAGCAGAAGGGCGCGCAGCCGCAGGCCGGCGCCAACTGCGCGTGGGTGCCCTCGCCCACCGCCGCGACCCTGCACGCGCTGCACTACCTGCGCACCGACGTGCACGCCCGCCAGGAGGAGCTCGCAGGCCGGACGACCGACCGTGCGCTGCTGCTGGAGGTCCCGGTCCTCGACGGCACGCTGTCCGAGGACGAGAAGCGCCACGAGCTGGAGACCAACGCGCAGTCGATCCTCGGCTACGTCGTGCGCTGGGTCGGCCTGGGCATCGGCTGCTCCACCGTGCCCGACCTCGAGGGCGTCGGGCTGATGGAGGACCGCGCCACCCTGCGGATCTCCAGCCAGCTCATCGCCAACTGGTTGCACCACGACCTCGTCACGGCCGAGCAGGTCCGCGAGACGTTCGCCCGGATGGCCGAGCTGGTCGACGAGCAGAACGACGGCGAGCCCGGCTACGCGCCGATGGCGAAGGACCTCGACGGCAGCCCCTCGTTCCAGGCCGCGCTCGACCTCGTGTTCTCCGGACGGGCGGAGCCCAACGGCTACACCGAGCGGGCCCTCACGACCTGGCGGCAGAAGGCGAAGGCCGGGGGCTGAGTCGCGCGCACGACCCCCGGCGGCGTCGTCGTAGGGTCGGCGGTGTGCTGGAGCTGCGCCCCGTCCCCTTCGACCATCCCGACGCCCTGCGCCTGATCGCGGAGGTCCAGGCCTTCTACCGCGAGCGCTACGGCGACGAGGACACCACGCCGCTCGACCCGTCGGAGTTCGCGGCGCCGCGCGGGTTCTTCCTCGTCGGCTACGTCGACGGATCGGCCGTCGCGAGTGGCGGGTGGCGGGCTCGCGACGCGGGCGAGGACCCGGAACTCCGCGACGGCGACGCGGAACTCAAGCGCATGTACGTCTCGGCGGAGCACCGCGGCCGCGGTTACGCCCGCGCCGTGCTGGCCGAGCTGGAGCGCACCGCGGCGGCGGCGGGCCGCGTCCGGACGGTCCTGGAGACCGGCACGAAGCAGCCCGAGGCCCTGGCCCTCTACGCGCGGGAGGGCTACGAGCCGATGCCGAACTTCGGCATCTACCGCTGCGAGCCCGACAGCCGCTGCTTCGCGAAGCCCCTGCGCGTGACGTCGATGCGCTGAGGGCCGCTCGCACACCGTCGCGCCGCCACCCCTGTGCGTGCCTCAGCCGCCGATGCCGGCCCATCCGGCGGTCAGCTCCGCCCGCAGCGTCGGCAGGTCGATCTGGTCCGCGGAGTACCGCTGCACCGCGGGCGTCGCGATCTGGTCCGTCCGCTGCGGGTGGTCGGTGGCCGACCGGAACGGCGCGGTGGCCGGGCCGTCGGCGCCGGCCGGGGGGGGGTGGCCCAGCCGTTCTCCCCGCCGGTGGCGGTGGCGACCTCGGCGCGTGCGTCGTCGGTGGTCGGGATCAGCCGGTCACCCGTTGCGTCGGCACAGGAGTCGGTGAAACCCGGCTGGAGGCCCCGCCGCAGGGGGCAGACCCTGAACAGGGACGGGCACGAGCAGGGGGCGGTGCCACGCCACCGGTCCGGGGATCACGAGCCGATCCGGTGCGGCACGGTCGGGGTCGAACCGGATGATCGGGACGAAGCGCTCAGTCCCCTGGCGGACTCCGGATCCGGGGGCCATGATCCGCGCACGGCATCGACGCCCCGGGGGCACGAATGATCTCTGCGCAGGCCGACCTGCGGCTGGACACCACGTTCATCGACTACGTGTTCGTCGTCTTCTACTTCATCCTGGCCCTGGGGATCGGGGTCGCCGCACGGCGCTCGGTCAACTCCAGCCTCGACTTCCTGCTCTCCGGACGCTCGCTCCCGGCCTGGGTCACGGGCCTGGCGTTCATCTCGGCGAACCTCGGCGCGATCGAGCTGATCGGGTTCACCGCCAACGGCGCCCAGTACGGCATGGCGACGGTGCACTACTACTGGATCGGCGCCGTACCGGCGATGGTCTTCCTCGGCATCGTGATGATGCCCTTCTACTACGGCAGCAAGGCCCGCAGCGTTCCGGAGTTCCTGCGCAAGCGGTTCAACGAGACCACCCAGCGCGTCAACGCGATCACGTTCGCGCTGGCCCAGGTACTGATCGCGGGCGTCAACCTGTTCGCGCTCGGGTTGGTGCTCGAGGCGCTGCTCGGGTGGTCGCTGGGCGTCGCGATCCCGGTGGCCGCGTTCGTCGTCCTGAGCTACACCTTCCTCGGCGGCCTGTCGGCCGCGATCTACAACGAGGTGCTGCAGTTCTTCGTGATCCTCGCCCTGCTGATCCCGCTGACGGTCGCGGGGCTCGCGCGCGTCGGCGGCTGGAACGGGCTCGTCGAGAAGGTGACCGCCGGGCCGGGCGGGGCCGAGCAGCTCTCCGCGTGGCCGGGCACCGAGCTCACCGAGATCCAGAACCCGTTCCTGTCGGTGATCGGCATCGTGTTCGGGCTCGGCTTCGTCCTGAGCTTCGGCTACTGGACGACGAACTTCGCCGAGGTCCAGCGCTGCCTCTCGGCCAAGTCGATGTCGGCCGCGCGCCGGACGCCGATCATCGCGGCGTTCCCGAAGGCGCTGATCCCGGCCGTCATCGTGGTGCCGGGCATCATCGCCGCGGTGCTCGTGCCGCAGCTCACCGACCTCAAGGCCGGGGCGGGCGCCGAGGGCGTCACCTACAACAACACCCTGCAACTGCTGATGGGCGAGGTCCTGCCCAACGGCGTGCTCGGCGTGGCGCTCGCCGGTCTGCTCGCCGCGTTCATGGCGGGCATGGCGGCGAACGTCAGCTCGCTCAACACGGTGTTCACCTACGACCTGTGGCAGGACTGGCTACGGCCGGGCCGCGAGGACGCGTACTACCTGCGGGTGGGGCGCACCGTCACGATCGTCGGCTGCCTGCTCGCGATCGGCACCGCGTTCCTGGCGGGCAGCTACCAGAACATCATGGACTACATCCAGGCCCTGTTCAGCTTCTTCAACGCTCCGCTGTTCGCGATCTTCATCCTGGGGCTGTTCTGGAAGCGGATGACGGGTCCGGCGGGCTGGACGGGGCTGGTGTCCGGCACGATCGCCGCGGTCACGGTCGACGTGCTGGTCCGCACCGGGGTGCTCGAGCTGTCGTCGCAGGCGGGCAGCTTCGTCGGGGCGAGCGCGGCGTTCGTCGTCGGGATCGTCGTGGCGGTGATCGTGACGTCGTTCACGCAGCCGAAGCCGGACTCCGAGCTGGTCGGGCTGGTGTGGTCGCTCACCTCGAAGGAGGAGCGCAGCCACTCCACCACCGGCGAGGACGCGGGTTGGTACCGCTCGCCCGCGCTGCTCGGCGGCATCGTGCTCGTGCTGACCGCCGGCCTCTACCTGCTCGTGCCCTGAGGGAGACGTGATGACCGAGAAGAACCCGCCCAGCGCGGCGAGCAGCCTGTTCGATCTGCGCACCGTGATCGCCGTGCTGTTCGGCGTCTACGGCGTGATCCTCACGCTGCTCGGCCTGTTCGGCGGCAGCCCCGAGGAGCTGGCGAAGTCCGGTGGCGTCGACATCAACCTGTGGACGGGTGTCGGCATGCTCGTCGTCGCCGCGATCTTCGTGACCTGGCAGCGGCTGCGCCCGACGATCACCGACTGACCGGTCCCGCGCACCCGCCGGCCATTCGCGCACCGCGGGACGTGCGCGGGTGCCCCGACGGTGCGCGGGAGCGTGCCCGGCGGGCACCCCGGGGAGAGGCTGCAGCAGGGCGGTCGCCCGCGGAGGTCAGCGGCGGGAGTCGGCGGGCAGGCGCGGGTTGAAGACCGTGAGCGTCCAGGTGTCGAGGCGGCGGAGGAGCTGGCGGAAGGTGGAGGAAGCAGTCACGCCCGGTACAGCGCGTGGATCATCTGAATCGTTCCAGTAGGGCACCGTGAGCCGCCTCACGGCGGGGTGAGCAGCCGCGGAGCGGCCGGGCCCGGCTTGCGCCGCCGGTAGGGTGGAGGTCAACAACGTCCCCGACCGCCGCCGGTGTCCCCACGCCGACGGCGGTGACGCCTGCCCCGGCCCCGACCGAGAGGAGTGGCGTGCTCGCGCTCGTCGCCGCCCACCTCGTCGTGGCGCTGCTGCTCCCGCTCGTCTCCGCCCGCGGCCACCGCCTCGCGTTCGTCACCGCCGCGGTGCTGCCCGCCCTCACGCTGGTCTGGGCGCTGGCGAACACCGGTGTCGCGCTCGGGGCCGGTGTCACGGAGTCCGTCGCGTGGGCCCCGACGCTCGGGCTGGAGCTGAGCTTCCGCCTCGACGCGCTCGCGCTGGCGATGATCGTGCTGGTCTCCGGGCTCGGCGCGTTGATCCTGGTCTACAGCGCGGGCTACTTCGGGCCCACGTCGGAGGAGGCCACCCGATCCGCGGCGCTGGTGCTCACGTTCGCGGGCGTCATGCTCGGACTGGTCCTGGCCGACGACCTGCTCACGCTGTACGTGTTCTGGGAGCTCACCTCGATCACGTCCTACCTGCTGGTCGGTCAGCGCGGCGACAAGCGGGAGAGCCGGCGGGCGGCCCTGCAGGCACTGCTGGTCACCGTGCTGGGCGGGCTGTCGATGCTGCTCGGGTTCGTGCTGCTCGGCGAGGCCGCGGGCACCTACCGGATCTCGGAGATCCTGGCGTTGGGGCGGGCGGGAGAGTTGCAGGGCGGCGGGATGGTCCCGGTGGCGCTGCTGCTGATCCTGCTCGGGGCGTTCACGAAGTCCGCGCAACTGCCGTTCCACCCGTGGCTGCCCGCCGCGATGGTCGCACCCACCCCCGTCAGCGCCTACCTGCACGCGGCGTCGATGGTGAAGGCCGGGGTCTACCTGGTCGCACGCCTGTCGCCCGGGTTCGCCGACCTCGCGGTGTGGTGGGTGCCGATCGTCGTCGTCGGGATCGGGACGATGCTGATCGGCGGCTGGCGGGCGCTCGCCGAGACCGACCTCAAGCGCGTGCTCGCCTTCGGCACCGTCAGCCAGCTCGGGTTCCTCATGGTCCTGCTCGGCGCGGGCGGGCGGGTCGCCGCGCTCGCGGGCATCGGCATGCTGCTCGCGCACGGGCTGTTCAAGGCCCCGCTGTTCATGATCGTCGGGGCGATCGACCACGCCACCGGCACCCGTGACCTGCGCAAGCTCTCCGGGCTGCGGACGTCGATGCCGGGGCTGGCCCTGGCCGGTGTGCTCGCCGCGGCGTCGATGGCCGGCCTGCCGCCGCTGCTCGGCTTCATCGGCAAGGAGACCGCGTTCGAGGCCTTCATCGAGGAGGGCGGTTCGCGGAGCTGGGCGATCGCGATCGGGCTGCTGGTCGGCTCGGTGCTCACCGCGGCCTACAGCGCGCGCTTCGTGTGGGGGGCGTTCGCGGCGAAGGCAGGGAAGGAGCCCACACCGGTGCACGCGCCGGGGCCGCTGCTCACCGTGCCCGTCTGGCTGTGCGTGGTGGGCGGGCTCGTGCTCGGGCTCGCCGCCCCCGTCGTCGACGCGCTGGCGGCCGGGTACGCCGACCAGTACGTGCCCGCCGATGCCGAGGAGGCCGGCTACCACCTCGCGCTGTGGCACGGCCCCGGTCTCCCGCTGCTGTTCTCCGCGGTCGCCCTCGGCGGCGGTCTTGCCCTCCACCTGCAGCGCAAGCGCGTCAGGAAGCTCGCGCACCGCAGCCCGTTCAGCGCCCAGAACGGCTACGAGAACACGGTGGCCGGCCTGGAGCGCGTGGCCGTCGTCGTGACCGGCCGGTTGCAGGTGGGGTCGCTGCCCGCGTACCTCGCCACGATCCTGGTCGTGGTGGTGCTCTTCCTCGCCCCGGCCGCGATCGCGGCCGGCGTCTGGCCCGGCGACCAGGTCTTCTACCACGAGATCGCGCAGGTCCCGCTCGGGATCGCCGTCGTGGTCGCGGCGGTCGCGGTGGTGCGGGCCCGTCGCCGGTTCACCGCGGTGCTCCTGGTCGGCGTCATCGGCTACGGGGTCGGCGGGTTGTTCGTCGTCGACGGGGCACCCGACCTCGCGCTCGCGCAGTTCCTCGTGGAGACGCTGTCGCTCGTCGCGTTCGTCTTCGTGCTGCGCCGCCTGCCCTCGCACTTCACCGAGCAGCCGTCCCCGCGGCGCTCACAGCTGTTCAAGGCCGCGCTCGCCACCGTCGGCGGCATCGTCGTCGCCGGGGTGGCGGTGGTGCTGTCCGGTGCCCGGGTCGGCCCGGCCTCGGCCAGCGACGACTTCGTGGCGCTCGCCCCCGACGGCGCCGGGGCGGAGAACATCGTCGCCGCGATCATCGTCGACTTCCGGGCGCTCGACACCGTCGGCGAGATCGGCGTGCTGTTCGTCGCCGCGGCCGGCGTGGCCAGCCTCGTGCTCGCCACCCGCTACGACCGGGGCCGCGCCAGCGGCCAGAGCAGCCCGCCACACGAGAAGGACGTGCTCGGATGACCGCCCCGGAACAGCCGGACGCCGTGCCGTTCGACGAGTGGGACCGCCCCGTCGAGGGCTGGCTGCTGTCCGGGCGGTGCCGCGACGGGCACGACCGCACGCTGCTGCTCGAGGTCGCCACGCGCACGCTGTTCCCGACGATGCTGGTGTTCTCCCTCTACCTGCTGCTGGTGGGGCACTACTCACCCGGCGGCGGGTTCTCCGGCGGGCTGGTCGCGGGCCTGGCGTTCGTCCTGCGCTACATCGCGGGCGGCGACGTCGGGCTCGGCGCGGTGGTGTCGGTGCGCCCGCCGGTACTGATCGGGTCCGGTCTCACGATCTCGGTCCTCACCGCTCTCGTGCCGCTGGCCCTGGGCGCGCAGGTGCTCTCCAGCGCGAAGCTGGAGGCGACGCTGCCGCTGATCGGCGCCGTGTCCACCCAGACCAGCCTGTTCCTCGACGTCGGCGTGTACGTGCTGATCGTCGGCGTCGTGCTCGACCTGCTGCGCTCGCTCGGCGCCGGCATCGACCGCGACATGCGCGACGCGGGGGAGCGCCCCTGATGACCACCATCAACGTGATCATGACGCTCACGGTCGGCACCCTGTTCGCCGCGGGCTTCTACCTGCTGCTGCAGCGCTCGCTCATGCGCGTCCTGCTCGGCGTCGTCGTGCTGGGACACGGCACCAACCTGCTGCTGCAGATCGTCGCGGGCCCGCCCGGCGCCCCTCCGGTGCTCGGCACGGGCAACGCGGGGGCCGTCACCGACCCACTGCCGCAGGCCCTCGCCCTCACCGCGGTCGTGATCACCTTCGCGCTCACCACCTTCCTGCTGGCGCTGGGCTACCGGTCGTTCGTCCTGGTCGGGCACGACGAGGTGCAGGACGACGTCGAGGACCGCCGTATCGCCTCCCAGACGATGCCGTCCGCGTCGCTGGACGAGGACCACGACCACGCCGACCGGGACCGCCCGGCCGACGACGACGGGGCCGACGACGACGAGTCCGACGACGCCCGGGCGGTGGCCCGGTGAACCCCGCCGTCAACACCAGCCCGTACGCGTGGTTGCTCGCCCTGCCCGTGCTGCTGCCGATACTCGGTGCGGCGCTGACCGTCATCGGGAGCCGCTCGCCCACGCTGCAGCGGGTCGTCGGCATCGTCGTGCTCGTCGCGGTGTCGGCGATCGCGGGTGTGCTGCTGGTGGTCTGCGACGGGTCCGGGCCGGTGGTGGCCTCGCTCGGCGGCTGGGCCGCGCCCGTCGGCATCGCGCTGGTGGCCGACCGGCTCTCGGCGCTGCTGCTGCTGGTCTCGACGTTGGTGACGCTCGCGGTGCTGGTCTACGCGATCGACCAGCGCATCGCCGACTACGGCCGGGGCACCGCCAGCACCACGTTCCACCCGATGTACCTGATGCTCTCGGCCGGGGTGTCGCTCGCGTACCTCACCGGCGACCTGTTCTCGCTGTTCGTGGCGTTCGAGATCATGCTGACGGCGTCCTACGTCCTCATCACGCGGCGCACGAGCGCGAAGAAGATCCGCGCCGGGATGACGTACGTGACGGTCAGCCTGCTGTCCTCGCTGCTGTTCCTCACCGCGATCGCGCTGGTCTACGCGGCCACCGGCACGGTCAACCTCGCCGACCTCGCGGGCCGCGTCGAGCTCCTGCCGCCGGGTCTGGCCACCGTGCTCGGCCTGATGCTGCTGCTGGTGTTCGGGATCAAGGCCGCGATGGTGCCGCTGCACTTCTGGCTGCCCGACAGCTACCCGAACGCCCCCGGCCCCGTGGCGGCGCTGTTCGCGGGCCTGCTGACCAAGGTCGGCTTCTACGCCATGCTGCGCACCCAGACGCTGCTGTTCCCCCGCGAGGAGCCGTGGGGGCTGCTGCTGGTGATCGCCACCGCCACCATGCTCGTCGGCGCCCTCGGGGCGCTCGCGCAGAACGACATGAACCGGCTGCTGTCGTTCCTGCTGGTGAGCCACATCGGTTTCATGCTGTTCGGGCTCGCGGTGTTCGACGCCGCCTCGGTGTCCGGCGCCGCGCTCTACGCCGCGCACCACATCACGGTGCTGGCCACGCTGTTCCTGGTCAGCGGTCTGATCACCCGGCGCACCGGCACCGTCCTGCTCGACGAGATGGGCGGGCTGCTGCGCACCGCGCCGTGGCTCGCGGCCCTCTACGCCGTCCCCGCGCTCACGCTGGCCGGCGTGCCGCCGACGGCCGGGTTCGTCGCGAAGCTGGCGCTGCTGCAGGCCGGCGCGGCGGCCGGGCTGTGGCCCACCGTCGTCGCCGGGGTGGTGATCGTGGCCAGCCTGCTCACCCTCTACGCGCTCGCGCGGGTGTGGGTGCGCGTGTTCTGGGGCGAGCCGAAGGCCGCCCTGCCCGACGACGACCCCGACGACGAGGTGCTGGTGGGCACGTCGCGCACGCCCGCGCCGATGTTCGCGGCGACGGCCGGGCTGGTCGTGGTGAGCCTGGCGATCGCGGCGTTCGCGGGGCCGCTCACCGCGGTCACCGGGCGCGCCGGGGTCGACCTGCTCGACCGCGAGCCGTACCTGCTCGCCGTGCTGGGAGCGGAGCGATGAACCGTGCGGTGAGCGTGGCCTGGCTGGCGCTGGTGTGGGTGCTGCTGTGGGGGTCGTTCACGCTGCTGACGATCGTCGGCGGGGCGCTGCTCGGGTACGTCCTCACCGCGATCTGGCGGCCGGGGACGGTGGAGAAGCGGCTGCCGGTGCGGCCGCTCGCGCTCCTGCGGTTGGTCGGGTTCCTCGCGCGCGACCTGGTGGTGTCCTCGGGCGAGGTGAGCCGGCAGACGCTGCGCCACGGGCCGCGGACGCTCGGCGCGGTGCTGGAGCTGCCGCTGCTCAGCGACTCCGACCGGGTCGTCGCGCTCGTCGCCGGGGCCTACACGCTCTCGCCGGGCACGCTGGTCCTGCAGATCGACCTGCGCCAGAGCCGCTGGTACATCTACGTCGTCGGGCCGCGCGACGCCGCGGGGGTCGAGACGGCCCGCCGTTCCGCGCTGGGCATCCAGCGACGGGTCCTCGCGGCCTTCGGCACACCGGAGGAGCACGCGGCGGCACTGGAGCTGGAGAGGGCGTGCACGGGCTGATGGACCTCGTCTACGTGATCGTGCTCGGGATCCTGGTCCTGGCGGGCCTGCTCACGCTCGTGCGGCTGTTCCGCGGGCCCGACACGCTCGACCGGATCGCCGCCCTCGACGTGTTCGTCGTCCTGATCATCGGGGCCACCGCGGTGTACGTGGCGTTCTACCGCGACGGCTCGAACATCCCGCTGCTGGTGGCGTTCGCGCTGGTCGCCTTCGTGGGGTCCGCCACCGCCGCGCGGCTGGCCGAGCGACGGGAGTGGCACCGGTGAACCCCGACGTGTTCTGGGACGTCGTCTCCGCCGCCCTGCTGCTGGCGGGTGCGATCCAGTGCCTGCTGGGGGCGCTCGGCCTCGTCCGGCTGCCCAGCGTGCTGTCGCGGCTGCAGGCGGCCACGAAGCCGCAGACACTCGGGCTGTTCCTCATCCTGGCGGGGGCCGCCCTGCGGGTCCCGCTCGACAGCGCGGTCACGCTGCTGCTCGTCGCGGTGTTCCAGCTGATCACCGCGCCGGTGATCGCGCAGCTCGTCGGGCGGTCGGCGTACAACGGCGGTTCGGTGCAGCCGCGGCTGCTCGTCGTCGACGAGCTGGCGCCGCGGATGCCGAGCGAGGGGCCGGAACCCCCGCCGTCATAAGGTGGTCCGGTGCCTCTCTACGCGCTCGGTGACGTCGAACCCGACATCCATCCCGACGCCTACGTCCACCCGGACGCCGTCGTGATCGGCGATGTGAGGATCGGCGCGGAGTCCTCGGTGTGGCCCACGGCGGTGCTCCGCGGCGACGACGGCCACATCGTGGTCGGGGCGCGCACGAGCATCCAGGACGGCACGATCATCCACACCACGCTCGAGCGGCCGACGATCATCGGCGACGAGGTGACGGTCGGGCACAACGTGCACATCGAGGGCGCCACGATCGGCGACCGCGCACTCATCTCGTCGGGCTCGGTGGTGCTCAACGGGTCCTCGGTCGGCGAGGGCGCGATCGTCGCCGCCGGTGCCGTGGTGTCGCCGAAGGCCGTGGTCCCGCCCCGGACGATGGCGCTGGGGATCCCGGCGCGGGTGCGCGAGGGCTTCGAGGTGCCGGTCGACGCCACCTCCTACGCGGTCACGTCCTACATCCAGCGCGGTAAGCGGTTCCGCGCCGAGCTGCGGAGGCTCTGATGGCCAAACCACTGCACGAGGTCGTCGAGGCCGGATGGGCGCAGGCATTGGAGCCGGTCGCCCCGGTGATCGCCGACATGGGGGAGTTCCTGCGCGCGGAGATGGGGGCCGGGCGGCGCTACCTGCCGGCCGGGGCCAACGTCCTGCGCGCCTTCACCCAGCCCTTCGACGCCGTGCGCGTGCTGATCGTCGGCCAGGACCCGTACCCGACGCCCGGGCACGCGATCGGGCTGTCGTTCTCGGTGGCGCCGGAGACGAAGCCGGTGCCGCGCTCGCTGGCCAACATCTTCCGCGAGTACAGCGACGACCTCGGCCACCCGACGCCGACCACCGGCGACCTGACGCCGTGGGCCGAGCAGGGCGTGCTGCTGCTCAACCGCGTCCTCACGGTGGAGCCGGGCAACCCGGGGTCGCACCGTGACAAGGGCTGGGAGCAGGTCACCGAGCAGGCGATCCGTGCGCTCGTCGACCGCGACGGGGAGCCGCTCGTGGCGATCCTGTGGGGCCGCGACGCCCGCAACCTCGCCCCGCTGCTCGTCGACGTGCCGCTGGTGGAGTCGGCGCACCCGTCCCCGATGTCGGCCGACCGCGGGTTCTTCGGCTCCAAGCCGTTCAGCCGCGTCAACGACCTGCTCGAGGAGATCGGCGGCGACCCCGTCGACTGGAAGCTGCCGTAGCGCCGGGCGGCCCGCCGCCCGGACCGGCCGCGGGGAACGGCCCTTGCCGCGGCACTGAACACGCGTTTAGCATGCTGAACATGCGTTCAGCACCGGCGGCAGGCACCGGAGACCTCACCGCCCGCGCGCGCATCCGCGACGCCGCGGTCGAGGTGTTCGGCAGCACCGGGTTCGACGCGCCGGTGCGCGCCGTGGCCGCCCGGGCCGGGGTCAGCCCCGGCCTGCTCAACCACCACTTCGGATCGAAGGACGGGCTACGCGCCGCGTGCGACGAGCACGTGCTGCGCCGGATCCGCGAGGCCAAGACCGACGCCGTCACGGGCAGCCCGGCGGCGGCCCTCGCCCGGCTCGCGGCCGTCGAGGAGCACGCTCCGCTCGCCGCGTACGTCCTGCAGGCGCTGCAGGCCGGTGGGGACCTGGCCGCCGCGTTCGTCGAGCAGATGGTGTCCGACGCCGAGGGCTACCTGGCCGCGGGTGTCGCGGCCGGCACGGTGCGGCCCAGCCGGGACCCGGCGGCGCGCGCCCGCCACCTCACGCTCTCCGCCCTGGGCTCGCTGCTGCTGCACGCCCGCCTGCGGGCCGGTGGCACCGACCTGCCCGGGCTGCTGCGGCACGTCGCCGACAGCGCGACGCTGCCCGCCCTGGAGATCTACACCGAGGGGCTGTTCACCGACCGCAGCATGCTCGACGACTACCTGATGCAGGTCCCGGACCCGCCCGGCCCACCCGCCGACCCGGTCCCCACCCCTGTCCAGGAGTCCCCATGAGCACGCCCGTGCACGACACACCGTTCGTCATCGACGGACCCGAGTTCCTCGCCGACCCGCACCGCCACTACGACCGCCTGCGCCGCGAGGCACCCGTCGCGATCGGTGGCATGTCGGTGCTCCCGGGGCAGCAGATCCACTTCCTCGCCCGCTACGCCGACTGCGTGGCACTGACGACCGACCCGCGCTTCCGCCGGGTCGCCCCCGACGGCACCCCGCCCGCCCTGCCCGAGGCGCTGCGCCTGCTGGCCGTCGACTCGATGATCCTCAAGGACGATCCGGAGCACCACCGGCTGCGCCGGCTGGTGAGCAGGCCGTTCACCCCGGCGGCGGTCGGGCGCCTCGCCGAGCGGGTCCACGCGGTCACCGGCGACCTGCTCGACGGGTTCGTCGCCGGCCGCCCGGTCGACCTGCAGCGGGACTACGCGATCCCGATCCCGGTCACCGTGATCAGCGAGATGGTCGGGCTGGGCCACGACGAGCGGGCCATCTTCCACGAGGGGATGCGGCTGCTGGTCGACGGCCTGTCCGCACTCGGCATGGACGAGGCGGTCCGCCGGATGGAGGACCTGACCGGGTTCGTGCGCGAACTGGTCGCCCGCCGCCGCGCCACGCCGGGCGAGGACATCATGAGCGGCCTGGTCCGCGCCTCCGACGACGGTGACCGCCTCACCGACGACGAGATCGTCGCGCTGGTCTTCCTGCTCGTCGGCGCCGGCTACGAGACGACCTACAACCTGATCGGCAACGGCGTCCTCGCGCTGCTGCGCCATCCCGACCAGCTCGCCCTGCTGGTCCGGCGCCCGGAGCTGATCGACACGGCGGTGGAGGAGATCCTCCGCTGGACGGGCACGGTCGGCGGCACGAAGCCGACCTACGCCGCGGAGGAGGTCGAGTGGCACGGCGTGCGGATCCCGCGGGGCGCCATGGTGATGCCGCTGCTGGCCTCGGCCAACCGGGACCCGGCCGTGTTCGACCGGCCCGAGGAGTTCGACATCACCCGGTCCCCGAACCCGCACATCGCGTTCAGCCGCGGCGCGCACTTCTGCCTGGGTGCGAACCTGGCCCGGATGGAGGCCCGGATCGCGATCGGCAACCTGCTGGCCCGGTTCCCCGGGACCCGGCTCGCCGTGGACCCGGCCGACCTGGCCACCGAGCCGACCCCGCTGATGGTGCGGCTCCGCGGGCTGCCGGTCGTCCCGGCCTGATCCGCCCCGCAGACGGCGAACGGCACCTCCGCCGTGGCGGGGGTGCCGTCGTCGGTGCGTCGGTGTGCGCTCAGGCGCGCGCGACCTTGCCGGCCTTGAGGCAGGAGGTGCACACGTTGAGGCGGGTACGGTTACCGCCGGTGGTGAGACGGGCCCGAACGGTCTGGATGTTCGGGTTCCAGCGGCGGTTGGTGCGGCGGTGCGAGTGCGAGACGGACATGCCGAAGCCCGGACCCTTGCTACAGACGTCGCAGACGGCAGCCACGTCGAACTCCTCGAATCGGGGATACGCCGGGATGCCCCGGACGTGAACCACGAGGATACCTGCGGCGTCCCGGGCGGCGCACACCCCCCGGTCACTACGCTCGCCGACGTGCCCCCGATCCTCGACGCCGCCCTGCTCACCGGCTGGGCGAAGGCCGCGGTGGGGTCGCTGGAGCGGCACCGCGCGGAGATCGACCGGATCAACGTCTTCCCGGTGCCCGACGGCGACACCGGCACCAACCTGCTGCTCACCATGCGGGCCGCGCTCGACGCCGTCGGCCGCGGGGAGCCGCAGGTGGCGGCCGCACTGGCCCGGGGAGCGCTGATCGGGGCCCGCGGCAACTCCGGGGTGATCCTCTCGCAGGTGCTGCGCGGGGTGTCCGACGCCGTCGCGGCGAAGGCCGGGCCGTCGGCGGGCGGGAAGGTGCTGGCCGACGGGCTGGGCCGTGCGCACCGCCTCGCGACCGCCGCGGTCACCCGGCCCCGCGAGGGCACGGTGCTCTCGGTGCTGTCCGCTGCGGCCGTCGCGTCGGTGGCCGTGGGCTCCGACCGGCTCGACGCGGTGGCCGTCGCCGCCGCCGACGCCGCCCGCGAGGCCCTGCGCGAGACCACCGGACAGCTGCCCGAGCTGGCCCGCGCCGGGGTCGTCGACGCCGGGGGCATGGGCCTCTACCTCGTCCTGGACGCCCTCGCGACGCTGGCCAGCGGCCGCTCCGGGGCCGGGGTGCCCGAGCCGTCGGGGGAACGGGGGCCCACCCGCGGCCGCGACGCGCTCGTCGCCGCGCGGGAGTCGGGCAGCTCGGCGTTCGACTACGAGGTCATGTACCTGCTCGACGCCCCCGACGAGGCCGTCGCCGTGCTCCGCGGGGAACTCGACGAGCTGGGCGACTCGGTGGCCGTCGTCGGCGACGGGGCGGGCACCTGGAACGTCCACGTGCACTGCACCGACGTCGGGGCGGCGATCGAGGCGGGCGTCGTCGCCGGGCGGCCGTACCGGATCACCGTGGTGCGCTTCGCCGACCAGCTCGCGCCGGCCCCCGACCGGTTCGACCGCCGCCGCGCCGTCGTCCTCGTCGCGGAGGGGGCGGAGCTGGCCGACCTGGCCCGGTCGGCGGGGGCCGACGTGCTGGCCCGCGCCGACGCCGTCGACGACGGGGCGCTGCACCGGGCGCTGGTCGCCACCCGCGCGCGGCACGTCGTCCTGCTGCCGTCGGACATCGAGCTCTACGAGGTCGCGGAGCGCGCCGCGGCGGCGGCCCGGCGCGACGGCCAGGAGGTGCAGGTCCTGCCCACGGCGTCGGTGCTGCAGGGGCTCTCCGCGCTCGCGGTGCACGACCCGGAGCGGCGCGCGGCCGACGACGTCGTCGCGATGGCGGAGGCCGCCGCGCTCACCCGCACCGCGTCGCTCGTCGTCGCCGAGACCGAGGCGATGACGTGGGTGGGGCGCTGCGAGCCCGGCGAGGTGCTGGGCCTGTCCGACGGCGAGGTCGTGCTCATCGCGCCGGACCTGGCTGTCGGTGCCCTGTGGTTGGCTCACCGCATGCTGACCGCGGGCGGCGAGATCGTCACGGCGCTGCTCGGGGAGGGCGCCGCCGACGAGCTGGGCGAGGGACTGGCCGCCGACCTGCGGCGCACCCACCCCGAGATCGACGTCGTGGTCCACCGGGGCGGGCAGACCGACCATCCGATCGTGTTGGGAGTGGAGTGAACGTCGATCTCGACTCGGCGCTGGAGCCGCTGATCGGGCGCAAGTCGGCCGACCTGCTGGCCGCGCAGCTGGAGATCAGCACCGTCGGCGAGCTGGTGCGGCACTACCCGCGCCGCTACGTCGACCGCGGCAAGCTCACCCCGATCACCGGCCTGGAGCTGGGGGAGCACGCCACGCTCGTCGCGCAGGTGGAGAAGACCACCACCCGGGAGATGCGGGCGCGCCGCGGCACGATGCTGCAGGTCGTGCTGCGCGACGAGTCGGGCGGCTCGCTCGACTGCACGTTCTTCAACGCGCACAAGGTCAAGCACCTCGTGTACCCGGGCGTGCGGGCGGTGTTCTCCGGCAAGGTCGGGATGTTCAACCAGAAGCTGCAGCTCACCCACCCGCAGTTCGAGCCGCTCGACGAGACCGACGAGATCCGCCCGTTCCTCTCGGTGTACCCGGCCACCGGCAAGCTCGGTTCGCAGGTGATCGCGCGGTGCGTGCGGCAGGTGCTGGAGCTGCTCGACGACCCGACCGATCCGCTGCCCCCGAAGATCCGCGACCGGGAGAAGCTGACGGAGCTGGGGCGCGCGCTGCGGCGGATCCACGTGCCGGAGGTCGAGGCCGACATCCACGCCGCCCGCCACCGCCTGGTCTGGGACGAGGCGCTGGGCGTGCAGCTCGCGCTCGCGCTGCGCCGCCAGGCCACGGCCGCGCGGCCGGCGCCGCAGTGCCCGCCCGTCCCCGGAGGGCTGCTCGACGCGTTCGACGCCGCGCTGCCGTTCACGCTCACCGCGGGGCAGCAGGAGGTCGGGGCGCAGGTCGCGGCGGACCTCGGGCGCGCCCACCCGATGAACCGGCTCGTGCAGGGCGACGTCGGCGCGGGCAAGACGATCATCGCGCTGCGGGCGATGCTGCAGGTCGTCGACTCCGGGCAGCAGGCGGCGATGCTCGCGCCCACCGAGGTGCTCGCCGCGCAGCACGCGCGGTCGCTGCGGGCGATGCTCGGCCCGCTCGCGCGGGGCGGCGAGCTGGGGGCGGCGGAGAAGGCCACCCGCGTCACGCTGCTCACGGGGTCGCTCGGGGCGAAGGCGAAGAAGCAGGCGCTGCTCGACGCGCAGTCCGGCGAGGCCGGGATCATGGTCGGCACGCACGCGCTGATCCAGGACCGCGTCGGGTTCGCCGACCTGGGGCTCGTCGTCGTCGACGAGCAGCACCGGTTCGGCGTGGAGCAGCGCGACGCACTGCGCGGGCGCGGGGAGAAGGCGCCGCACATGCTCGTCATGACGGCCACGCCGATCCCGCGCACCGTCGCGATGACGGTCTACGGCGACCTCACGGTGTCCTCGCTGCGCGAGCTGCCCCGAGGCCGCTCACCGATCGCCACGTCGGTCGTGCCGCTGGCGGAGAAGCCGCAGTGGTTCGCGAGTGTGTGGCGCCGGGTGCGCGAGGAGGTCGCGAAGGGCCATCAGGCCTACGTGGTGTTCCCGCGGGTGGGGGAGAGCGCCAAGGCCGAGGACGACACCGAGCCGCCGCCGGACGACGCCACCGACGAGGCCCGCCGCCCCCCGCTGGCCGTGCTCGACATCGCGCCGCGCCTGGAGGAGGGGGCGCTGGCCGGCCTCCGGCTGGGCATCCTGCACGGCAAGCTGCCGTCGGACGAGAAGGACGCCGTGATGCGGTCCTTCGAGCGCGGCGAGCTCGACGTGCTGCTCGCCACCACCGTCATCGAGGTGGGGGTCGACGTGCCCAACGCCACCGCGATCGTCATCCTCGACGCCGAGCGGTTCGGCCTCTCCCAGCTCCACCAGCTCCGCGGCCGCGTCGGCCGGGGCTCCGCGGCGGGGGTGTGCCTGCTGGTCACCGAGATGCCCGAGGCCACCGCGGCCCGCGAGCGCCTCGCCGCCGTCGAGGGCACCACCGACGGCTTCGAGCTGGCCCGGCTCGACCTGGAGCTGCGCCGCGAGGGCGACGTCCTGGGCGCGCTGCAGTCCGGGCGCCGCTCCGGGCTCCGGCTGCTGTCGCTGCTCAAGCACGAGGACGTCATCGCGAAGGCGCAGGTCTACGCGGCCGACCTCGTGTCCCACGACCCGGGGCTCGGGCACAGCCCGGGACTCGCCGCGTTGGTCGGCGAGGTCGTCACCGACGATCGCGCGGAGTACCTCGACAAGGTCTGAGGGCTACACCCGCACGTCGGTGGAGCCGCCGGTCGGGCTCGGGGCGGGCGCCGTGCGCGACGCCCCGGTGCGGGCGGCGAAGACGACCCAGCCGCCGGCGAGGACGACGGTGAGCACGCCGGTCAGCAGCGGGGGCAGGCCGGCGACGAGCGCGTGCACGCCGACGAGCACCGCGAGCACGGGCACCAGCGCGGCGACCGCGGTCCAGGACAGCGGCAGCCAGAACGGCATCACGGTGCGGGACCGCGCGCGGGCCCCCTGGAAGGTGGCGGCGAGATCCGGGTCCTGCTGGGCGAACTCCTGCTCGATGGCGGCCAGCGCCTTCTGCTCGCGGGGTGAGAGGGGCATGGGGGTCCTCCGGGGTCGGTGAGGGAGTGCCTCGGGTACGGGGTGTCCGGTCCGGGACCGTTTCAACCCCGATCGATCAGGCGGGGAGTGCACCCCGTGAGGCTTCGTCCAGGGCGACACGGGCGGTTCGGGGGAGGTGGACGGTGCCCGCGGCGTCGAGCTTCGCGAGCTCGGACCGGGCCCGGGAGTAGGCGCTGAGCCGCTCGGGCTCGTGGTCGGAGTCGCGCGCGGTGGTGAGCAGCTTGATCACCCGTTCCACGGTGGAGCGCTCGGCCGGCGTCAACCCGGAGAGGCGGATGCGCTCCGCGGCCTCGCGGGCGGCGCGCCAGGCCCGCTCCGCGGCGTCGACGGCCTTCACGAACTGCGCGGCGTGGTCGTCACCGGGGTACGCGTCGGACTCCAGGGCCTGGGCGTGCGCGAACGCGTCGACGAAGCGCCCGGTGCTCGGGACCGTGACGTCGGACAGGGCGGGCAGGCGCAGCACGGACATCGCGTCGCACTCGTGGGCGGCGTAGGCGGCGGCGAGGGTGTGGAAGCGGTCGCGCGCGTGGCCCCACACGACGTCGGGCCTGCGGCGGGAGGCGGGACGGCCGGGCAGCGGCGCCGTACCGGCCGAGCGGGCCCGGACCTTGCGGCGCACCACGTGGAACGCGATGCCACCGGCGAGGACGAGCGGGGCGGCGGCGGCGAGCGTCAGCCCGATCGCGAACGTGGTGGCCAGCACGAGCGTGACGACCGACAGGAGCCCCGTGAGCAGGAACGGCAGGAGCAGCAGCCACGGCAGCGCGCGGCGCGCGAGCGGACTGTGGCGACGGGTGAGGCGCCGGTCGTGGCGGCGGCGCTCGGCGTCGCGGCGCAGCCGCCTGCCCTCGGCGAAGGCCGAGGGATGACGGCTGGCGTCCTGTCGGGTGGAGTGCCGGCGGTGTCCCACATCTCCTTGGTACCCGAACCATCGTGAGATTCGCACGGGTCCGATCGGGTGCGCCGGGTACGGTTCGCCGACCGATCAAGGAGAGAGAGGGGCCGCCGTGTTCCGCAAGGTGCTGGTCGCCAACCGGGGAGAGATCGCGATCCGGGCGTTCCGGGCCGCGTACGAGCTCGGGGTGTCGACCGTCGCGGTCTTCCCGTACGAGGACCGCAACTCCCTGCACCGGGCGAAGGCCGACGAGTCCTACCAGATCGGCGAGCCGGGTCACCCCGTGCGCGCCTACCTGTCGGTCGACGAGGTGATCGCGGCCGCGCGCAAGGCCGGGGCCGACGCGATCTACCCGGGCTACGGGTTCATGTCGGAGAACCCGGACCTCGCGCAGGCGTGCGCCGACGCGGGGATCACCTTCGTCGGGCCGCCGTCGTCGGTGCTGCACCTGACGGGCAACAAGTCGCGCGCCATCGCCGCGGCCCGCGAGGCCGGCGTCAACGTGCTGGAGTCCTCCGAGCCGGGCACCGACGTCGACGCGCTCGTCGCCGCGGCCGACGAGATCGGCTTCCCGATCTTCGTCAAGGCCGTCGCGGGCGGCGGCGGGCGCGGCATGCGGCGCGTCCAGGAGGCGGGTGACCTGCGCGAGGCGATCGAGGCCGCGATGCGCGAGGCCGAGTCGGCCTTCGGCGACGCGACCGTGTTCGTGGAGCAGGCGGTGGTGAACCCCCGCCACATCGAGGTGCAGATCCTGGCCGACGCCGAGGGCAACGTCGCGCACCTCTACGAGCGCGACTGCTCGGTGCAGCGACGCCACCAGAAGGTCATCGAGATCGCGCCCGCGCCGAACCTCGACCCGGAGATCCGGGCGAAGATCTGCGACGACGCGGTGAAGTTCGCGAAGGCCATCGGCTACGTCAACGCGGGCACGGTCGAGTTCCTGCTCGACGAGCGCGGCGAGCACGTGTTCATCGAGATGAACCCGCGCATCCAGGTCGAGCACACCGTCACCGAGCAGGTCACCGACCGCGACCTCGTCATCGCCCAGCTGCGCATCGCGTCCGGGAGGACGCTGCCCGAGCTGCGCCTGACCCAGGACGAGATCACCTGCACCGGTGCCGCGCTGCAGTGCCGCGTCACCACCGAGGACCCGGCCAACGGCTTCCGCCCCGACACCGGGACGATCAGCAACTACCGCTCCCCGGGCGGGCCGGGCGTGCGCCTCGACGGCGGCACGACCCACACCGGCGCCGAGGTCAGCGCGCACTTCGACTCGATGCTGGTCAAGCTCACCTGCAACGGCCACGACTTCCCCAACGCGGTGCGCCGCGCCCGGCGGGCGATCGCGGAGTTCCGCATCCGGGGCGTGTCGACGAACCTGCCGTTCATCGCCGCGGTGCTGGCCGACCCGGACTTCCAGGAGGGCCGGGTCACCACCAGCTTCATCGAGGAGCGCCCGCAGCTGCTCAGCGCGCGGCGGCCCGCCGACCGCGGCACGCGGATCCTCAACTACCTGGCCGAGATCACGGTGAACCGGCCGAACGGGGAGCGGCCCGAGGTCGTCGAGCCGGTCGACAAGCTCCCGGTCTGCGACCTGTCCACCCCCGCCCCGTCCGGCTCCCGGCAGCAGCTGCGCGAGCTGGGACCGGAGGGGTTCGCGCGGCGGCTGCGCGAGCAGACCGCCGTGGCCGTCACCGACACGACGTTCCGCGACGCCCACCAGTCGCTGCTGGCCACCCGGGTCCGCAGCCGCGACCTGCTCGCCGTCGCCCCGTACGTGTCGCGCACGGCCCCGGAGCTGCTCAGCCTGGAGTGCTGGGGCGGCGCCACCTACGACGTGGCGCTGCGGTTCCTCAACGAGGACCCGTGGGACCGGCTCGCGGCCCTGTCGGAGGCGGTCCCGAACATCTGCACGCAGATGCTGCTGCGCGGGCGCAACACCGTCGGCTACACGCCGTACCCGACCGAGGTGACCGACGCCTTCGTCGAGGAGGCCGCGGCGTCCGGGATGGACATCTTCCGGATCTTCGACGCCCTCAACGACGTCAACCAGATGCGTCCCGCGATCGACGCGGTGCGGGCGACCGGGACGTCGGTCGCGGAGGTCGCGCTCTGCTACACCGGTGACCTGTCCGACCCGGGCGAGCAGCTCTACACCCTCGACTACTACCTGCGCCTGGCCGAGCAGATCGTCGACGCGGGCGCGCACGTGCTCGCGATCAAGGACATGGCCGGGCTGCTGCGCCCGCCCGCGGCGAAGAAGCTGGTCGGCGCGCTGCGCGAGCGCTTCGACCTGCCGGTGCACCTGCACACCCACGACACCGCGGGTGGCCAGCTCGCCACGCTGGTCGCGGCGATCGACGCCGGGGTCGACGCGGTCGACGCGGCGGTCGCGTCGATGGCCGGCACGACGTCGCAGCCGTCGCTGTCGGCTCTCGTCGCCGCCACCGACCACACCTCGCGGGCCACGGGCATGTCCCTGCAGGCCGTCGGTGACCTGGAGCCGTACTGGGAGGCCGTGCGCAAGGTGTACGCGCCGTTCGAGTCGGGCCTGGCGTCGCCGACGGGGCGGGTGTACCACCACGAGATCCCCGGCGGGCAGCTGTCGAACCTGCGCCAGCAGGCGATCGCGCTCGGCCTGGGCGACCGGTTCGAGCTGATCGAGGACCTCTACGCGGCGGCCGACCGGATGCTGGGGCGGCTGGTGAAGGTCACGCCGTCGTCGAAGGTGGTGGGCGACCTCGCGCTGCACCTCGTCGGCGCCGGGGTGGAGGCGGCCGACTTCGAGGCCGAGCCGGGCAAGTTCGACGTCCCCGACTCGGTGATCGGGTTCCTGCGCGGCGAGCTGGGCGACCCGCCCGGCGGCTGGCCCGAGCCGTTCCGCACCCGCGCGCTGGAGGGCCGCTCGCCGGAGAAGGAGACCGTCGAGCTGTCGATCGAGGAGCGCCGGGGGCTGCGCGAGGAGCGCCGGGTCACGCTCAACCGGCTGCTGTTCCCGGCCCCCACGAAGGAGTACGAGGCTCACCAGGAGGCCTACGGGGACACCTCCGTGCTGTCGACGAAGGACTTCCTCTACGGCCTGGAGCCCGAGACGGAGCACATCGTCACCCTCGAGCAGGGTGTCACGCTGCTCATCGAGCTGGAGGCGATCTCCGAGGCCGACGAGCGCGGCTACCGCACCGTCCTCGCCACCCTCAACGGGCAGATGCGGCCGACGGCGGTGCGCGACGACTCCGTCTCCACCGACGTCAAGGCCGCGGAGCGGGCCGACCGGGGCAACGACCGCCACGTCGCCGCCCCGTTCGCCGGCGTCGTGACGCTGCAGGTGGCGGAGGGCGACAAGGTCGACGACGGGCAGACCGTCGCCACGATCGAGGCGATGAAGATGGAGGCCTCGATCACCGCGCAGCAGGGCGGCACGGTGGGCCGGCTGGCGATCGGCAAGGTCCAGCAGGTGGAGGGCGGCGACCTCCTGCTGGAGTTGGAATGACGGGCGGCGGAGCCGCATGACCCGCATCATCGCCGGGACGGCCGGGGGGCGGCGCCTGACCGTGCCGCCGTCGGGCACCCGGCCCACCTCCGACCGCGTCCGTGAGGCCCTGTTCAGCGCGCTGGGGCACGACCCCGGTCTCGACGGCGCCGCGGTGCTCGACCTGTGCGCGGGCTCGGGGGCGCTCGGGCTGGAAGCCCTGTCGCGGGGCGCGGCGCACGCTCTGCTGGTGGAGTCCGACCGGCGCGCGGCCGCGGTGCTGCAGCGCAACGTCGCGGAGCTCGGGCTGCCGGGGGCGCAGGTGCGGGCGGCCCCGGCGGGCACGGTGCTGGGCGCCCCCGCGCCGCGGGCGTTCGACGTGGTGCTCGTCGACCCGCCCTACGACGTGCCCGACGACGAGGTGGCCGGGTGGCTCGTCGCCGCGGCCGGGAACGGGTGGCTCGCCGACGACGCGCTCGTCGTGGTGGAGCGCCGGGCCGGGCGCGGGCGCGACGGCGGGTCGTTCGCCTGGCCCGACCCGCTCGTCGCGGTGCGGCAGCGGCGCTACGGCGAGACGGTGCTGTTCACGGGCGGGTATCAGTAGGCCTGCACGGCCAGCCCGACGGCGAGCCCGAGCCCCGCGAGCGCGATGCCGACGCGCAGCGGCCCGGCGGGCAGCCTGCGCACCACCTTCGGGCCGCACCAGCCCCCGAGTGCGACCCCGACCGCCAGCGGCGGCACCGCCCACCACGCGACGACGCCGAGCACGACGAAGCCGACCGCGGCGATCGCGTTGGCCATCCCCAGCAGCACGGCCTTGAGCGCGTTGCCGCGGGCCAGCGACACGGGCAGCCCGATCAGCACCAGCGCGAGCATCAGCACGCCCGCCGCAGCACCGAAGTACCCGCCGTAGACGGCCACCAGGAACATGCCGACGAGCACGGCCGGTCCGGCCTCCGGCGCCCCGCGGCGCTCGGCCGCCGCCCGGATCCGCGGCTGGAACAGCAGCACGACCGCCGCCCCTCCCACGAGGAACGGCACGATCCGCTCGAACGTCTCCGGCGGCGTCACCAGCACCAGTGCGGCGCCGGCGGCCCCACCGACCAGCGTGATCGGGGCGAGGCGGCGCAGGACCGGCCACTGGCCGGTCAGCTCCGGGCGCGACCCCGCGACCTGCCCGACGGTCGAGAACGCCAGCGCCACGGTGTTGGTCACGTTCGCGGTGGTGGCGGGCAGTCCGACCGCGAGCAGTGCGGGGTAGGAGAACAGCGACGCCAGCCCTGCGATCGACCCGGACAGCCCGGCCCCGACCCCGGCGACGAACAGCAGCAGGACCGTCACGCGCGGGGGAGGGCCTCCGCGTAGAGGGACTCCAGCGCCGCCCAGTGCCGGGCGGCCGCGTCCTCGTCGAAGGTGGGGTTGTCGGGCACCGCGAAGCCGTGGGCGGCGGGGTAGGTCTCGATCGTGTGGGTCACGCCGGCCCCGGTCAGCGCCTCCTCCAGCCGGTCGCGCGCGGCGTCGTCGAAGGAGCCGTCGTCGGTGGCGCCCGCGACGTAGACGGTGGAGCGGATGTCGCCCGCGCGCAGGTGCGGGCTGTCCGGGTCCTCGGCCGAGGCGATCCCGCCGCCGTGGAACGAGGCGGTGGCGGTGATCCGGTCGGGCCGGTGCGAGGCGACGATCATCGACGCCCGCCCGCCCATGCAGTACCCGGTGGTGCCGACGGCCTCGCCGGACACCTCGGTGGCGGCGGAGAGGAAGTCCAGCAGCGCGTCGAGGTCGCTGCGGTACATCTCCGCGGTGACGCCCTTGACCATGCCCATCAGCCGGCCGCGTTCGTCGTCCTCGGTGAAGACGGTGGCCAGGTCGAACGGGGCCCAGCCGGGGGTGCGGTGGTAGACGTCGGGCAGCAGCACGGCGTAGCCGTCACCGGTGGCGGCGAGGCGGTCGGCCATCGCGCGCATCGTCTCGCGGACTCCGCCCGCGTCGGGGTAGAGGATCACCGCCGGCCACGGGCCGGGGCCCTCGTCGGGCAGGTGCAGGGTCACGGGGCAGTCACCGTCGGGGGTCGGCACGACGTGATCGAGTACGGGCACGGATCGAGTTCTACTCCGGGCGGCGCCGCCGTGCCCGCCGGGTAGGGTCCCGCGCATGAGGCGCGCGGTCTGCCCCGGTTCGTTCGATCCGGTCACGAACGGACATCTCGACATCATCGGGCGCACGGCCCCGCTGTTCGACGAGGTCGTCGTCGCGGTGCTGGTGAACAAGTCCAAGAAGGGCATGTTCACGCTCGAGGAGCGGATCGAGATGCTCACCGAGCAGGCCCAGCGGTGGCCGAACGTGCGCGTCGACTCCTTCCACGGCCTGCTCGTCGACTACTGCGTGACCCACGACATCCGCGCGATCGTCAAGGGCATCCGCGCGGTCTCCGACTTCGACTACGAGTTGCAGATGGCGCAGATGAACCACCGCCTCTCCGGCGTCGACACCCTGTTCATGCCCACCAGCCCCGAGTTCAGCTTCATCGCGAGCTCCCTGGTGAAGGAGGTGGCCACGTTCGGGGGTGACGTCGCCCACCTGCTGCCCGCGGCCGTACACCAGCGGTTGCTGGAGCGCATCGCGGAACGGGCCTGATCACCCGATCGGAACTTGACACGCGGGGCCGGGCCCAATACGCCGTCCGGCGGTGTGCCGGTGGGAGGATGCCCGCGTGTACCGGGTCTTCGAATCACTCGACGCGTTGGTGACCGTCGTCGAGGAGGCTCGGGGCGTCCCGATGACCTCGAACTGCGTGGTCCCCCGCGGCGACGTCCTCGAGCTGCTCGACGACGTCCGGGAGGCACTCCCCGGCGAGCTCGACGACGCCCAGGACGTGCTCGACCGCCGCGACGACATCGTCGGCGAGGCCGAGCGCGAGGCGGAGGCGACCCGAACGGGCTCGCAGGCCGACGCCGAGCAGATGCTCGCCGACGCCCACGCCGAGGCGACGCGGCTGGTCGAGGAGGCGCGCGCGGAGGCGGAGCAGACCCTCGCGCAGGCCCGGCACGAGGCCGAGCGCGCGGTGGTGGAGGGGCGCCGGCAGTACACCGAGCTGACCGACCGGGCCCGCGCCGAGGCCGAGCGGCTCGACGCGGCCGGGCGCGCCGCCTACGACCGCTACGCCACCGACGGGTTGGCCGAGCAGGCGCGGCTGGTGTCGCAGACCGAGGTCGTGCGCACCGCGCACGCCGAGGGGGCGCGGGTCGTCGACGCGGCGGAGGCGGAGTCCGAGCGGCTGCGTCGCGAGTGCGACGGCTACGTCGACGCGAAGCTCGCCGAGTTCGAGGACACCCTGGGCAAGGCGCTGCGCACCGTCGGGCAGGGTCGCAGCCAGCTCTGGCGCGGCCAGGGCGGCCCCGGGCGGACCGCCCCCGGCCACGGCCGCAGCGGCACCGGGATGGACCTGATCGACTGACCCCGAACCCGGCCACTCAGCGGGTTGGTCACGCTACTCTGCGTGCCATGGCGCGGCGGGTCGAACCGGACCCCGCGGGCTGGTGGGAGCGCTACGGGCATCGCCTGCAGCACACACCGGGTGGGCCGAGTGCGGGGGATGCAGTGGAGACGGGCTTCGGGGAGACGCGGTTCGGGGACGGCACGCACACCGCCGGTGAGCTCACCGACGACATGATCGTGCGCCGCCGCGCCGACGTCCCGGAGGAGGGCTGGCGGGCGGTCGTGCACCGGTTCAGCGGCGGGCTGGTGAACCCCGGCCCGAGCGAGCCGGAGCGCACCCGGCGGGTGCTGGTGCACCGGCTGCGGCGCCCCCTGTCGGTCACCCACCGCATCGCCGTCACCTCGATCAAGGGCGGCGTCGGCAAGACGACCGTCGTCACCTGCCTGGGCCTGGCGCTGGCCGAGCACCGCGGCGACCGGGTCGTCGTCCTCGACGCCAACCCCGACGCGGGCACGCTCGCCGACCGGCTCACCGGCGAGTCCTCGGTGACGGTCCGCGAACTCCTGCGCGACATCGACCGGATCCACTCCTGGGCCGACATCACCCGCTACACGAGCCTGGCCGGGCGGTTGCAGGTGCTGGCGTCCGAGCAGGACCCGGCGTCGAGCGACGCGTTCAGCCGCGAGGAGTACGAGCAGATCAGCGCGGCGCTGTCGCGGTTCTTCAACATCGTCATCACCGACTCGGGCACCGGGCTCGTGCACTCGGCGATGGAGGGCACGCTGACGCTGGCCGACAGCGTGATCATCGTCGGCGCGCCCACCGTCGACGGGGCCAGCCGGGCCAGCAAGACCCTCGACTGGCTGCTCGCCCACGGCCACCCCGACCTCGCCCGCAACGCCGTGGTGGTGCTGTCCTGCGACCGCACGAGCGACGAGGTCGACGCCGGGCGCATCCGCGAGCACTTCGCGGCCCGCTGCCGCGCGGTCGTCGAGATCCCGCACGACCCGCACCTGGCCACCGGTGGCCGCGTCGAGCTGGCCCGGCTGCGCCCCCGCACCCGCGACGCGTTCCTCGGGCTCGCCGCCCTGATCGCCGACCGGTTCGACCGGTCGGTCGTGGACGGGCCGTACCCGCCGCCGGGCCCACAGCTCCAGGGCCCGCCGCCCGTCGCCCGCCCCGGACGGCAGTAAAGCCACTGTGCCGCCACGAGACGGCGGGAAAGTGGCTGTGCTGCCGTTGCCGACGACCGCCGTTCCGGGATGCGCTGCGCCCGGATCCGCGGCCGGCCCGTGGTCGGCGCCGGGCCGGGGCGCGGTAACCGGTCGCGCGGGGGCCTACCCTGGGTCCGGTGAGCGCACACCGTCCCGCGTCCCGCGGCCCCGTGAGCCCCTGGGTCTTCGGCACCCGGGAGCTCGGGCGCCGACCGGGCGCCATGAAGCCCTACACCCGCACCGTCCCCGCCCCCGGTGAACCCGAGCGGCTCGGTCTGGAGACCATCGGCGTGCCCGAGGGCAGTCCCGTCGAGCTCGAGATCCGGCTGGAGTCGGTCACCGAGGGGATCTACGTCTCCGGTTCCGCGCACGCGTCGCTGGAGGGGGAGTGCGCGCGCTGCCTCGACCCGCTGACCGACGAGATCACCGTCGAGCTGGCGGAGCTGTTCGCCTACCCCGACAGCGTCACCGACGAGACCACCGACGCCGACGAGCTGCCGCGCGTCGCCGACGAGCAGGTCGACGTCGAACAGATCGTCCGGGATGCCCTGGTACTGGACCTGCCGCTGTCCCCGTTGTGCCGTCCGGACTGCGCCGGGCTGTGCGTCGAGTGCGGCGAGAAGTGGGCCGAGCTCGCGCCCGACCACGGGCATGAGACACTTGACCCTCGTTGGGCCGCTCTGCGTGAGCGCCTACCCGCCGACTGAAGTACTCCAGTCGGAAACCGAGCATCGCTAGGAGATTCATCGTGGCCGTTCCGAAGCGCCGGATGTCGCGGTCGAACACGCGCTCGCGTCGGTCGCAGTGGAAGGCCACTGCCCCCACGCTCGCCGCCTGCTCGAACCGCGCCTGCCGCGCCGTCAAGCCCCCGCACATGGCGTGCCCGACGTGCGGACAGTACGACGGCCGCCAGGTCGTCAGCCCGGCCTGATCCCCGGATCCTCGTGCCAGGACACGGCCAACAGGGGCCCACGGACGACCGTGGGCCCCTGCTCCATGCCCTGGGCATCGGGCTGGGCGAGGAGTTGCTGGTCCTCGCACTGACCCACCGCAGCTACGCCTACGAGAACGGCGGGCTGCCCACGAACGAGCGCCTGGAGTTCCTGGGCGACTCGGTGCTGTCCATCGTGGTCACCGAGTCGCTCTACCTCGAGCACCCCGACCTGCCGGAGGGGCAGCTCGCGAAGCTGCGCGCGAGCGTCGTCAACATGCATGCGCTCGCCGGTGTCGCGGAGACGATGGGACCCGACGGGCTCGGCGCGTACCTCTACCTCGGTCGCGGCGAGGAGATGACGGGCGGGCGCACGAAGTCGAGCATCCTCGCCGACGCCACCGAGGCCCTGATCGGCGCGGTGTACCTGGAGCACGGCCTGGAGGCGGCGCGCGACGTCGTGCACCGGCTGTTCGACTCGCTGCTCGTCGGCGCGCCCCTGCTCGGCGCGGGGCTGGACTGGAAGACGAGCCTGCAGGAGTTCACCGCGGCCGCCGACCTCGGCGTGCCCGAGTACCGCATCACCGAGGACGGCCCCGACCACCTGAAGGTCTTCACCGCCACGGCCGTCGTGTCCGGTCGCGACCTCGGCTCCGGCGACGGCCGCACGAAGAAGGAAGCGGAGCAGAAGGCCGCCGAGCTGGCCTGGCGCACACTGACGGCCGAGGCCGCCACCGGCAGCTCCGCCGCCTCCTGACGCGCGCGTGCCCGAGCTCCCCGAGGTCGAGGTCGTCCGGCGCGGGCTGGCCGACCACGTGCTCGACCGCACCGTCTCCGCCGTCGACGTCGCCCATCCGCGGGCGGTCCGCCGGCACGTCGCGGGCGGCCCGGACTTCGCCGCGCGCCTCGCCGGCCGCACGATCACCGCGGCGCGCCGCCGCGGCAAGTACCTGTGGCTCGACCTGGACGGCGACGAGGCGCTGCTCGCCCACCTCGGGATGAGCGGGCAGATGCTCGTCGCCGACCACGGCCGGCCCGACGAGAAGCACCTGCGCGTCCGCCTGCGGTTCGCCGACGACGGCCCGGAGCTGCGGTTCGTCGACCAGCGCACGTTCGGCGGGCTGTCGCTGCACCCCGTCGTCGGACCGGACCGGCTGCCCGAACCGGTCGCGCACATCGCCCGCGACCCGATGGATCCGGCGTTCGACCTCGACGCCGCCGTCGCCGGGATCCGCCGTCGCCGCACCGGCCTCAAGCGCGCGCTGCTCGACCAGACCGTCGTCTCCGGCATCGGCAACATCTACGCCGACGAGGCGCTGTGGCGGGCGCGGCTGCACGGCGAACGGCCGACCGGCAAGCTGACCCGGGCGCAGGGCCGCACCGTGCTGACCGCGGCCACGGAGGTCATGGACGCCGCGCTGGAGGCGGGCGGCACCTCGTTCGACGCGCTGTACGTCAACGTCAACGGGGCGTCGGGTTACTTCGACCGCTCGCTCGACGCCTACGGCCAGGCCGACCGCCCCTGCCGCCGCTGCGGCACCCCGATCCGGCGCGAGAGCTTCATGAACCGCAGCAGCTTCAGCTGCCCCCGCTGCCAACCCCGCCCCCGCACGCTCTAGCCCACCCGTCGCGCCCGCGCGGTCCCCTGTGGCCCCGGCGCGACCTCCCGACCTGCAGTGGGGTGGCTTCACTGCAGTCCGGTTGGAGTGAAGCCACCCCACTGCGACAGGGCGGGGCGGGGCGGGGCGGGGCGGGGCGGGGCGGGGCGGGGCGGGTCAGCCCACGTCCCGGCGCAGCTGGTCGTCCATGGTCTCCCGGCGCAGCAGGGGCAGGGCCGCACCGCCCGCCACCGCCACCACCGGGGGCCGCCCGACGTGGTTGTAGTTCGACGACAGCGACACGTGGTAGGCCCCGCTGCACGGCACGACCAGCAGGTCTCCCACCGCGACGTCCCCGGGGAGCAGCACGTCCTCGGCGAGGACGTCGGAGCTCTCGCAGTGCCGCCCCACCACCGTGACCGGGGCCGGAGCGGCCGTAGCCGGGCGCCCGACGAGCCGGACCGGGTACCGCACCCCGTACAGCGCGGGGCGGGGGTTGTCCGACATCCCGCCGTCGACCGCGACGAACGTGCGCGTCACCCCGCGCTTGACCGCGCACACCCGGTAGACGGTCACGCCTGCCCGGGCGACGATCGCGCGTCCCGGCTCGACCGTCAGTCGCGGGACCGGGATGCCGGCGCGGCGGCTCTCGTTCGCCAGCACCGCGGGGAGCGTGCGGGCGAGCGCGCCGGGGGACAGGCCGGGCTCGGCGGCGGTCCAGCCCACGGCGTGCCCGCCGCCGAGGTCGAGCTGCCCGAGTAGCACGCCGTGCTCGCGCGCGATCTCGCCGAGGAACGCGATCGACCGGGCCGCCGCCGAGGCACAGCGGGTCACCGACCGCACCTGCGACCCGATGTGGCAGTGCACCCCGACCAGCTCCAGCTCCGGGCGGTCCAGGATGCGGCGCACGGCCTCGGCGGCGGCCCCGGTGGTGATCGACAGCCCGACCCCCTGGTCCTCGTTGCCGGTCGTGAGCGCTGCGTGGGTGTCGCCGTCGAGGCCCGGGACGACCCGCAGCAGCACCCGCTGCCGGCGCGGCGCCGACGCGGCGAGCGGCGCGATCTCGTCGAGGGAGTCGATCACCACCCGGCCGACGCCCGCGGCGAACGCGGCCTTGAGGTCCTCGGGTGCCTTGACGTTGCCGTGCAGCACCATCCGTTCCCCGGGGAAGCCCGCCGCGGCGGCGACGGCCACCTCGCCCCCGGAGCAGACGTCCAGCGTGAGCCCCTCCTGGTCGACGAGGCGCGCCATCCCGCGGCAGAGGAACGCCTTGCCCGCGTAGGCGATCTCGACCCCGGGCAGCGCGTCGCGGTAGGTGCGGACGCGGGAGCGCACGTCGGTGGTGTCGACGGCGACGACCGGCGTCCCGAACCGGGCCGCGAGACCGCTGAGATCGACCCCGCCGACGTCGAGGCTCCCGTCGCAGTGCGCGCGGGCCGTCTCCGGCCACAGACCGGGTTCGAGCTTCGCGGACAGCGAGGTGCGCAGGGCGGGGATCAGGTCGGCGAGGGTCATGTGTCCGTTGTGCCCCGTCGCGCCGCGGCCGGCCGGGATCCTGCGCCGTGCTGACGCCCGCGGGCCCGGTCCTGACGCCGTCCTGACGGGTCAGAGCCAGCCGCGGCGCTTGAAGCTCAGGTAGAGCCCGGTGCCGAGCAGCACCATGAGCAGCACCGCGAACGGGTAGCCCAGCGCCCAGTGCAGCTCGGGCATGACGTCGAAGTTCATGCCGTAGATCGAGGCCACCAGCGTCGGTGCGAAGAGGATGGCCGCCCACGAGGAGATGCGCTTGACCTGCTCGTTCTGGTCGTAGCCCGCCTGCGTCATCCGGGCCATCTCCTCGTTCTGCCGCTGCCCGACGAGCGCGGCGTTCACGGTGAGGATGTTGGTGAGCAGTTGGCGGAAGCCCTCGATGCGCTCCATGACGCGGGTGGCGTGGTCGGCGACGTCGCGCAGGGCCCGGCGCAGCTCCAGGTCGGACGCGCCCGCCTTCTCCTTGAGCCGCTCGCGCAGATCGGTGAACAGCGCCTCCAGCGGCTCCACCGCGCGCTGGAACTCGATCACCTCGCGGGTGAGGGTGTAGATGCGCTTGGAGACGCCGGGATCGCCGCCGAAGACCTGGACCTCGATCTCGTCGATGTCGTCCTGCAGGCCGTCGAGCACGGGGGCGTAGTCGTCGACGACCTTGTCCAGCACCGCGTAGAGCACGGCGTACGGCCCGTGGTGGAGCAGTTCGGGATCGGCCTCCAGGCGCTTGCGGACGGCGCCGAGGTCGGGTTCCTCCGCGTGCCGCACGGTGATCACGAAGTCGGGCCCGACGAACAGGTGCACCTCGCCGATCTCCACGACCTCGACCGGGTCGACGTAGCGGGCGGGGCGGAGCACGACGAACAGCAGGTCGCCGTAGCGCTCCAGCTTCGGGCGCTGGTGGGCGGTGACGGTGTCCTCGACGGCGAGGCTGTGCAGCCCGAACTCGTCGGCGACGGCCTGGATCTCCTGGTCGCTCGGCCGCAACATGCCGATCCAGCAGAAGCTGTGGCCGTCGGTCGGGCAGGACTTCAGCTCCTCGAAGGTGTGGTCGAGCGACGTCGGGACCACGGCGCGCCTGCCGTCGACGTAGATGGCGTTGTCGACGACGGACATCGCGTGCTCCTCACCCTGCGGCCGGACCGCAGGATATCCGCGCGCGATCTTCGCGGCTCGCCGGCTGGTGCGCCTGTCGAAGTACTGCGCGATGCGTAGTACTGTGCGTCGTGTGGATCCGACCCAGCTGCTCAAGGGCGTGCTCGACCTCGCGGTCCTCGCCGTGCTCGACCGGGCCGACGGCTACGGCTACGAGGTCCTGCGCGGCCTGCGCACCGCCGGGCTGCACGACGTCGGCGACGCCTCGGTCTACGGCACGCTGCGCCGGCTCTACAACGCCGGGCTGCTCACGTCCTACGTGGTGCCCAGCGAGGAGGGCCCGCACCGCAAGTACTACAGCCTCAACGCCAACGGGCGTGACCGGCTGACGGAGTCGACGAAGACCTGGCGCACGTTCGCCGGGACGATGGAAGGGCTGGTGGGGGGATGACCGCCGACGTGCACGGCACCGCGCAGCGGGAGTACCTGGACGGGCTCCGCGACGCGCTGTCGGACCTCCCCGCGACCGAGGTCTCGGAGATCCTCGACGACGTGGCTGCGCACCTGTCCGAGGTCGGCGCGGAGCTGGGGACCGACGCCGACCGCGCCGCGTTCGGTGCCCGGCTGGGCACCCCGCGGGCCTACGCGGCCGAACTGCGGGCCGCGGCCGGCTACCCCTCCGCGCCGCAGACCGCGCCCGCGGACGGGGAGGGTGCGGCCCGGTTCGCGCTCGTCGCACTGCTCGTGCCCACCGGGTTCGTGCTGTTCGGGGGGCTCACGGCGTCCTTCGACGTCGGGTCCGGCCTCGGGTTCGTGCTGTTCGGGCTGTTCCTCGGGGCCGTCGCGGTGCCCGTCGTGTGGCGGGGCGGGCCGCGGATGACGCAGGTGGCGGCGCTGCCCGCGGTCCGGCGGGCGGCGCGGTCGGTGCCCGACCCGTACTCCGCCGCCGGGCGGCTCACCGCGTTCGTCGCGAGCCTGCAGCCCGCGTGGTGGCTGCTGCGGGCGGTGCTGGCCGCGGCGGTCGTCGTCGGGTTCGTCCTCGGCGTGCGGGACGGGGCGCCGCTGCTACTCCTCGCGGTGCTCCTCGTGCCGGTCTCGGTGTGGCTCGGGTTCCGGACCCGGGTCGACCGGCGGCTGCTGTGGCTGGTGGTGCCGCTCAACGCGTTCGCGGCCCTGGTCGCGCTGGCGTTGCCGGTCGCGTTCGCCGTGTACGGCGCGCCCCGGTCGGCGATCACCACGTACAACGCGGGCCTGTGGCAGGACGACCGCCGGATCGAGGACATCCGGCCGGTCGACGCCGACGGGGTGCCCCTGACCGGGGTCTACCTGTTCGACCAGGACGGACGGCCGATCGACACCCCGGCGAACTGCTACGACGACTCCGGCGCCCCGATCGCGGAGCAGGGGCCCTCCGCGCCGTACCCGCGCGGCACCTCCGGGTACGACGCCCGCACGGGCGGGTGCGTCGCGGTCCCGCCGGGGCCGCTGGTGGTGGCTGTGCCGACACCCACCGTGACACCCACCGTGACACCCACCGTGACACCCACCGTGACACCCGGCGCGACGCCCGCGCCCACCCCCACCGGTGCGGCCCCGGCTGCGCCCACGAGCCAGGCGACACCCACCGGGTGACGTCCGCGGCGGGCGGCCGGCGGTGCGGGGGCTCCGCCGGCCGCCCGGTGACCGGCGGCGGTGATCGTCGCGAGGTGGGCGTCGTCGCGGTCCGGGCGACCCGGCCCCTCACCTCGCGGCGATCACGTCCGGTCAGAACCCGAAGTTCTGCACCCAGTAGTTGCCGTCGTCGGCGAAACCGACGCCGATGGCGGTGAAGTCGCAGTTCTCGATGTTGCGGCGGTGGCCGGGGGAGTCCATCCAGCCCTGCACGACCTCGGCCGCGGTCTCCTGCCCGCGCGCGATGTTCTCCCCACCCGGGGACGGGTAGCCCTGGGCACCGATCCGGTCGTCGAACCGGCGCCCGTCCCGGCTGACGTGGTCGAAGTAGCCACCTGCCGACATGTCCTCCGCGTGGCCCTGCGCCGCGGCGGCGAGCCGGGGGTCGGTCACGAGTGGGTCGCAGCCGGCGTCGGCGCGTTCGGCGTTGGTGAGCTCGACGACCTGCGCCGCCGGACCGCCCGCGGCCCGCCGGGGCGCGGCCGTCGTGGGCTCGGGCTCGGGCGTCGGCTCGACGGTGGTCGTCGGAGCGGGGGTGGTGGTGGGTGCGGTCGTCGGCGGGGCGAGGACCGGGCGCGGGACGGTGGTGCGGCGCGCGGTCGTCGTCGGGGGAGCGGTGGTGGCAGGCGCGGCGGCCAGCGGGACGCCGAGCGCGGTGTCGATCGGCAGGGCCCCCACCGGGGCGACGAGCACGACCGCGGCGATCAGGACCGCGCCGGCCGAGAGCCCGGCCAGGAGCGGCGCACCGCGCCGACCAGTGCTGATCACGGGCGGTAACCTAGCAGCATGGTGCGTGTCGGGGCCGAGTCCTCCGTTCGGCTCAACGCCTGGGTGCACGGGCACGTCCAGGGCGTCGGCTTCCGCTGGTGGACCCGCTGCCGGGCACGTGAGCTGCACCTCGTCGGCGAGGCCCGGAACCTGCGCGACGGGCGCGTCGCCGTCGTCGCGGAGGGCGACCGCCGATCCTGCGAACGCCTGCTCGCGCTCCTGCGCGGGGACCGGACGCCGGGGCGCGTCGACGAGGTCGTCGAGCAGTGGGGCGACGCGAAGGGCGGCCTCGACGGGTTCGTCGAGGTCTGAGAACGCCCTGGCGCCGCGGCCACCGCACGGGACACGATGCCCCGGTGACCACGACGGATCGACGCACCGCCTACCTGCAGCGACGGATCGTCGGGGTGCTGGTGGTGGCCCAGGTCCTCGGCGGGATCGGCGTGGCCACGGGGATCGCACTCGCGAGCCTGACCGCCGCGGACCTCTCGGGCTCCGACGTGGTCGGCGGCGCCGCGCTCACCGCGATCGTCGTCGGCACGGCGCTGGTGGCGCTGCCGGTCTCGCGGCTGGCCGCGCGGTCCGGGCGGCGGCCGGCGCTGGTGCTCGGGTACGGGGCGGGGGCGCTCGGCGCGGCCGGGGCCGTCGGCGCACTGGCCCTGGGCAGTTGGCCGCTGCTGCTCGTCGCGCTGGTGCCCTTCGGGGCGGCGTCGGCCGCGGGGCTCGCGGCGCGGTTCGCGGCCACCGACCTGGCCGAGCCCGGTGCCCGGGCCCGCGCGCTGGCCGTCGTGGTGTGGGCGGTGACGGTGGGTGCCGTCGCCGGGCCCAACCTGGCGGGGCCGATGCAGGCCGTCGCGTCCGGCCTCGGGATGGTCCCGGCGAGCGGCCCGTTCCTCCTCTCCGCGGTGGCGTTCGCGGCGGCCGCGGTCGTCGTCGCCGTGGGGCTGCGGCCGGACCCGCTGCTGCTGGCCCGTGCGCGGGCGGCGTCGGTCGACGCCCCCGTGGCGCCCGTGCGCAGTGCGTGGAGCGCGGCGCGGGAACATCCCGCCGCGCTGCTCGCCATCGGGTCGATCGCCGTCTCGCACCTGCTGATGGTCGGCCTGATGTCGCTGACGCCGGTGCACATGGACCACGGCGGGGCGTCGGTGACGCTCGTCGGGCTGGTGATCAGCCTGCACGTCGCCGGCATGTACGTGCTCAGCCCGGTGTTCGGGGCGCTCGCCGACCGCTGGGGACGGCGGCCCGTGCTCGTCGGCGGCGCGGTGCTGCTCGTCGCGGCGGGGCTCGTGGCCGCACCCGCGGCGTCCACCGATCCCGTGCTGCTGTCCGTGGGACTCGTCGCGCTCGGGTTGGGCTGGTCTGCGGCGCTCGTCGCCGGGTCGGCGCTGCTCACCGACGCGGTGCCGCTCGCCGACCGCGCCCGGGTGCAGGGGCTCTCCGACGTCACCATGAACGTCGCCGGGGCGTGCGGGGGCGTGCTCGCCGGGGTGGTGGTCGCCGTCGGCGACTTCGGGGCGCTGGGGCTCTCGGTCGCGGCGATCGCCACGGTGCTGCTGGTCGGCGTCGTCGTGGGCGGGCGTCGCGCGGGGGCGCTCGGCTAGCGGCGGTGCCCGGATCGCTACGCTGCGGAACCCGTCCGAGGCAGGAGAGCCGTGCACCTCAAGAGCCTGACGCTGAAGGGCTTCAAGTCCTTCGCCTCGGCCACGACCCTGCGCCTGGAACCCGGGATCACCTGCGTCGTCGGCCCGAACGGCTCGGGCAAGTCCAACGTCGTCGACGCGATCAGCTGGGTGCTCGGCGAGCAGGGCGCGAAGGCGCTGCGCGGCGGCAAGATGGAGGACGTCATCTTCGCCGGGACGTCCGGGCGGGCGCCCCTGGGGCGCGCCGAGGTGACGCTGACGATCGACAACTCCGACGGCGCGCTGCCGATCGAGTACTCCGAGGTGTCGATCACGCGGCGGATGTTCCGCGACGGCGCGGGCGAGTACGAGATCAACGGCTCGGCGTGCCGGCTCCTCGACATCCAGGAGTTGCTCTCGGACTCCGGCATCGGCCGCGAGATGCACGTGATCGTCGGGCAGGGCCAGCTCGACTCGGTGCTGCAGAGCAGGCCCGAGGACCGCCGCGCCTACATCGAGGAGGCCGCGGGCGTCCTCAAGCACCGCAAGCGCAAGGAGAAGGCGCTCCGCAAGCTCGACGCGATGCAGGCCAACCTCACCCGGCTCACCGACCTCACCGCGGAGCTGCGCCGCCAGCTCAAGCCGCTGGGCCGCCAGGCGGAGATCGCCCGGAAGGCCCAGAGCGTGCAGGCCGACCTGCGCGACTCCCGCCTGCGCCTCGCCGCCGACGACCTCGTGACGTTGCGCGACTCGCTGGCCCGCGAGGAGGCCGACGAGTCCCAGGCCAGGGCCCGGCGCGCCGAGGTCGAGGAGCAGCTGTCCGTCGCGCGCGTCGAGCAGGAGCGGCTGGAGTCCGCACTGGCCGCCGACGCGCCGCGCCTCGCCGCCGCGCAGGACACCTGGTACCGGCTCTCCGCGCTGGCCGAGCGCCTCTCCGGCACCGTCCGGCTCGCGCAGGAGCGCGCCCGCCACCTCGCCGCGTCGGCCGAGGAACGCGCTCCCGGGCGCGACCCCGACCAGCTCGACGCCGAGGCCGACGCCGTCTCCGAGCAGGAGGACGAGCTGATCGCGGCCGTCACCGAGGCGCGCGGCCTGCTCGCCGAGCTGTTGGAGACCCGCGCCGAGCACGAGCGGACCCTGCAGGCCGCGGAGCGCGCCCACCAGGCCGCGGTCCGGGCGCTGGCCGACCGCCGCGCCGGCCTCGCCACCCTGGCCGGGCGCGCCGAGGCCATGCGCAGCACCGCGGCCGCCACCGCCGACGAGATCGAGCGGCTCTCCGACGCTCTCGCCGAGGCCGAGGGCCGGACCGTCGCCGCGCAGGCCGAGCTCGACGCGGCGGGCGACGCCGTCGACTCCGGTGAGGTGCCCGCCGAGCTGGAGCAGCGCCAGGCCACGGCGGTGGAGGCGCACGAGAGCACGCGCGCCCGGGTCGCCGAGCTGGTGGGACGCGAGCGCGAGGCGGAGAAGCAGCGCGCGCACTGGCGGGCGCGGGTCGACGCGCTGTCGGTCGGGCTGGCGCGCAAGGACGGCTCGGCGGCGCTGCTGGGCGAGGACGGCGTGCTGGGCGCGGTGCCCGGGCTGATCTCCGTGGAGCCGTGGGCCCGTACGGCCGTCGCGGCGGTGCTCGGGGAGCTGGCCGACGCGGTGGCGGTGGCCGATGCGGAGGCGGCGGTGCGCGCGCTGCACCTGCTGCGGACGCGTGGTGAGGGGCGGGCGTCACTGGTGGTGGGCTCCCCGGAACGGCAGCACAGCCACCTTGCCGCCACCAGACGGCAGGAAAGTGGCCTTGCTGCCATCGGGGTCCGCTGGGTCACCGACGGCGTGTCGTCCGACGGGCCGGTCGGGGCCGCCGTGCACCGGCTGCTCGACGGCGTCGTCGTCGTCGACTCGCTCGACGCCGCCGCGGCCGTCGTCGCCGCCGACCCCGCGCTCACCGCCGTCACCGCCGACGGCGACGTGCTCGGCGCCGCCCGGGCGTCCGGGGGGTCGGGCACGGCGACGAGCGCGCTCGACGTGCAGGCGGCCGTCGACGAGGCCGTGCAGGCGCGCGACCGCGTCGAGGAGGAACTCGCCCGGCTGCTGCCCGCCCTGGAGGGCGCCCGGGCGGAGGAGGCGGCCCGGCTGGCCGACGTCGAGACCGCGCGGCAGGCCCGCAACGCCGCCGAGCAGCGCCGGTCGGCGGCGTCGGCGCAGCTGGGGCGGATGGAGCAGGCCGTGCGCTCGGCCGCGGCAGAGGCCCAGCGGCTGCGCGAGCGCCGCGACGGCGTCGAGTCGCGCCGCTCCGACGCCCTCCTGGCGCTGGAGGCCGCCGAGCGGCAGCTCGCCGTCGCAGAGGACGAGCCGGTCGACGACGAGCCCGACACCGAGATCCGCGACGCCGCCGCCGACGCGTTGGAGACGGCCCGCAGTTCCGAGGTCGAGGCACGCCTGTCGCTGCGCACCGCGGAGGAGCGGGCGCGGGCGATCTCGGGGCGGGCGGAGTCGCTGCGGCGCCAGGCGTCGTCGGAGCGGCTGGCCCGCCAGCGCGCCGCGGCAGCCCGGGAGGCGCGCGAGCGCGGGGCCGCGGTGGCCGCGCTCGTCGTCGAGGCGGGGGAGACGGCGTGCGCGCGGATCGCGCAGTCGCTCGCCGCGGCCGCCGCGGACCGCGACGCCGCGGCCGCCGCCCGCGACGCCCGTGAGCGCGAGCTGGGGGAGGCCCGGCTCACCGCGCAGCGGCTCACCGGGCTGATGGAGAAGCTCACCGACGCCGTGCACCGCGACGAGGTGGCGCGGGCCCAGTCGCGGCTGCGCCTCGAGCAGCTGACGGAGAAGGTGCTCGCCGACCACGGCCTCGGCGTCGAGGACCTCGCCCGCGAGTACGGCCCGGACGCGCCCGTGCCGCCGTCGCTCGCGGAGGTCGGGGAGTACGAGGCGGCGAAGGAGCGCGGCGAGGACGTCACCGAGCCCCCGTCGATGCCGTACGACCGCTCCACCCAGGAGCGCCGGGCCGCGCGGGCGGAGAAGGACCTCGCGCTGCTCGGCCGCGTCAACCCCCTCGCGCTGGAGGAGTTCGCGGCGCTGGAGGAGCGCTACCGGTTCCTGTCGACTCAGCTCGAGGACCTGAAGAACACCCGACGCGACCTGCTCACCGTCGTCCGCGAGGTCGACGACAAGATCCTCGAGGTGTTCGCGGAGGCCTACAACGACGTCGCGCGCGAGTTCGCCATCGTGTTCGACACGCTGTTCCCCGGCGGTGAGGGCCGGCTCGTGCTCACCGACCCGGAGGACATGCTGACCACCGGCGTGGAGGTCGAGGCCCGGCCGCCCGGCAAGAAGGTCAAGCGGCTGTCGCTGCTGTCCGGTGGCGAGCGCTCGCTGACGGCGATGGCGCTGCTGGTGGCGATCTTCCGCGCCCGCCCCTCGCCGTTCTACATCCTCGACGAGATCGAGGCCGCCCTCGACGACGTCAACCTCCGCCGCCTGATCAGCCTGATGGAGGAGCTGCGCTCGACCAGTCAGCTCATCGTCATCACGCACCAGAAGCCGACGATGGAGGTCGCCGACGCGCTCTACGGCGTCGCGATGCGCGGGGACGGCATCACGACGGTGATCAGCCAGCGGTTGCGCCCCGCTTCCTGAGTGGCAGCAAGGCCACCTTGCTGCCATCTCCTGGCGGCATGGTGGCCTTGCTGCCACTCGGCGGGGGCCGGTGTGCCGCACGTCCGCCCTGATGACCGGGGTCCACCGCACGCGACGGTCCTGCGGAGGGCTCCGACGTGCGGCGCGTGGCGATCATGGTCGGGAGCGGCGGCGGGTGATCCGTGTTCGCCGCACGCTGCGGCCCACGCGCGGGCCCGGGGTGCGGATCGCGGCGATCACGAGCCGGTCCGGTGCCGGCGGACGGTGGATGCGGGAGCATGACAGGGTGGTCCGGTGACCCCGGAGACCTTGTGGATCGTCATCGCGGTCGTGGTGGCCGTCGTGCTCGTCGCCGTCGTCGCGGGGCTGGTGCTCCGCAGCCGTCGGCGGATCAGCCTGCGGCAGGCCGAGGAGCTGGAGCAGCGCGACGACACGGCCGCCCCGCCGCGCCGTGGTGGCACCTACCAGGCCGGTGGCGGCTTCTCCTTCGCCCCCGGCACCGGGGCCGCGACCCCCGAGCCGCCCACCGCGCCGCCGACCGATGCCCCGCCGAAGCGCCCGCTGCACGGCGACGCGACCCTCCCGGACGCCACACCACGGTCGACCACCGCGCCCCCGGCCGCCGACGGCCGCACCGCGACCGACGCACCGGCCGCCGCCGGTGAGACGGGCACCGACTCCGGTACCGGCACCGCGACCCGAGCCGACTCGGCCGCCGCCACGCCGACCACGGCGGAGCCGGCCGACCCTGCCCCGCCGACCACGCCCGCACCGACCGCGCCGGAACCGACCGCGCCGGAACCGACCGCGCCGGAACCGACCGCGCCGGAACCGACCGCGCCGGCACCGACCGCGCCGGCACCGACCGCGCCGGCACCGACCGCGCCGGAACCGACCGCGCCGGAACCGACCGCGCCGGAACCGACCACACCCCCGCCGACTCAGCCGGCGCGGTCCGCGCCCGCCAGCGCGCCGACCACCCCCGCTCCGGCCGAGCCGTCCCCGGTCCCGTCGGCTCCGGCTCCGGCCGAGCCCCCGACCGCCCCCGAGCCCCCGACCGCCCCCGAGCCCCCGACGGCCCCGGCCCCCACGACCCCGGCCCCCACGACCGCCGCGCCGACCACACCGTCCCCGAACGGCTCGTCCCCGACCGCACCCGTCCCCATCGACGACATCGCCCCACCCGGCGGCCGGCTGGAGCGCCTGCGCGGCCGCCTCGCCCGATCCCGCTCCGGGTTCGGGCAGGGTCTACTCGGCCTGCTGGGTGCGGGGGAGCTGGACGAGGAGTCGTGGGAGGACGTCGAGGCGACGCTCCTGCAGGCCGACCTCGGGCCCGAGACCACCGCCGAGCTCGTCGACACCCTGCGCACCGAGCTCGCCGCCCGCGGCGTCCGCACAGCCGAGCAGGCACGGCAGCTGCTCAAGGACGTCCTCACCGAGGCCCTGCGTCCCGAGCTCGACCGCTCCGTCCGGGCGCTGCCGCACGACGGCCGCCCCGCCGTGCTGCTCGTCGTCGGCGTCAACGGCACGGGCAAGACCACCACCACCGGCAAGCTGGCGCGGGTGCTGGTCGCGGGCGGGCACCGGGTGGTGCTCGGTGCGGCCGACACGTTCCGCGCCGCCGCCGCCGAGCAGCTCGTCACCTGGGGCGAGCGCGCCGGGGCCACGGTCGTGCGCGGGGCCGAGGGGGCCGACCCGGCGAGCGTCGCGTTCGACGCCGTCAAGCAGGGCGCCGCCGAGAGCGCCGACGTCGTGCTGCTCGACACCGCGGGCCGCCTGCACACCAAGACCGGTCTGATGGACGAGCTGGACAAGATCAAGCGGGTCGTCACCCGCCAGGCCGAGGTCGACGAGGTCCTGCTCGTCCTCGACGCGACGACCGGTCAGAACGGGCTCACGCAGGCCCGCGTGTTCAGCGACGTCGTCAAGGTCACGGGCATCGTCCTGACCAAGCTCGACGGTACGGCCAAGGGCGGGATCGTGTTCCGCGTGCAGCGCGAGCTGGGGGTCCCGGTGAAGCTCGTCGGCCTCGGCGAGGGCGCCGACGATCTCGCCCCGTTCGAGCCCGCTGCGTACGTCGATGCCCTTCTGACCTGACGTGTCATGCGGATGTAACTCCGCGGGGGGCCTCGTTCACTTGGCCGAAACACCGGTGGAGGACGCCGGAAACACGGCGATTCGATAGTTCCCGCACCAGCCGCGGAGTCCGTCCATACCGGACGGAGCGCGGCGCAGACGGGAAGGAGTCGACGTGCCTGGAGTGCCCGATACCGGCGATACCGCCTGGATGTTGACAGCGACGGCCCTGGTGTTGCTCATGACACCGGGACTCGCGCTGTTCTACGGCGGCATGGTGCGCAGCAAGAGCGTGCTGAACATGATGATGATGAGCTTCGCCTCGATGGGCCTGGTCGGTGTCCTGTGGGTGCTGTACGGCTATTCGATGACGTTCGGCACGAGCGTCGGCGACGCCGGCATCGTCGCCGACCCGCTGCAGTTCGCCGGGCTGCAGGGCCTGACGGCCGGCACGTACCTCGCTGACGCCGAGGCCGGCACCGAGGTGGCCGTCCCGCTGGTCGGCACGATCCCCTCGCTGGTGTTCGTCGGCTTCCAGGCCACGTTCGCGATCATCACCGTGGCTCTGATCTCCGGTGCGGTCGCCGACCGCATGAAGTTCGGCTCCTGGCTGGTCTTCGCCGGCATCTGGGTCTCGATCGTCTACTTCCCGGTCGCGCACTGGGTCTTCAACTTCGACGACGTCACCGCGGGTGCGGGCGGCTGGATCGCCAACGACCTGGCCGCGATCGACTTCGCCGGTGGTACCGCGGTCCACATCAACGCCGGTATCGCCGCCCTGGTGCTCGCCATCGTCGTCGGCAAGCGCCGCGGCTGGCCGCGCGAGCCCATGCGGCCGCACAACCTCACACTGGTCATGCTCGGTGCCGCGCTCCTGTGGTTCGGCTGGTTCGGCTTCAACGCCGGTTCCGCCGTCGGCTCGAATGCCATCGCCGGCTTCGCGTTCCTCAACACCATCGTCGCCACCGCGGCCGCGATGATCGCCTGGCTGCTCGTGGAGCGCTTCCGCGACGGTCACCCGACCAGCCTCGGTGCCGCGTCCGGTGTCGTCGCGGGTCTGGTCGCGATCACCCCGGCCTGTTCCTCGGTGTCGCCGCTGGGCGCCATCGCGGTCGGCGCCATCGCCAGCGTCCTGTGCGCACTGGCGGTCGGCCTGAAGTTCCGCTTCGGCTTCGACGACTCGCTCGACGTCGTCGGCGTCCACCTCGTCGGTGGTCTCGCCGGCACCCTGCTGATCGGCTTCTTCGCCACCGCCGACTCGCCGGCCGGTGTCGACGGGCTCTTCTACGGCGGCGGCGCCGACCAGCTGTGGCGCCAGGCCGTCGGTGCCTTCGCGGTGCTGGCCTACTCGGGCATCGTCACCGCGATCATCGCCTTCGCGCTGAAGTTCACGATCGGCCTGCGCGTCTCCGACGAGGACGAGGCCACCGGCATCGACGAGACCGAGCACGCGGAGTCGGGTTACGACTTCTCCACCCTGCGGGGCGGCGGCAACCTGCGGCCCGCCGCGGGCGCGTCGACGCAGTCGGCACGCGACCACGAGCCGGCCACCGCCGGTCAGGAGGTCTGAGATGAAGCTGGTCACGGCGATCGTCAAGCCGTTCGTGCTGGAGGACGTGAAGGGGGCGCTCGAGCAGATCGGCGTCCTGGGCATGACCGTCAGCGAGGTCCAGGGCTACGGCCGGCAGAAGGGCCACACCGAGGTCTACCGCGGTGCGGAGTACTCCGTCGACTTCGTGCCCAAGGTCCGCGTGGAGGTCGTCGCCGACGACGCCCTCGCGGAGAAGGTCGTGGACGCCGTCGTCGAGGCGGCCCGCACCGGCAAGATCGGTGACGGCAAGGTCTGGGTGACCCCGGTCGAGAGCGTGATCCGGGTGCGCACCGGCGAGCGCGGCACCGACGCGATCTAGTCCCACCGTCTCGATCCCGGGCCCGCCGTACCTCCTGCAGGTACGGCGGGCCCGGTCCCTTTCCCGGAGAATGTCCGGTTCGTCACCGATCGGAGAACCGCAATGATGCTCGTGACGGCGATCGTGAAGCCGTTCGCCCTGGACGACGTCCGCTCCGGTCTGGAGACCCTCGACGTCACCGGGATGACCGTCAGCGAGGTGTCCGGCTACGGCCGGCAGCGCGGCCACACCGAGGTCTACCGCGGTGCCGACTACCACGTGGACTTCGTGCCGAAGGTGCGCGTCGAGGTCGTCGTCGACGACGTGGTGGTGGAGAAGGTGATCGAGACCGTGCTGTCCGCCGCGCGCACGGGCAAGATCGGGGACGGCAAGGTCTGGGTGACGCCCGTCGAGACCGTGGTGCGGGTCCGCACCGGTGAACGGGGCGCCGACGCGCTGTGAGCGACGCCATCACCGTGTCGTCCGCCGGAGACGCCCAGGACCTGGTGCGGGCCAAGGCCGTCCTGCTGCAGACCGGCGACGCCAAGAGACGTCTGTCCCCGGAGGCGCTGCGTACCGCGCTCGTCGACCTCCACGACTTCTGGCTCTCTTCGCGCTGCGCCGCGATCGGGCTCAGCGACCGGGCGTCGCTCGTCGCGGTCGGGGCGCTGGGCCGTCGCGAGCTCGCGCCGTGGTCGGACCTCGACCTGGTGCTCCTGCACGACGGCCGCAAGGACATCGACCGCATCGCCGACCAGCTCTGGTACCCGCTGTGGGACGCGGGGATCGGGCTCGACCACTCCGTGCGCACCCCGGGCCAGGCCGTCCAGGTGGCGGCCACCGATCTGCGCGCCGCGTTCGGGCTGCTGGAGATCCGGCACATCGCGGGCGACACCGCCCTCTCCGACTCGGTCCGGGCGTCGGTGCGGCAGGCGTGGCGCGCGGGCGTCCGCAGCCGCTTCGACGAGATCGTCGAGGGGGCCCAGGGTCGCTGGCGCAAGATCGGCGACGTCGCGCACCGCGTGGAGCCCGACCTGAAGAACGGCCACGGCGGCCTGCGCGACGTCCAGCTGATCGACGCGCTCGCCGCGGCCCAGCTCGTCGACCGCCCCGGCGGTGACGTGCTGGAGGCCCAGCGCCTGCTGCTCGACGTCCGCACGGAGCTGCACCGGCTCGCCGGTCGCGCCCGCGACGTCCTGCGCGCCCAGGACGCCGACGAGGTCGCCGCCGTGCTGGAGCTGGGCGACCGCTTCGAGCTGGCCCGCGCCCTGTCCGGGGCCGCCCGGGCGGTGGCGTTCTCCGCGGAGACCAGCCTGCGCTCGGCGAAGGGGGCGCTGCCCAAGCGCGGTCTCGCGGCGCTGCGCCGCAACCCGGTGCGCCGCCCGCTCGACTCCGGAGTCGTCGAGCACGCGGGGGAGGTCGCGCTGGCCCGCGACGCCGCTGCGTCGCGCGACCCCGCACTGGTCCTGCGCGTCGCCGCCACCGCGGCCCGCACCGGGCTGCCGGTCGCGGCGGGCACGCTGCACCGACTGGCCGACACCGCCCCCGAGCTGCGCGAACCCTGGCCCCGGGACGCGCTCGGCGAGCTCCTGTCGCTGCTGGGCACGGGCCGTCCGCTCGTCGACGTCGTGGAGGCGCTCGACCGCACCGGTCTGTGGGGGCGGCTGTTCCCCGAGTGGGGCGCGGTGCGCGACCTGCCGCCGCGCGACCGGGCGCACGTGTGGACCGTCGACCGGCACCTCGTGGAGGCCTGCGCGCAGGTGGCCCGGCTGACGACGCGCGTCGCCCGGCCCGACCTGCTGCTGGTCGGCACGCTGTTGCACGACATCGGCAAGGGTCGCGGCGGCGACCACTCGGTGGTGGGGGAGTCCCTGGCCGTTCAGGTCGGTCGCCGGCTCGGGTTCGCCGAGCCCGACGTCGTCGTGCTCGGGGCGATGGTCCGTCACCACCTGCTGCTCCCGCACACCGCCACCCGCCGCGACCTCGACGACCCGGCCACCGTGACGCGGGTCGTCGAGACGCTCGTCGACGCCGTGGACGACGGCGCCCCCGGCACCGGCGGGCTGCTCCTGGACCTGCTCACCGCGCTCGCCGAGGCCGACTCGCTCGCCACCGGCCCCGGCGTGTGGAGCCCGTGGAAGAAGACGCTGATCGGAGACCTCGCCCGGCGCTGCCGCGCGCTGATGGCCGGCGAGCCGCTACCGGCCCCGCCCGACGACTCCGACCAGGAGATGGCCGCGGCCGTCCTGGCCGACCAACGCCCGCAGGTGCGGTTCGCCGACGAGGACACCCCGGCGACCGTCGTGGTGGCGGTGCCCGCGGCGCGGGGGTCGCTGTCGGCCGCCGCGGGGGTGCTCGCGCTGCACTCGCTGGAGGTGCACGCCGCGGAGCTGTCGACCACCGGCGAGGTCGCGGTCTTCCGGTTCACGGTCTCGCCGCGCTTCGGCGGGCTGCCCGACCCGGCGCTGCTGCGCACCGACCTCGGACGGGTCGTCGACGGCACGCTGGTCCTGGCCGACGCACTGGCCCGCAAGGAGCGCGACTACGCCCCGACGAACTCCTCGGAGCCCCCGGCCCCGCCCCGGGTCCTGTGGTTCGACGACGAGGCCACCGGTGCGGTCGTGCTGGAGCTCCGCGGCACCGACCGCATCGGGCTGCTGCACCGCGTCGCCGCCGCGCTGGAAGGCTGCGACGCCGAGCTGCGCTGGGCGCGCGTCGCGACTCTCGGGTCGTCGGTCGTCGACTCCTTCTCGCTGGCCGGTCCGAACGGCGACGGCGCGATCCGCACCGCCGACCGTCGGCGCATCGAGCAGGCGGTGATCGCGGCGGTCGGGTGAACGCGACCTCGGCAACCCCGACGACACCTGCCGGAAACATGGCGGCAACACCCGGCGCTGACGATCACCGCCGTGACGGAGTTGTCGGGCGTGCAGGTCGGTAACACGGCGTACGTCCTGGGGTGCGCGGCGCTGGTCATGCTCATGACGCCGGGCCTGGCGCTGTTCTACGGGGGCATGGTCCGCGCGAAGAGCGTGCTCAACATGATGATGATGAGCGTCGTGTGCCTGGGCGTCGTCGGGCTCGTGTGGGTCCTCGGCGGGTTCTCGCTCGCCTTCGGCGACTCCACCGCCGGGCTGATCGGCAACCTCGACCACGCCGGCCTGCGCGACGTCACCACGGTCGTCGGCGGCGACACCGGCATCCCGCTGCAGGTGTTCGCGATGTTCCAGCTGATGTTCGCGGTGATCACCGCGGCGCTGCTGTCGGGCGCCGTCGCCGACCGCGCGAGGTTCTGGCCGTTCGCGCTGTTCATCGCGCTGTGGACCGTGTTCGTCTACGTCCCGCTCGCGCACTGGATCTTCGCCTTCGACGGGTACGTCGCCGATGCGGGCGGCTGGATGGCCAACACGCTGGGCGCGCTGGACTTCGCGGGCGGCACCGCGGTCGAGATCAACTCCGGGGCGTCGGCGCTGGCTCTGGCGATCGTGCTGGGGCGCCGCCGCGGCTGGCCGCAGCAGCCGATGCGCCCGCACAACCTCCCGTCGGTGCTGCTCGGCGCGGGCCTGCTGTGGTTCGGCTGGTTCGGCTTCAACGCCGGTTCCGCGCTGGCCGCGGGCGCCGTCGCCGGGAACGCGTTCGTCACGACGCTGACCGCCTCGGCGGCCGCGGTGCTGTCCTGGCTGGCGCTGGAGCACCGCCTCGACGGGCGCCCGACCAGCCTCGGGGCGGCGTCCGCGGCGATCGCCGGGCTCGTCGGGATCACCCCGGCCTGCGGCTACGTCGACACCTTCGGCGCGCTCGCGATCGGCCTGCTCGCCGGCGTGGTCTGCCAGCTCGCGATCCGGCTCAAGTACCGGCTCGGCTACGACGACTCGCTCGACGTGGTCGCCATCCACGGCGTCGGTGGGATCGTCGGCATGCTGATGCTCGGGTTCGTCGCCACCTCCGCCGTCAACGACGCAGGTGCCGACGGTCTGTTCTACGGCGGCGGGTTCGCCCAGCTCGGCAAGCAGGCGGTGGCGGTGCTCGCCGCGATGGCGTTCGCGTTCACCGTGTCGTACCTGCTGGCCCGGCTGATCCGGGCGACGATCGGGTTCCGCGTGGACGCCGAGGTCGAGGCCGAGGGCATCGACGAGGCGGAGCACGCCGAGTCCGCCTACGACTTCATGCCGCTGAGCACCACCGCCCGACTCCACGAGGGCGCACGCCTCAACGAAGGGACGACCCCATGATCCTGGTGACCGCCATCGTCAAGCCGTTCGCGCTCGGCGACGTCAAGACCGCGCTCGAGCGGCTCGGGGTGCTCGGGATGACCGTGTCCGAGGTGCAGGGCCACGGCCGGCAGAAGGGGCACACCGAGGTGTACCGGGGGGCGGAGTACAACGTCGACTTCGTGCCGAAGGTCCGGATCGAGGTCGTCGTGGACGACGAGGTGGCGGACAAGGTGGTCGACTCGGTCGTCGCCGCGGCCCGGACCGGGAAGATCGGCGACGGCAAGGTGTGGACGACCCGGGTCGAGCAGATCGTCCGCGTCCGGACCGGGGAGCGCGGGGGAGACGCGATCTGACCGTCCGACGCAGCGGTTCCGCGCGGGAGATCGACGGGATCGGGGTCCCGGAGCGCCGGAGCCCGATGGTGTCGATCCCACCGGTGATGGTCACGGATCCCGCGGCGGATCGGTGGAACGAACCGCCCGTACCGCGCGTTCTGCCCTCGTGAACGGGGGACCGGGTGTGCGGGTCGTACTGCCGGGGCGGGCTCTGGTGCTGGTGGCGGGCATGCCCGGGGCCGGGAAGTCCACCCTCCTCGCGTCACTGCCGCGGGACCCGCAGGTCGCCGTCCTCGACTCCGATACCCAGCGGGCCGCGATGCGTCGGCTCCTCCCGGGCGTCCGGTACCGGTACTACCGCTGGCTGGTGCACCTGCTGCACCGCCTCGCCGTGCTGCGGGCGGCCTGCTCGGCGGTGGCCGTCGTCGTCGTCCACCTGCCGGCCACCGACCCGACCTCCCGCGCGGTGCTCGCCCGTCTCGCGGCCCTGACCGGGCGCGCGGCCCACCTGCTGTGGCTGCACGTCGACGCCGCCGACGCCCGTCGCGGGCAGCGGACCCGTGGCCGGGTGGTGTCGCACGGCTCCTTCTCCGCGCACGCGGCACGGGCCGCGTCCACCACGGCCGCCCTGCGCGACGGCCCGGCCGGGGGGTGGACGAAGGTCCGGATCCTCGACCGCACGGCGGCCGCGGGAGGCCTCCGGCTGGTGCACGGGACGTGCCCGCCGAGACGTGTCGTGCTCGATGCGGGTGCACCGCCGAGGCGGGCACGACCGCGCTGAGGCGGGCCCCCGGTCGGCGCGAGCCTCGTACGAGGCTCGGCGGCACTCGCAACCGCGCCCTGCGGGCCCTGCGCCCGCACAAGTAGTCTTGTCCGGGTGTTCGACACCCTCTCCGAGCGCCTCTCCGGCACCCTCGCGAACCTCCGTGGCAAGGGCCGTCTCTCCGAGGCCGACATCGACGCCACCGCGCGCGAGATCCGCATCGCGCTGCTGGAGGCCGACGTCGCGCTGCCCGTGGTACGCGGGTTCGTCGCGCGCACCAAGGAGCGGGCCAAGGGCGCCGAGGTCTCGGGTGCGCTGAACCCGGCCCAGCAGGTCGTCAAGATCGTCAACGAGGAGCTCGTCGGGGTGCTCGGCGGCGAGACCCGCCGGCTGCGGTTCTCCAAGGAACCGCCGACCGTGATCATGCTCGCCGGCCTGCAGGGCTCCGGCAAGACGACGCTGGCGGGCAAGCTCGCGTTCTGGCTGAAGAGCCAGGGGCACGCGCCGCTGCTGGTGGCGTGCGACCTGCAGCGCCCCAACGCCGTCAACCAGCTGCAGATCGTCGGCGAGCGGGCGGGCGCCACGACGTTCGCGCCCGAGCCCGGCAACGGGGTGGGCGATCCCGTCGACGTCGCCCGCCGCGGCATCGCGCACGCCCGCGAGAAGATGTTCGACGTCGTCATCGTCGACACCGCGGGCCGCCTCGGCGTCGACGAGGAGCTGATGCGCCAGGCCGCCGACATCCGCACGGCCACCGCGCCCGACGAGGTGCTGTTCGTCGTCGATGCGATGATCGGTCAGGACGCGGTGGCCACGGCCGAGGCGTTCCGCGACGGCGTCGGGTTCACCGGTGTGGTGCTCACCAAGCTCGACGGCGACGCCCGCGGTGGTGCGGCGCTGAGCGTCCGCGAGGTCACCGGGCAGCCGATCCTGTTCGCCTCCGACGGCGAGAAGCTCGAGAACTTCGACGTCTTCCACCCCGACCGGATGGCCAGCCGCATCCTCGGCATGGGCGACCTGCTCACCCTCATCGAGCAGGCCGAGGGCGCCTTCGACCAGGAGCAGTCGGAGAAGGCCGCGGCGAAGATCGCCAGCGGCGAGCTGTCGCTGGAGGACTTCCTCGAGCAGATGATGGCCATCCGCAAGATGGGGCCGATCGGCAACATCCTGGGCATGCTCCCCGGCGCCAACTCGGGGCAGATGAAGGACGCGCTGGCGCAGGTCGACGACCGCCACCTCGACAAGCTGCAGGCCATCATCCGCGGCATGACGCCGGGGGAGCGGGCCGATCCGAAGATCATCAACGGGTCGCGGCGGCTGCGCATCGCGAACGGGTCCGGCGTGTCGGTCGGCGACGTCAACGACCTCGTCAACCGCTTCTTCGAGGCCCGCAAGATGATGAAGCAGATGGCCGGGCAGTTCGGCTTCGGCGGCGGGCAGCGCAGCGCCACCAAGAAGCTGGCCAGCAAGCGCAAGAACAAGAAGGGCAAGGGCCGCCCGACGCCCTCGCGCGCCGGCGGCGGGATGCCCGACCTGTCCGGGCTGCCGCCCACGCTCCAGCAGCTGCCCCCCGGTCTCGACCAGCTGCCCGCGGGCTTCGACCCGAGCAAGCTGCGCTTCCCGAAGGGCAAGTAGGTGTACCGCCTGCGGGGGGTCCTGCTGCCGGGCGAGGAGACCGTCGAGCTGTTCGTCGACGGCGACGGGATCCTGGTCCAGGAGCCCATCGCGGGCGCCGAGACGCTCGTCGACGGCGGGTGGATCGTCCCCGGCCTGGTCGACGCGCACTGCCACGTCGGCCTCGGCCCGGACGGCCCGGTCGACCTGGAGGAGGCCGACGCCCAGGCCCGCCGCGACCGCGACGCCGGTGCGCTGCTGCTGCGCGACTGCGGCTCGCCCGTCGACACCTCGGCGCTGCGGGCCCGCGAGGACCTCCCGGAGATCATCCGCGCCGGTCGGCACCTGGCCCGGCCCAAGCGCTACATCCCGGGCCTCGCGATCGACGCCGACGACCCCGCCCTGCTGCCCGAGCTGGTGGCGGAGCAGGCGGCGGCGGGCGACGGCTGGGTCAAGCTGGTCGGCGACTGGATCGACCGCGGCGAGGGCGACCTCGCACCGCTGTGGCCCGACGACGTGCTGCGCGACGCGATCGCCGCCGCCCACGCCGCGGGCGCCCGCGTCACCGCGCACGTGTTCGGCACCGACGCCCTGCCCGGGCTGATCGGCGCGGGCATCGACTGCATCGAGCACGGCACCGGGCTCACCGACGACCTCATCGCGGAGATGGCGGCCCGCGGCACCGCGCTGGTGCCCACGCTGATCAACGTCGAGACGTTCCCGGGGATCGCCGACTCGGCGACGAAGTACCCGACGTACGCCGCGCACATGCGGCAGCTGCACGCCGGGGCGCACGACGTCGTCCGGAGGGCGGTCGAGGCGGGGGTCCCGGTGTTCGCGGGCACCGACGCGGGCGGCGGCATCGCCCACGGCCGCATCGCCGACGAGGTCCGCGCGCTCGCCGCGGCGGGGCACACCGACCCGCTCGGCGCCGCCAGCTGGAACGCGCGGCACTGGCTCGGCCGCCCCGCCCCGCACCCCGGCGTGCCCGCCGACCTGGTCGTCTACCGCACCGACCCCCGCACCGACCTCGCCGCGCTCGACAGCCCCGCCCTGATCATGCTGCGCGGCCGGGTCGTCGCGGCCTGACCGCCGCGTACCCGGGCCCCACAGCCGCCCCGGTAACGTCAGGATCGTGCGATCTGCCGGAGTCAGCAGGGGTGGGCGGCCCCGCTGGGGCGCCGGGACGGGCCGTAGCCCGTGGATGATCGTCGGCGCGGTGCTGGCGGTGGCCGCGGCCGTCGTCGGCGGGTGGGTGCTGTGGCGGCGCGACCGCACCGGTGTCCCGGCCGTCACCGGGGCGGAGGTGCCGTCCAACGCCTGGTTCGACGCGCCGGTCCCGTCGGAGACGGCCACGCCGCCGATGGGGATCCCCACCTCGGCGCCCGAGCGCCTCCCGGCGTCGCCCGCAGCCCTGGACCTCGCCGCCCCGGCCGTCCCGGCCCCGGTCCTCGCCGCCTCGGTCGCCCCGGAGGGCTCGGCCGAGGTCACCGACCCGGCCCTGCGCATCCCGCCCGGCCTCGACCCTCGCCTGCCGGGGCACGGCTCCGCGGAGGCCACCGACCGCATCCCGGTCGCGACGCTCGCGGCCCCCACGCCCGCTGTTCGCATGCCCGCTGCCCCGACACCCGCTGCCCCGACACCCGCTGCCCCGACACACGCACCCCCGACACACGCACCCCCGCCCGGCACCCTCCCCGCGGGGCTCGCGCCGTGGCCGGGTCACGTGGCCCCCGGCACCCCGGCCCCCGGCACCCTGGCCCCCGGCACCCTGGCCATGGAGCCCGTGGTGCCCGTCCCGGAGCCGCCGCCGACGCACCGCTGGGGCCTCGGCGCCTACCTCGTCGCGGAGGCCGTGTTCCTGGCCGTGTCGGCGCTGATGGGGCTGGTGCTCGTCGGGCAGGACCCGGTCGGAGCGGGTGCGCTCGCCGCCGCACTGGGGGTCCCGACCGTGGCCGCGGCCCTCGTCGGCCTGCTCGTCACCCGGATCCGCGGCAACGGCCCGGTCGTCGACCTGCAGCTGCGCCCCACCGCCCGCGACGTCGGCCTCGGGTTCGCGTTCGGCCTCGGCGGGCTGTTCCTGACGATCCCGGCGTCGCTGGTCTACGTGTCGCTGGTGGGGGAGGACGCCTCGTCGGCCGTCGGCGACATCTTCGGCGGCGTCACGGCCGGTCCGGGCGTCGCGCTGCTCATCGTCGCGATCGTGGTGCTGATCGCGCCGCTGTGCGAGGAGATCCTCTACCGCGGGCTGCTCTGGGGCGGCCTGACGAGGCTGGGGGCGAACCGTTGGCTCGCGTTCGGCGTCACCACCGTCATCTTCGCGCTCGCGCACTTCGAGTGGCCGCGTGCGCTGCTGCTGCTCGTGGTTGCCCTACCGCTCGGGCTGGCCAGGGTCTACAGCGACGGGCTGCTCGCACCGGTGATCGCGCACCAGATCAACAACCTGATCCCGGGCATCGGGCTCTACCTCATGCTGACCGGTGCGTTCCCCGTCCTGTAGAGCGTCTGGCACAATGGCGTGTCGGCCCCGCGGCCGGCCCTCTACCAGCCGCGGCCACACAACGTTCGAGCGACGTGCAGCCCGTAACCCCACGCGAGCAGCGCGGCCTCATCGCCGTAAGACCGATTCAGGGAGCAGTCAAGAGCGTGGCCGTCAAGATCAAGCTGATGCGTCTGGGCAAGATCCGTCAGCCGTACTACCGCATCGTCGTCGCCGATGCCCGCAACCGCCGCAGCGGCCGGGCCATCGAGACCATCGGCAAGTACCACCCGAAGAACGACCCGAGCCTCATCGAGGTCGACTCCGAGCGTGCGCAGTACTGGCTCGGCGTGGGCGCACAGCCCACCGAGCCCGTCGAGCACCTGCTGAAGATCACCGGCGACTGGCAGAAGTTCAAGGGCCTGCCGGGCGCCGAGGGCACGCTCAAGCCGCAGCCGGAGAAGGTCGACAAGCTCGCGCGCTTCAACGCCGCTCTCGCCGCCGCGAGCGAGGAGCCCACCACCGAGGCCACCACGGCCAAGAAGAAGGCCGACCGCCGCCCGAAGGCCGACGACGCCGCCGCCGAGGCTCCCAAGGCCGACGAGGCCGCTGCCGAGGCTCCCGCCGAGAAGCCCGCCACCGAGTCGTGACCGTCCTGGCCGACGCGCTCGAGCACCTCGTCCGGGGGATCGTCGATCACCCGGACGAGGTGCAGGTCGACCTCGTCACCAGCCGCCGCGGCCGCACCCTCGAGGTGCGGGTCCACCCGGAGGACCTGGGCAAGGTCATCGGCCGCGGTGGCCGCACGGCCACCGCGCTGCGCACCGTCGTCGGTGGCATCGGCGGTCGAGGCGTCCGCGTCGACGTCGTCGACACCGACCGCTGAGTCGTCGGTAGCACGATCGTGCCCGCACCCGTCCGCGGACGAGCAGGAGAGCTGCTCGTCGGCGTCGTGGTGCGGGCGCACGGCCTCCGCGGCGAACTCGGCGTGGAGGTCCGCACCGATTCGCCCGACGAGCGCTTCGCCCCCGGGGCCGCACTGCTCGGGCGCCGGGCCGGGGCGCCGGACGCCACGCTGACCGTCGAGTCCATCCGTTGGCACTCCGGGAAGCTGCTCGTCCGCTTCGTCGAGACCCCCGACCGCACCGCAGCCGAACCGCTGCGCGGCACCCGCCTGCTCGTGCGCACCTCCGAGCTGACGCCCCCCGAGGACCCCGAGGAGTTCCACGACCACCAGCTCGAGGGCCTCGCGGCCGAGCTGGAGGACGGCACGGTCGTCGGCACCGTCCGCGAGGTCCTGCACGGCCCGGCGGGTGACCTGCTGGTGCTCACCCGCGCGGGCGGCGGCCCCGACGTGCTCGTGCCGTTCGTGCACGCCATCGTGCCCACCGTCGACCTCGACGGCGGCCGCGTGCTGCTCACCCCGCCCGATGGCCTGCTCGACGCCGAGTAGGCGCGGGCCTCACGGCCGGGCCTCGTAGACCAGGTTGAACGGCGACTCCGCGGCCCGCCGGAACCGCGTGAACCCGGCCTCGGTCACCACGTCGCGGATCGCCGACTCGCCCGCCTGCGCACCGAGGGCGTACCCCCCGGCCTGCGACTTCGCGTTCGGCACGCACAGCAGCGTGGACGCCGAGTAGTACACCCGGCCCACCGGGTTCAGGTTGTCGGCCACGGCGTCGGCGGCGACGGGCTCGACGATCAGCCACGTGCCGTCGTCGGCCAGCGCCCCGCGCACGTGGCGGGCGGCGCCCAGCGGGTCGCCCATGTCGTGCAGGCAGTCGAAGGTGGCGGCGAGGTCGTCACCGGTGCCGGTGAAGTCCTGCGCCGACGCGACCTCGAACGATACCCGGGCCGCCACCCCGGCCTCGGCCGCCCGCTTGCGCGCCGGCTCGACGGACCCGGCGTGGTAGTCCGAGCCGCTGAACCGCGAGTTCGGGTACGCCGCAGCCAGCAGCGCCGTCGACGCCCCGAGCCCGCAGCCGATGTCGGCGACCCGGGCGCCGGCCCGCAGCTTGTCCTCGACGCCGTCCAGCGCCGGGATCCAGCTCGGGACCAGGTTCATCAGGTAGCCGGGCCGGAAGAACAGCTCGCAGCCGGTGAACACGTCCTCGTGCTGCTCGTGCCAGCCCACCCCCTCCCCGGTGCGGAACGCCTCGGCGATCCGGGGCTCCGCGCGCCGGGCCCCGAGCGCGAGGACGAACGCGCCGGGCAGGTGCACCGGACCGTTCGGGTCGGAGAACGCGAACGCCTGCTCCGGCGTCATCGAGAATGTGTCGGCCTCCGCGTCGTAGGTGGGGTACCCGCTCGCGGCCTGCCCGCGCAGCCACTCCGTCAGGTACCGGGTGTCGGTGCCGGTGCGGGTGGCGAGGTCCGTCCGCGGCGCTCGGGGCGGACAGCCGGATCCGGACGCCGCCCACGGCCTGAACGACAGTGTCAACGTGGGTTGACATCGCGCAATCTGTCAACGTAGGTTGACGGCCATGAGTGATGCCACGAAGGTCGCGGCGGCGGCCTCCAGTAGGGACCCGTCCGTCGGTCTGGCTGCGGTGGCCTCCCTGCGGGGGCTGCTGGAGTCGCTGGAGGAGCTGCAGGTGGGCAACGCGCGGGACCAGGGCTGGTCCTGGCAGCAGATCGCCGAGGTCCTGCGGGTGAGCCGCCAGGCCGTCCACAAGAAGTACCGCCGGTTCGGGTTCTGAGAGGGGTTCGACGATGTTCGAGAGGTTCACCGAGAAGGCCCGGCAGGTCGTCGTGCTGGCGCAGGAGGAGGCGCGCGAGCGGCGGGCCGACAGCATCCGGTCCGAGCACCTGCTGGCAGCGCTGTACGGCGTGCCCGGCAACCTCGCGCTGACCGTGCTGGAGGCGCACTCCGTCGACGCGCAGGACGTGCGCTCGGACGTCGACGCGCTGCGCGGCGGGCTCGGCCCGGCCGACGCGGAGGCGCTCTCGACGCTGGGGATCGACCTCGACGAGGTGCGCCGCCAGGTCGAGGACGCGTTCGGGCCCGGGGCGCTCGACCGACCGCGCTCGAGGGGAAGGCGCTGGTTCTCCGGGCACATCCCGTTCGACCGCGACGCGAAGAAGGCGCTGGAGCTCGCGCTGCGCGAGGCGCTGAGAAGCAGGCACAACTACATCGGCTGCGAGCACGTGCTGCTCGGCCTCCTGCGTTCCGACGGCGCGGCGCAGGCGATCCTGCTCGCGCGTGGCGCCCGCCTGGACTCCGCCCGCGTCATCGTCGAGGAACTGCTCCGGGGGCGGCGGGCGGGCTGACACCCGGGGCCTGGGAGCATCCGGGCGTGCGGATCGACGTCGTCACCATCTTCCCCGGGTACCTGGCCCCCCTGCGGGAGGCGCTGCTCGGGCGGGCGATCGAGGCCGGTCTGGTCGACCTCGGGGTGCACGACCTGCGCGACTGGACCCACGACGTCCACCAGGCCGTCGACGACTCGCCGTACGGCGGCGGGCCCGGCATGGTCATGCGTCCGCAGGTGTGGGGCGAGGCGCTCGACGCGGTCGTGGACTCCCCGGCCCGGCTGGTCGTGCCCACCCCGGCCGGGCGGCCGTTCACCCAGGCGACCGCGCAGGCCTGGGCGTCGGAGGAGCGGCTGGTGTTCGCGTGCGGGCGCTACGAGGGGATCGACCAGCGCGTCGTCGACGCCTACGCCGACCGCATGCCCGTCGACGAGGTGAGCATCGGCGACTACGTGCTCGTCGGGGGCGAGGTGGCGGTCATGGTGATGGTCGAGGCGGTCGTGCGGCTGCTGCCCGGTGTCCTCGGCAACCCGGTCTCGGCGCAGGAGGACTCCTTCTCCGACGGCCTGCTGGAGGGTCCGGCATACACGCGGCCGGTGTCCTGGCGCGGGCTCGACGTACCGGACGTCCTGCGCAGCGGCAACCACGCCGCGATCGCCCGGTGGCGACGCGACCGGGCGCTGGAGCGCACCGCGGCCCGTCGGCCCGACCTGCTCGCCGACCTGCCCGCCGACGCCCTCGACCGCGCGGACCGGGCGTTCCTGGCCGGTCTGGACGGGTGAATTCGGCCCGCCGGGACGCGTCTGGCACTATGGAGCCGAGCTGCCGCGCCCCGCAGGCGCCTGCCCGCGCCCCGATGCGCGCTTCGCATGACTGCTATTCGAACCGAGGACGGATCTTCGCGATGAACACCCTGGACGCACTGGACGCACAGATGCTGCGCTCCGACATCCCCGCCTTCCGGCCGGGCGACACGCTCAAGGTGCACGTGAAGGTCATCGAGGGCACGCGCTCCCGGGTGCAGATCTTCCAGGGTGTCGTCATCCGCCGCCACGGCGCGGGCGCCCGCGAGACCTTCACGGTCCGCAAGGTCTCGTTCGGGGTCGGCGTCGAGCGCACCTTCCCGGTGCACTCCCCGAACCTCGACAAGATCGAGATCTTCACCCGGGGCGACGTGCGCCGCGCGAAGCTCTACTACCTCCGTGACCTGCGCGGCAAGGCCGCGAAGATCAAGGAGAAGCGCGAGACGACGTCCGCGTCCTGACCGACCCGGACCCGTTGCCGTAGCCTCGTGGTCGTGGCCCTACCCGAGCTCCCCGACGACCGGCGGGCCCGACCGCAGCGCTTCTCGCCGGCCGGTCCGCCCGGGTCGCGGCACGCGGTGCGCACGCCGCCCGGGGGGCAGCCGGCCACGCAGGGCCCGGCCGACGACGAGGACCTTCCGCGGCCCGTCAACGGCACGCCGCCCGTGCGTCGGATGCCCGTCGTGGGCCCGCCGCCGCGTCGCTCGAACGGTCGCGTGAACGGCGCTCCTCCCGCGAACGGGTCGTCCCCGGCGAACGGGTCGCGCCGAGCCGGCGGGGCGGCCCCGGCGAACGGGGCTGGGCCGGCGAACAGGGCTGCGAACCGTGTCGCGCCCGTCGTCGGACACCCGCCGGTGAACGGCTCACCGCGCGGAGCCGCCCCGGCCGACGGCGCCCGTCGCGGCGGTGCCGTCAACGGCGACCGCCCGGGCCCGGCGAACGGCTCGGGGCGCACCGCCCCGGGCGACGGGGCCGCCGGCCGCAACGGGTCCGGCCCCGCAGAGGGCCCGCGGGGCGGTCGCTACGGCGCCGTGCCCCCGCCCGTCCGCGGCACCCGGCCGCCGACCCGGCCGCAGCGCACCCCCGCCGACGACGAGCCCACCGTGGTGCACGACGACCTCGCGTCCGCCGTCGAGGCCCCCGACGTCGACGAGGCCCTCTCCGACGACCAGCCCGAAGCCCCGCCCGCCGCCGCCACCGAGTTCCCCGGCCGACACCGCCGCCGGGCCGGGGCGTCGCCCACCTCCCGCCCCGCCGCCGAGTACAAGGCCCAGGCGGCCGCCGCACGCGGGGGCAAGAAGGTCCGGCCCGGCCGTCGGCGCCGGGAGAACTTCTGGCGTGAGCTGCCGCTGCTGATCGTCGTCGCGCTGGTGCTCACGTTCACGATCCAGACGTTCCTCGCGAAGGTCTACGTGATCCCGTCCGGGTCGATGGAGACCACGTTGCACGGCTGCACCGGCTGCAACAACGACCGGGTGCTCGTCGACAAGGTCACCTACCGGTTCACCGATCCCGCCCCCGGCGACGTCGTGGTCTTCCGCGGTCCCGACGGCTGGATCAACACCGAGTTCTCGGCGCCGCAGTCGGACAACGCACTGGTCAACGGCTTGCAGCAGTTCGGGTCGCTGATCGGGCTCGCGCCTCCGGACGAGAAGGACTTCGTCAAGCGCGTCATCGCGGTGGGCGGGCAGACCGTGCAGTGCTGCGACAGCCGCGACCGACTCATCGTCGACGGCGACCCCCTCGACGAGCCCTATGTCTACTTCCTTCCCGAGGCCGGACCGGCGCGTGAGCAGCGGTTCGACCCGGTCACGGTGCCCGAGGGCCAGCTCTGGATGATGGGCGACAGCCGCAACAACTCGTCGGACTCCCGGGCCAACGGGCACGGGGCGGTGCCGGTGGAGAACGTCATCGGCCAGGCGCGGCTGATCGTCCTGCCGTTCGGCCGCTTCGGCTGGATCGACGCGATCGACCCCCAGACGCAGGCCGTCGGCATGGGCGTCTTCAACGGCGCCGGTACGCCGCTCGCCATGGGCCTGCTCGGTACGCTCCCGCTGGCCGTCTGGCGCCGCCGCCGGGCGGACCGCGGCGACCCCGTCCTGCCCTGACCCCGTCCTGCCCTGACCCCGTCCTGGCCTGACCCCCGTCCTGGCCTGACCACAGCCCTGCCCTGACCGGAGCGCACGTGCCTGTTCGCCACCGCCGCCCGCGGATCCTGCTGCCCGCCGAGCTGCGCCCCGCTCGCGCGGTCGTGCGGCGCTCCGCAGGCAGCTGGACGCTCCAGTCGACGCTGCACCGACACGGGCTCGGTCCCGTCGCGGGGGTCGACGAGGCCGGCCGCGGGGCCTGCGCGGGCCCGCTCGTCGTCGCCGCATGCGTCCTGCGTCCCGGCGACGCGCGGGCGCTCGACGGGCTCACCGACTCCAAGTTGCTCACCGCGACGGCGCGTGAGGAGTACTACGCGCTGATCCGGCGGCGGGCTCTGGACCACGCCGTCGTCGTCATCCCGTCCGCGGAGGTCGACCGGCGCGGGGTGCACGTCGCCAACATCGAGGGGATGCGCCGCGCCGTCGCCGGTCTGCAGGTACCGCCGGGGTACGTCCTGACCGACGGCTTCGCGGTGCGCGGGTTCGGCCGCCCGGCACTGGCCGTGCCGAAGGGCGACCAGGTCGCGGCGTGCGTGGCGGCGGCGTCGGTGCTCGCGAAGGTCACCCGGGACCGGATCATGGTGGGGCTCGACGCCGAGTACCCGCAGTACCGCTTCGCTGAGCACAAGGGCTACTGCACGCCGGTGCACGACGCGGCGCTGGCGGAACACGGGCCGAGCGCTGTGCACAGGTACTCGTTCGTGAACGTGCGTGCCGCCGCCGGGCGGGTGCCCGTCCTGGTCCACAATGACGGGGTGAGCGAGGAGACCGAGCTGTGAGCGCCGAGGATCTCGAGAAGTACGAGACCGAGATGGAGCTCACCCTCTACAAGGAGTACCGGGACATCGTGTCCCAGTTCTCCTACGTCGTGGAGACCGAGCGCCGCTTCTACCTGGCCAATTCCGTCGACGTCGCCGCCCGCAACGCCGACGGCGAGGTCTACTTCGAGGTCCGCATGTCCGACGCGTGGGTGTGGGACATGTACCGCCCGGCCCGGTTCGTGAAGAACGTGCGGGTGCTGACGTTCAAGGACGTCAACGTCGAGGAGCTGGACAAGCCGGAGCTGCGGCTCCCGGAGGGTGACCAGTTCGGCTCCTGAACGGGAGTTGTCCACATCGACCCCGCTCCATCCACAGATTCCCGGAAGTCCCGCCGACGGCCCGGCGCGGCCGCATCGTTGACCCATGGCAGCGAAGGACGAGCTCGGACGCCGCGGCGAGGACGTCGCGGTGCGGTACCTGGAGGGCCGGGGCCTGGTGGTCCTCGACCGCAACTGGCGATGTCGTGAGGGTGAGCTCGACGTCGTCGCCACGGAGGCCGACGGCAGCCGACTGGTGGTGTGCGAGGTCAAGACCCGCTCCGGCACGCGCTACGGCGAGCCCGCCGAGTCGGTCACCGGGCAGAAGGCCCGCCGCATCCGCCGGGTCGCCCAGCGCTGGCTCGCCCAGCAGGGTCTGCCGTGGGTGGAGGTCCGGTTCGACGTCTGCGCGGTGCTCGTCGAGCAGGGCCGTCCGGCCACCCTGCAGTACTTCGAGGCGGCGTTCTGATGGTGCTCGCACGGGGATGGTCGGTGGCGCTGCACGGCGTCGACGGGCACGTGGTGGAGATCGAGGCCGACCTCGGCGGGGGGCTGCCGGGGGTCCACCTGCTGGGGCTGCCGGACGCCGCGCTGCAGGAGTCGCGCGACCGCGTCCGGGCGGCGGTCGTCAACTCCCGGCTGGTGTGGCCCAACGAGCGGATCGTGCTGGCGCTGAGCCCGGCCACGCTGCGCAAGGCCGGCAGCGGGTTCGACCTGGCACTGGCCTGCTGTGTACTGGCCGCGGCGGAGCAGGTGCCGCAGTCGGCGCTCGACGGCACCGTCCTGCTCGGGGAGCTGGCCCTCGACGGGCGCCTGCGCGCGGTCCGCGGGATCCTCCCCGCGCTGCTGGCGGCGCGGACCGCGCGGATGCGGCGGGTCGTGGTGCCGATGGCGGCGCTGGCGGAGGCCGCACTGGTGCCCGACATCGAGGTGCTCGGCGCGGCGGATCTGCGCGAGGTGCTCGACTGGCTCCGCGACGGCGCGCCGCTGCGCTCGCCCGAGCCGCTCGTCGACGGGGTGGGGCCGGAGCCGCCCGACCTCGCCGACGTCGTCGGGCAGGACGACGCCCGCCACGCGCTGGAGGTGGCCGCGGCGGGTGGGCACCACCTGCTCCTCGTCGGCCCGCCGGGCACGGGGAAGACGATGCTGGCGCGGCGTCTGGGCGGGCTGCTGCCGCGGCTCGCCCCCGACGACGCGCTGGCGTTGGCCGCGGTGCGGTCGGTGGCGGGGCGGCTGCCGTCCGACGGCGGGCTGGCCACGCTGCCGCCGGTCGAGGCGCCGCACCACTCCAGCTCGATGGCCGCACTCGTCGGCGGCGGGAGTGGGCTGGCCCGGCCCGGCGCGGTGTCCCTCGCCCACCGGGGCGTGCTGTTCCTGGACGAGGCTCCCGAGTTCGGCCCCCACCTCCTCGACGCCCTGCGCACGCCGTTGGAGGAGGGTGAGGTCCGGCTGGCCCGGGCCGAGGGGTCGGTACGGTACCCGGCCCGCTTCCAGCTGGTGCTCGCGGCGAACCCGTGTCCGTGCGCGCCGGCGCACGACCGCGACTGCATCTGCTCGTCGCCGACGCGGCGACGGTACCTGGGCCGGCTCTCCGGCCCGCTGCTCGATCGCGTCGACCTGCGTGCGGTGATGTTCCCGGTCACGACGTTCGCGGCGGTGGCCGACGGGGAGGACACCGCCACCGTCGGTGCGCGGGTGCGGGCCGCACGGGCGGCGGCCGCGGAGCGGTGGGCCGCGCACGGGTGGCGCACCAACGCGGAGGTGCCCGGGCCGGAGCTGCGGTCGCGGTTCGGACTGCCCCGGGCCACGACCCGGCCGCTCGAGGCCGGCATGCGCAGCGGGGCACTCACCGCCCGTGGGGCTGATCGAGCACTGCGGGTCGCGTGGACGCTGGCCGACCTGTCGGGGTCCGCCCGCCCGCAGCCCGACCACGTGGAGGCGGCGCTGTACTTCCGTGACCGGCGGGCGGCATGAACGCCGTGTCGGCCGAGGTCCTGCGGGCCCGTGCCTACCTGTCCCGGGTCGCCGAGCCGCCCGCGCCCGGGCTGGCGGCACTGGCGGCGGAGGTCGGTGCGGTGGAGGCGGCCGAGCGGGTGCGCCGCGGCGAGGTGAGCGAGCGGGTGGCGACGGAGACGTCGGCGCGCCGGGCCGTCGACCGGGTCGACGCCGATCTCGCCGCCGCGGAGGCGGCCGGGGCCCGGCTGCTCGTCCCGGAGCACCCCGACTGGCCGGGCGACCCGCTCGGCGACCTCGCGGCGTGCGGGGTGCCCGACCTCGCGCCGCCCGTGGCGCTGTGGGTCCGCGGTCCCGGGAGCCTGGCGCGGATGTGCCTGCGGGCCACCGGTGTCGTGGGGGCACGGGCGGCCACCGGCTACGGGTTGCACGTGGCCGCCGAGTTCGGCGCGGGGCTGGCCGACGGCGACCACACGGTGGTCTCCGGGGCCGCCATCGGGATCGACGGTGCGGCGCACCGGGGCGCGCTCGGTGTCGCCGGGCCGACGGTGGCGGTGCTCGCCTGCGGGGCCGATCGCGCGTACCCCCTGGCCCACCAGGGGTTGCTCGCCCGCATCGCCGACACCGGGTTGGTGGTCAGCGAGTACCCGCCGGGCGGCGTGCCGGCGCGGCACCGGTTCCTCGTGCGCAACCGGTTGATCGCCGGGCTCTCCGCGGCCACCGTCGTGGTGGAGGCCGGGCTGCGCAGCGGTGCCACCCGCACCGCGGGCGACGCCGCCACGCTGGGGCGTCCGGTGCTGGCGGTGCCCGGGCCGGTCACCTCCGGGGTGTCGGCGGGCTGCCACCGGCTGGTGCGGGAGGGGGCGGTGCTGGTGACCCGGGTCGAGGAGGTGCTGGAGGCGATCGGGCCGATCGGGGCCCACCTCGCCGCCGACCCGCCGGGGGAGCAGCGGGCCACCGACGCGCTCGACCCGGTCGGCCGGCTCGTGCACGACGCCCTGCCGGCCCGCGAGGCGCGGGAGGTGGGCTGGCTGGCCCGCGAGGCGGGCGTCCCGGTCGGGGCCGTGCGGGTGGCGCTCGTCGACCTGGAGCGCCGCGGGCTCGCCGATCACCGCAACGGCCGCTGGCAGCTGCGGCCGATGCGGGCGGGAGGGGGTTGACGCAGGCCTGGCCCGGCAGGCGCGGCCCGGCGGGCGTGGCCCGGCACGTCCGGCACGGGCTGGCTGAGCCGGGCCGCGCCCGCCCGGCCCGGCCCGCCCGGCCCGGCCCGGCCCGCCCAACCCGGCCCGGGGGCCCGCCCGCCCAACCCGGACCGGGCGGTGCGGCCCGGGCGGTGCGGCGGGGCGGCACCGTCGCAGGTGGCCGGACGCGGCCGGGGTGGGCACGACACGGCGGGTGCGGTGCTTGACCCGGCCCCGCCGGGGCCGGACCGTCGCGGCGTGTCCCCAACACCGTCGGACCCCGCCGCCACTCCGGGCGTTGAGCCTCCTGTGCTGTCCACGTCCGTCACGGCGGTGCTCGACGACTTCCTCCGGTACCTGGCGCTGGAGCGGGGGCGGTCGGAGCACACAGTCCGGGCCTACCGCGGCGACCTGGGTGGTCTGCTGTCGCGCGTCGACGAGGTGTCGGGTCTCGACCTCGGCCTGCTCCGCCGCTGGCTGGCGGAGGGGCACGCGGCCGGGCTGGGCCGGTCGACGCTGGCCCGGCGGGCCGCGGCGGCCCGCACCTTCACCGCGTGGGCCCACCGGACCGGGCGCCTCGCGAACGACCCGGGCGCGCTGCTGGTGTCCCCGCGTCCCCGCCCGGCCCTGCCCGACGTGCTCGACGCCGCCGAGACGGAGTCGCTGTTCACGGCGGCCGTGGCCGGGGCGGCGGAGGGTGAGCCCGTCGCGCTGCGGGACCTGGCGATCGTCGAGCTGCTCTACGCCACGGGCGTGCGTGTCGGGGAGCTGTGCGGGACCGATGTCGACGACGTGGACGAGTGCCGTCGCGCCCTGCGCGTGCTCGGCAAGGGAAACAAGGAGCGGACCGTCGTCTTCGGGGTCCCCGCCGCCCGGGCCCTGCGCCGCTGGCTCGACGGCGGGCGCCCGGCGCTGGCCCGCGATTCGTCACCGCCCGCACTGTTCCTCGGGGCCCGCGGGGGGCGGGTGGACCCGCGGATCGTGCGGGAGGTGGTGCACGCCGCGGTGGCCGCGGTGCCCGGCGCGCCCGACACGGGCCCGCACGGATTGCGACACGCCGCCGCCACCCACATGTTGGCAGGCGGCGCGGACCTTCGTTACGTACAGGAGTTACTCGGTCACGCTAAGCTAGCAACCACTCAGCTGTACACCCACGTCACCGTCGAGCGTCTGAAGGTGGTTCATGAGCAGGCTCACCCCAGGGCGTAGCGCGGTCCTCGACGGGTCGGTGCAGCTCAGGTCGCTCGGCGGGGCCGTCATCTCCGCCCTGGCCCGGCGCGAGCAGTCGCTGATCGAGCGGTCTCCGGTGTCGTCCGCCCCGGTTCCCGTGGTCGCGACGGTCGCGGACCGCACACACGTCGAGAAGCTCTGGGACGCCTATCTGGCCGAACCGACACGCCCGGTGCGTGATCGACTGCTCGTCCACTACACACCGCTGGTCCGGGCGGTCGCCCACCGCACCGCGGCCGGGCTGCCGAGCTACGTCGACCTGTCGGACCTCGTGCAGTCCGGGGTGTTCGGACTCATCGACGCCGTCGAGCGGTTCGATCCGGAGCGCTGCCCGCGGTTCGAGAGCTACGCGGCGCAGCGGATCCGGGGGGCGATCCTGGACGAGCTGCGCGCCCAGGACTGGGTGCCGCGCACGATCCGGGGGCGGGCCCGCGAGCTGGACCGCGCGCAGCAGCGCCTGGCGGCCCGACTGCGCCGCGCCGCCACCGACCACGAGCTGGCCGCGGAGCTGGGCGTCGCCCCGCGCGACCTGCGCTCGGTCGGGCACCACGTGCAGCTCGTGAGCGTCGAGGCCCTCGACGAGGGCAGCGGCGGGCTCTCCGAGTTGCTCGCCGACGACTCCGCGGCGGACCCGATGGCCGTGATCCAGGACCGCGAGACGTTCCGGCAGCTGTCGGTCGCGGTCGCCCAGCTCGGGGAGCGCGACCGGCTCGTCGTGCAGATGTACTACCTGGAGAACCGCACGCTCGCCGAGATCGGCCGCTTCCTCGGTGTCACCGAGTCGCGCGTGTGCCAGCTGCACACCCGGCTCGTCGGCCGGCTGCGCGGCCGCCTCGAGGAACTCGCCGCGGGCTGAACACGGACCCCCGGGCACCTTCCGGTCTCGCGCACAACGCCGGGCGTGCGCCGGGGTCGGCAGGTGCGCGAGTGGCCCGGTCATCCCGGCCACGGGTCGGGGACCGGTAGCAGCCGGGCGCGCGCCGGGCGCAGCAGGACGAGCGGGTCGAGGTACTCGGTGCGGTCGCGGCGCACGCCCCAGTGCAGGCATGCCGGATCGGGGCAGCCGGCGTGGCCGGATTCGAGCGTGCCGAGCACGTCGCCCGCGATCACCACGGATCCCGCGGTGACGACGGGTGTCACCGGCTCGTAGGTGGTGCGCAGCCCGTCGTCGTGCTGTACCGACACCAGCGACCGCCCGCCGACCGGGCCCGCGAACACCACCGTGCCGCCCCGGGCGGCCAGCACCGCCTGGCCCGGCGGACCGGCGAGGTCGACGCCCCGGTGCCCGGGCCCGTAGGTGTGCTCCGGCGCCCGGAACGGCGTGCGCACCGCGGGCACCGGGAGCAGCGGCCACGCGTACCCGGCCCCGGGCGCCGGCACCCCGGCCCCGGGCGGTGCCGCGGGTGCCGAAGGGTCCGTCGGGGGAGCCGACGGCTCGGCGACGGGAGGTCCGGCGACGGGAGGCTCGGCGACGGGAGAGTCGGAGTCTGTCGGGTCGGGCGCCGGAGCGGCGGGCGCCTGCGGCAGGTGCGCAGTCGGCACGGGCGCCGGAGTGGTGGGCGCCGGAGTGGTGGGCGCCGGAGGGACGGCCGCGGGCGGGCCGGCCGCCGCAGGGATCGGTACCGGCGGGGTGGGGGCCGGTGAGGTGAGCGGGGTCCGGAGCTGCGCGGTCGGGACCGAACCGGCCGGGGCGAGGGCTTCGGCGGGTGCCCCGCCCAGGAGGAGCGCAGCGGCCGCGACGAGGGCGGTGACGAGCGGTGCGGCACCGAGCCGGCGGGGGAGGGGGTTCGTGGCCCACCGCGCCCCGACGACGTGCTCCCCGCCCGCGGGCCCGCCTCGGTCCATGCCCCCAGGCTGCCGCGGAACGACCCGTGCGGCGGGTCGGACCCGCAGGCTGTGGACGGGCGGTCGGTGAGGTGGACAACCCGGGACGCCCGGTGAGGCGGTGACCGGCCCCGGCGTACACTCGGCCCGCACCCCGGATTCCCGGGGTGACTTCGCGCGCTCGCGTTTCCACCCCGCGCATCCCACGGGGCGGGATCGGCGGACGGGCGGTCCCGCGGGTTCCGACCGGCGGGTCCGGACGCCGACGCGACGCCAGGGCGGAACCGCCGACCGGCGCTCCGCACAACCGCACGCGGGGTCGCCGAGCGACCGCGCCAGACCGAGAGGTGAACACCGGCCATGGCCGTCGTCACCATGAAGCAGCTGCTCGACAGCGGCGTGCACTTCGGGCACCAGACCCGACGCTGGAACCCGAAGATGAAGCGCTACATCCTCACCGAGCGCAACGGCATCTACATCATCGACCTGCAGCAGACGCTGTCCTACATCGACCGGGCCTACGAGTTCGTGCGCGAGACCGTCGCGCACGGCGGCACGATCATGTTCGTCGGCACGAAGAAGCAGGCGCAGGAGGCCATCGCCGACGAGGCGGGCCGCGTCAACATGCCGTACGTCAACCAGCGCTGGCTGGGTGGCATGCTCACCAACTTCCAGACCGTCCACAAGCGCCTTCAGCGGATGAAGGAGCTCGAGACGATGGAGCAGACGGGGGGCTTCGAGGGTCGCACCAAGAAGGAGATCCTCATGCTCACCCGCGAGAAGACCAAGCTCGAGAAGACCCTGGGCGGCATCCGGGACATGACCAAGGTCCCGAGCGCGGTCTGGATCGTCGACACCAAGAAGGAGCACATCGCCGTCGGCGAGGCCCGCAAGCTGGGCATCCCCGTCGTCTCCATCCTGGACACGAACTGCGACCCCGACGAGGTCGACTTCCCGATCCCGGGCAACGACGACGCGATCCGTTCCGCGGCGCTGCTGACGAAGGTCGTGGCGCAGGCGGCGGCCGACGGCCTCATGCAGCGCTCGCGCGCCCGCGGTGGCGACGGCGGCGAGGAGAAGGCCGCGGCCGAGGAGCCGCTCGCCGAGTGGGAGCAGGAGCTGCTCACCAGCGGCGCCGGCTCCGACGGGGCGAGCCTCACGGCCGCCGCGGCCCCGGCCGAGGCGCCGAACCCGGCCGCCGAGCCCGCTCCGGCCACCACCAGCAACGGCACCCAGACCGCCAGCTGACCTCCGCCGCCCCGGGCCCCTGCGACTCCACGTGCGGGGCCCGGGGCGGTGCCGGTCCCATCGACGAAGGACGAAGAGACCCACCATGGCGAACTACACCGCCGCCGACGTGAAGAAGCTCCGCGACCTCACCGGGTCCGGGATGATGGACTGCAAGAAGGCGCTCGAGGACTCCGACGGCGACTTCGACAAGTCCGTCGAGCTGCTGCGCATCAAGGGCGCGAAGGACATCGACAAGCGCGCCGGCCGCGAGACGGCCAACGGCCTCGTCGTCGCCGAGGGCGGCACGATGGTCCAGCTCAACTGCGAGACCGACTTCGTCGCCAAGAGCGACGACTTCCAGAAGCTCGCCGACTCGATCCTGCAGGTCGCCGTGGCCGACAAGCCCGCCGACCTGGACGCCCTCAAGGCGGCCAAGCTCGATGACGGCACCGTCGAGGAGGCCGTCCTCGCGCTGTCCGCCCGCATCGGCGAGAAGCTCGAGCTCAAGCGCTACATCCACGTCGACGGGCCGGTCGCGCTGTACCTGCACCGCCGCGCGTCGGACCTGCCGCCGGCCATCGGCGCGCTGGTCTCCTACGACGGGTCCTCCGACGAGGTGGTCAAGGGCGTCGCGATGCACATCGCCGCGGCCCGCCCGACCTACACCACCCGCGACGAGGTCCCGGCCGACGTGATCGAGAACGAGCGTCGCATCGCCGAGGCCACCGCCCGCGAGGAGGGCAAGCCCGAGCAGGTGCTGCCCCGCATCGTCGACGGCCGCATCAACGGGTTCTACAAGGACGTCGTGCTCCTCGAGCAGGCGTCGGTGCAGGACTCGAAGAAGACCGTGAAGGCGCTGCTCGACGAGGCCGGTGTCACGGTCAAGACGTTCGCGCGCTTCGAGGTCGGCCAGGCCTGATGACCGCACCCCGAGTCGACACCGACGACCGCCCCGGATTCCGCCGTGTGCTGCTCAAGCTCGGCGGGGAGATGTTCGGCGGTGGTGCCGTCGGTGTCGACCCGGAGGTCGTCGAGACCGTTGCCCGACAGATCGCCGAGGTCGTCTCCTCGGGGGCGCAGGTGGCGGTTGTCATCGGCGGCGGCAACTTCTTCCGCGGCGCCGAGCTGCAGGACCGCGGCATGGAGCGCTCCCGGGCCGACTACATGGGCATGCTCGGCACGGTCATGAACTGCCTCGCCCTGCAGGACTTCCTGGAGCGCGAGCACCACATCGACACGCGCGTGCAGACCGCCATCACGATGGGCCAGGTCGCCGAGGCCTACATCCCGCGGCGCGCGATCCGGCACCTGGAGAAGGGCCGCGTCGTGATCTTCGGCGCGGGTGTGGGGATGCCCTACTTCTCCACCGACACCGCGGGCGCGCAGCGCGCGCTGGAGATCGGTGCGGAGGCGCTGCTGCTGGCCAAGGGGGTCGACGGCGTGTTCACCGCCGACCCGAAGACCGACCCCGACGCGAAGCTCTTCGACGAGATCACCCATCGCGAGGTGCTGGAGCAGGGGCTCAAGGTCGCCGACGCCACCGCGTTCAGCCTCTGCATGGACAACAAGATGCCGATCATCGTGTTCAACCTGCTCGTGGAGGGCAACATCGCCCGTGCGGTGCGGGGTGAGAGGATCGGCACGCTGGTCAGCACGCCCGGGGAAAGGTAGGTACGTCGTGATCGACGAGACGCTCTTCGACGCCGAGGAGAAGATGGAGAAGGCCGTCACCGTCGCGAAGGACGACCTCGCCTCCGTGCGCACCGGCCGTGCGACGCCCAACATGTTCTCCCGGGTCGTCGTGGAGTACTACGGCGCGATGACCCCGATCAACCAGCTCGCCTCGATCTCCATCCCCGAGGCCCGCATGGTGATCATCAAGCCCTACGACGCGAGCTCGCTGAAGTCGCTGGAGAAGGCGATCCGCGAGTCCGATCTCGGGCTGAACCCGGGCAACGACGGCCAGATCATCCGGTGCGTCATCCCGCAGCTGTCCGAGGAGCGCCGCCGCGAGATGGTCAAGGTCGCGCGCAGCAAGGGCGAGGACGCCCGGGTCACCGTCCGCAGCGTCCGCCGCAAGGCGATGGACGAGCTCGGCCGGATCGCCAAGGACGGCGAGGCGGGCGAGGACGAGGTCGCGCGCGCCGAGAAGGAGCTGCAGACCACCGTCGACAAGTACGTCCACCAGATCGACGACCTGGTGAAGCACAAGGAAACCGAGCTCCTCGAAGTCTGAGCCGGTGTCGACCTCCGCATCCCGTGACCTGCCGTTCACCGCGGCGGGGTCGCCGTTGACGCCCGGGGAGGTGGTGCCGCCGCGGATGCCGAAGTCGGCGCGGCTGGGCCGCAACCTGTTCGCCGCGATCGCGGTCGGGCTGTCGATGGGCGGGATCATCCTGTCGTCGCTGCTGATCGTGCGGCAGTTCTTCGTCGCGGTGCTCGCGGTGTCGGCGGCCATCGCCACCTGGGAGCTCGCCGGGGCGCTGCGCCGGGGCGCGGGCATCGAGGTGCCGCTGCCGGTCGTGCTGGTGGGCGGGCAGGCGATGATCTGGCTGGCCTGGCCGTTCGGCACCGCGGGTCTCGCCGGGTCGTTCGCGCTGACGGTGGTGGCCACGCTGCTGTGGCGGATGCGCGGGGGAGCGTCGCACTACGTCCGCGACGTCACGGCCACCGTGTTCACCGCCGCCTACGTGCCGCTGTGCTGCGCGTTCGCCGTGCTGATGACGGTGGCGCCCGACGGGCTCGGCCGCGTGCTCACGTTCATGCTCCCGGTGATCGCCTCCGACGTCGGCGGCTACGCGGCGGGCGTCCTGTTCGGCCGGCACCCCATGGCACCGACGATCAGTCCGAAGAAGTCCTGGGAGGGTTTCGCCGGTTCCCAGATCGCGGGCATGGCCACCGGCGCGCTCTGCGTCCACCTGCTGCTCGGCGGGCCGTGGTGGGCCGGCGTGCTCACCGGATCGCTGCTGGTGGTCTCCGCGACGCTGGGCGACCTCGTCGAGTCCATGATCAAGCGCGACCTCGGCATCAAGGACATGGGCAACCTGCTGCCCGGGCACGGCGGCATGATGGACCGCCTCGACTCGCTGCTGCCCACCGCGGCCGTCGCCTGGCTGCTGCTGAGCGTGCTCGTCCCGGTGTGAGGGCGGCATGACCATCCCCAGCCCCAACCTGTGGAACTGGCCCGACGTCTACGAGCAGGAGAACCGCGCCCAGGACGTCGACGGGGCGATCTGGGCCGCGCTGCGCGAGGACGTGCCCTGGGCCGGCCTCGACGTGGTCGACGTCGGCTGCGGCGACGGCTTCCACCTCCCCGTGTTCGCGGGCGAGGCGGCGTCGGTGATCGGCGTGGAGCCGCACCCGCCGCTGGTCCGACGGGCGCGCGAGCGCGGACTGACCGTGCTGGAGGGCGGGGCCGCCGCGCTGCCGCTGCCGGACGCGTCGGTCGACCTCCTGCACGCGCGCACCGCGTACTTCTTCGGGGCCGGTTGCGAGCCGGGGCTCGCCGAGGCCCGCCGGGTGCTGCGGCCGGGCGGGGCGCTCGCGATCGTCGACCTCGACGCCACGCAGCCGCCCTACGGCGACTGGATGCGTGCGGACATCCCGCACTACGACCCTGTGGCGGCGGAGCGGTACTTCGTCCGGCGCGGGTTCTCGTTGCGCCGGATCGCCACGCGGTGGGCGTTCCCGGACCGGGCCGCACTCGAGGCGGTGCTGCGCATCGAGTTCTCCCGTGCCACGGCCGACCGCGCGCTCGCGGCCGTGCCGGACCTGGAGATCCCGGTGGGGTACCGGGTGCACGTACGGCGGCTCAGCCGAGGGTGATCTCGGTGCCCGAGACCGTGACGGGCACGCTGGTCAGGCCCGACTCCGCGGGGCCGGTGAGCACGGCGCCGGTGAGGTCGAAGCGGCTGTCGTGGCACGGACAGATGATCTCGGTGCCCTCGACGGCGTTGACGTTGCAGCCCTGGTGCGGGCAGACCGTGGAGAACGCGGCGAACGCGCCCGCGGTGGCCTGGGTGACGACGACGCCCTGGTCGGCGAAGATCGTCGCGCCGCCGACGGGGACGTCGGTGGTGGGGGCCAGCGGCCCGTCCGCCACGGCCGGGGTGGACGGGGTGGAGGCGGCCGAGCAGCCGGCCACGGTCAGGCCCGCGGTCAACGCGGCGGCTCCGACGACGACGGTGCGGCGGTCCAACTGGGGGTGGGGCACGAAGTTACTCCAGGCGGTGGTGGGTGGGGGAGCGTCGTTCGGCCCAAGCCTGGCACGGCGGGGCGTAGCGCTACCGTGAGAACCATGGCGAGGACGGTCACGCTCTCCGCCGCCGCGGTGCTCGCACTGGCCGGCGGCGTGGGGTGGTTGGTGGGGAGTTCGGCCCTGGACGCGGGCACCGGGACGGTCGTGCTGGCCGCCGGGCTCGGCGTCACGGCGTGGTTGTTCGTCGTCGGGAGCCGCGACGCCGCGGAGCGCCCGATGGAGCGCTGGCGCAGCCGCCGGTTGCTGCGGCTGGCCGTGATCGGGCTGATCGTGATCGTCGCCGGGTCGGCGCTGCTCGGGTTCACCCCGTACGGCGAGCTCGCGGTGCCGCTCGGGTTCGGCGTGATCGGCGCGCTGCTGGTGCCGGCGTCGTCCCTGCTGGGCGACCGCACGTACCTGCTGCTGGGGTCGGGGCTGATGCTGCTCGCCGCACTCGGGGCGTTCCTGGCGCTGAACTCGGTGGGGCAGCTCTACCCGCGCGGGCTGGTCGGGCTCGGGGCCGGGGTGCTGCTGTGGGCCGCCTCGGCCCACCGGTCGGGGCTGATCGCGCAGCTGCGGGGCACGCGCTACCGGTAGCCGATCGTCCGCATCATCCCGTCCTCCATGTGGTGGTGGTTGTGGCAGTGGATCATCCACTCGCCGGGGTTGTCGGCGCGCCAGTCGAACGTCAGGGCGCCCCCGCGCGCAGCGACCACCGCGGTGTCCTTGAGGGCCCGGCCGGGCGTGGCGAGCTGGAAGTGGTGCCCGTGCAGGTGCACCGGGTGGAAGACCGCGCTCTCGTTGCGGACGGTGATGCGCACCCACTCGCCCCGGTGCACCGGGAGTGGTTCGTCGGGGCCGAGGCCGTCGACGTCGATGTCGGTGCCGCGCAGGGTCAGCGCGAAGGTGCGGTCGGGGCCGCCGGTCGTCGGGACCTCCTCCGGTCCGGTGCTCACCAGGTCGTCGTAGGTGAGCAGACGCCCGTCGAGCCCGGCCGGGTGCGCGTCGGCGGGCGGGGTGGCCGTGGCGGGCGCGTCCGCGTAGCGCAGGACGGCCCGGCCGAACCCGGCCTTGCCCTCGGGCAGGACCCCGATCTGCCACGCACCCGGCTCGGAGGCGTCGACCAGGACGTCGTAGCGCTCGCCCATGCCGATCCGCAGGGCGTCGACGCTGACGGGCCGCACCGGCATCCCGTCGCCGTGGGTCACGGTGAGCGGGTGCCCGTCGATCGCGAACCGGAAGCCGGTGTCGGCGGCCGCGTTGATCACCCGCAGTCGCACACGGTCGCCGCGGCGCACGTCGAACACGGCGGGGTCGGCCGGGGGCCGGGCGTTGACCAGCATCAACGGGTAGAACCGCCCCCCGAACGAGACACGCTCGGCCGGCGGCTCCGTCTCGTCGTGGCCTGCGTGGTCGCGGCCGGTGTCGACGCCGTCGCGCCAGTCGTCGAGCAGCAGCGTGTACTCGCGGTCGTAGGACAGCTCCTCGACGGCCGGCTCGACGATCAACGCGCCGTACAGGCCGCGGTCGAGCTGGTGCCCGGAGTGGGCGTGGTACCAGTGCGTGCCCGCGTCGGGCACCGTGAAGGCGTACTCGAAGTCGGTGCCCGGAGCGATCGGCGGCTGGGTCAGGCCCGGGGTCCCGTCCATCGCGTTGGGCAGCGAGATCCCGTGCCAGTGCACGGTCGTCGGCTCGGGGAGGGCGTTGACCAGCGGGACGCGCAGCGTCTCCCCGGCCCGGAGACGGATCTCCGGGCCGGGGACGGTGCCGTCGTAACCCCACGTCGTCACGCGGGTGCCGGCGAGGTCGAGACCGACCTCGCCGGCACCGAGCGACAGGAGCGTCCCCGACGTCGGGCCCGCGCATGCCCCGAGCGCGAGGAGCCCGGCGCCCGCCCCGGCGAGCCGCAGGAACTGCCGTCGGGAGGTCACGTGACGGTGAAGTCCCCCAGCATCCCGAGGGTGAAGTGCGGCGGACCGGCGCCCTCGGCGCCCGCCGTGCTGCCCTCCGGGATGAAGCAGGCCACGCCGTAGCGGCCGGGCTCGTCGATGCTGATGAAGGCGGTGTCCGACTCGCCGGGGCCGGCGAACGCGGCCCCCGTGAACGTCACCGCGGCCATCCCCTCGGCCTCCCCGAGCGCGAGGATCTCCTCGACCGACAGTGTGACGTCGTCGTTGACCCGGACGATCCCGACCTCGTGGGCCTCCTCGCCCTCGTTGACCAGCGTGACGGCCTTGATCCCCGCGGTGAGCGTCTCCGGCAGACCCTGGTACTCGTAGTCGGCCGCGGTGATCTCCACCTGCTCGTAGCCGCACTCGGAGACCATGTAGGTGTCGGTGCCGTCCTCGGCCGCCACGAACTCGGGGGACTCGAAGACGGACTCGTCGCCTGTGGACAGTGCCTGGCGGGTCAGCCGGGTCAGGGTGCCGGCGTCGGTGGCGACCGCCGCGGGCGCGGCGGCGTCGACGGCGGCGAGCAGCGGCTCCACCGTCGTGCCCCACTCCCGCACCGCGGTCTGGATCTCCTGCGGCGTGGCCGTCGCGAAGTCGACGGGCGGCCCACCGGCCAGCCCGGCCTCGACGTCGACGACCGACTGGCAGAACGTCGCCACCTCCGTGGATCCGTCGGACGCGGTGGTGACGTCGGTGGTGGCGGGTGGGGGAGCGGCGGGAGCGCCGCCGCAGCCGCCCAGTACGAGCGCGAGCACCGACGCGGCGGTGCAGGCCGCCAGCCGGGTGGGTGAGGTCGTCATCGGGGTGGCTCCTTCGGGAGTGGCGTATCGCACATGCAGAGGGGGTGGACGGCGCAGCGGATACGACCGGGTGGTCACGGTCCGGTCACGGCGGCGACCCGCACCGGCGGTCCGAAGTGGACGCCACCGACGACGAGGCCGGCGGCGGGTTCCGGGGCGGGTGCGGACGTCCCCGCGATCAGGGTGGCCCCGCGGCTCGTGCCGTCGGGGAAGCGGATCCAGGTGAGCGCGCCGTCCCCGGTGACGGGCTCGGCGCGGTAGAGCCCGGCCGGGTCGTCGGCCCGCACCGCCACGAAGGACCGGTCGTCCCCGCCACCGGCCGGCACCACGCCCCCGTGCACGACCCGCCCGTGGACGCCGCCGCGCAGCCCGGAGCCGTCGGCGGCGGTGAGGTCGAGCAGCCCCGCGGTGACGACGCCGTCGAACCAGACGCCCGCGCGCCCGTCCGTGGTGAACCCGGTCGCGCGCCCGTCGTGGACGGTGACGGCCACCGAGAACGCCCCGTCGGCCGAGCCGCCGACGTAGGTGGTGTCGGGCACGGGCGGCTCCGGGGCGGCGCACGCCGAGAGCACCCCGAGCAGGACGGCGACCACCACGCGCTTCACGATGGATCGGAGCGCCGGTGCCACCGATCTGATACCTGGCACACTGGAGCGGTCATGACTTCCCTCCCGCTCGTCTTCGACGCGCCCAAGCGCGCCCTGCCGCCCCGCCACCTCGCCGATCTCGACCCCGCCGACCGCCGTGCCGCCGTCGCCGATCTCGGCCTGCCCGGGTTCCGCGCCGACCAGGTCGCCCGGCACTACTTCGGCCGGTTCACCGCCGACGTCGACGCGATGACGGACCTGTCGCCCGCCGCCCGCGAGGCCCTGCGGCCGCTGCTGCCCGCGCTGGTCACGCCGGTGCTGGAGCAGGACTGCGACGACGGCACCACCCGTAAGACGCTGTGGAAGGGCCACGACGGCACCCGTGCGGAGTCGGTGCTGATGGGCTACCCCGACCGCGCCACGGTCTGCGTGTCGAGCCAGGCCGGCTGCGGGATGGCCTGCCCGTTCTGCGCCACCGGCCAGGGCGGGCTGGAGCGCAACATGTCGACGGGCGAGATCGTCGAGCAGGTCCGCCAGGCGGCCGCGGCCGCCCGCGACGGAGCGCTGGGCGCCCCCGCCCGGCTGTCCAACGTCGTGTTCATGGGGATGGGGGAGCCGCTCGCCAACTACAAGCGCGTGGTGGCGGCGCTGCGCCGGATCACCTCGCCGGCCCCCGACGGCCTGGGGATCTCCGCCCGCGGCGTCACCGTGTCGACGGTCGGGCTGGTTCCGGCGATCGACAAGCTCGCCGCGGAGGGCATCCCGGTCACGCTCGCGGTGTCACTGCACACGCCCGACGACGAGCTGCGCGACACGCTCGTGCCCGTCAACAACCGGTGGAAGGTCGACGAGGTGCTCGACGCCGCGCGCCGCTACGCCACGATCACCGGGCGTCGGGTGTCGATCGAGTACGCGCTGATCCGCGACGTCAACGACCACCCGTGGCGCGCCGACCTGCTGGGCAAGAAGCTCGCGCAGCGCATCGGCAAGCACCGCGTGCACGTCAACCTCATCCCGCTCAACCCCACGCCGGGCAGCGAGTGGGACGCCTCCCCGCGCCGGGTGCAGGACGAGTTCGTCCGGCGCGTCGAGGCCGCGGGGGTGGCGTGCACCGTGCGCGACACGCGCGGTCGCGAGATCGCCGCGGCCTGCGGGCAGCTGGCCGCCTCGCAGGTGTGAGCGAGCCGTACGACCACGGGATGCTCGACGTCGGCGACGGCCAGCTGATCCGCTGGGACGTCCGCGGCAACCCGTCCGGGACACCGGCCGTGGTGGTGCACGGCGGCCCGGGTTCGGGTGCGCCGACGGGCACGCCGCGGAGCTTCGACCCGCAGCGCTACCGCGTCGTCTCCTACGACCAGCGCGGGTGCGGCGGCTCGACCCCGCACGCCGCCGACCCGTCGACGTCGCTGGGGACGAACACGACGGCGCACCTCGTCGCCGACCTGGAGCGGTTGCGCACCCACCTCGGGATCGACCGCTGGGTCGTGTTCGGCGGGTCGTGGGGCTCCACGCTCGCGCTCGCCTACGCGCAGGCCCACCCGGAGCGGGTCCGTGCGCTGCTGCTGGTGGCCGTCACCACGACCCGGCGCAGCGAGATCGACTGGCTCTACCGCGGCGTCGGCCGGTTCCTGCCGCGCGAGTGGGCGGTGTTCCGGGCGCAGCACGACGATCCCGACCTGCTCGGCGGCTATGTCCGGCTGCTCGCCGACCCCGACGCCGCGGTGCGGGAGCGCGCGGCGCTGGCCTGGGCGACGTGGGAGGACGCGGTGCTCTCGCTGGAGCCGACCGCCCGCAGGGGCGTCTACAGCGGGCGCCCGTCGCGTGACCTGCTCGCCCTGACCCGGATCTGCGCCCACTACTTCTCCAACGGCGCGTTCCTCGACGAGGGAGCACTGATCCGCGACGCCGGTCGGCTCGCCGGGATCCCGGGTGTGCTGATCCACGGCCGCCTCGACATGGGCGGCCCGCTGGCCACGGCGTGGGAGCTGGCTGCGGCCTGGCCCGGCGCCGAGCTGCACGTCGTCGAGGACGCGGGGCACCTGGGCAACGCGGAGTTCGGCGAGCTGATCCGCACGGCCCTCGACCGGTTCGCCGACGCCTGATTCGGATCCTGCTCGACGACGAGGTCCGCGTCGACCACGGCCAGTTCCACGTCATGTGCGCGTCCTGGACCACGGCGTTCATGTACCGCTGCTTCGCCGGCCGGTGCAACGGGCTCTGCGGCGCCGGCCTGCCCGGCGGGTCGTGGCTGATCACCGGCCTCGGCATGGGCGACGTCGGCCTCCGCATCGAGGCGCACGCCGAGGCGCCTCCGATCGGTGACGGGTGGGAGGAGGTCGTCGAGGTCTCCTTCGTCCCCGTGCCGGACCTGATGGCGGTCGACGGACAGGCGCACTGCGGCGATCTGCCCGGGGCTCGTCCCGGTTCCGCACCGCGTCCGCTGCTGCGCCGTCGGGATGGATGCCGGCCGCGCCACCGGGATCCGCGACGAGGACGACCCGGTGGTCGACCGCTACCTGCTGCAGTTCTGGCCCACGCCTCCTGCGCCGGACGCGGTGCTCCGCCGGATCTCGCAGATCGCGGGGAACCGGCACGGCGAACCAGGAGCCCGACCGGGCGCGCTGACGGGTCATGATCGTCGGAAGTGGTGCAGGGAGGTCACGGATGGCACGTTCCCACCACTTCTGGTGATCATGGTCGCGATCAGGAGAGGCCGAGGACCTCGGCCAGGTCGAAGTCGACGGCCTGCTCCAGCTGCGCGTACGTGCACGACTCCGGCGTGCGGTCCTCGCGCCAGCGCACGAACTGGGCGGTGTGCCGGAACCGCGCGCCCTCCATGTAGTCGTAGCGCACCTCGACGACCCGCTCCGGTCGCAGGGGCACGAACGACAGGTCCTTGCCGTTGTTCCAGCGGCTGCCCTCGCCCTTGCGCGGGGTTCGCTCGCCCTCCTCCTGCTTCGCCCACGCCCACGGGTGCTCGTCGAACGTGGTGACGAGCGGCTGCATCTCCTCGAACAGCTCGCGGCGCCGGGCCATCGGGAACGCGCCGATCACGCCGACGGAGGCGAGGACGCCACGCTCGTCGAACAGCCCGAGCAGCAGCGAGCCGATCACGTCGGGACCGGACTTGTGCACGCGGTACCCGGCCACCACACAGTCGCAGGTGCGCTCGTGCTTGATCTTCGCCATCACGCGCTTGTCGGGCTGGTAGGCCTGGTCGGGCTTCTTCGCGATCAGCCCGTCGAGCCCGGCACCCTCGAACTGCTCGAACCACTGCTGCGCGAGCGCGGTGTCGCGGGTCAGCGGGGTGATGTGCACCGGCGGCTCTGCGTCGGCCAGCGCCCGCTCCAGGGCGGCGCGGCGCTCGCTGAAGGGCAGGCCGGTGAGGTCGTGGTCGCCCAGCGCCAGCAGGTCGAAGGCGACGAAGCTGGCCGGCGTGGTCTCCGACAGCATCTTCACCCGGCTCGCGGCGGGGTGGATGCGCTGCTGGAGGACCTCGAACTCCAGCGTGTTGTGCTCCCGGTCCAGCACGACGATCTCGCCGTCGATCACCGCCCGCTCCGGGAAGTTGGCCTTCACCGCCTCGACGACCTCGGGGAAGTACCGCGTCATCGGCTTCTCGTTGCGGCTGCCGATCTCGACCTCGTCGCCGTCGCGGAAGATGATCGAGCGGAAGCCGTCCCACTTGGGTTCGTAGAGCTGGCCGTCGGGGATGGTGGCCACGGGCTTGGCCAGCATCGGCTTGACCGGGGGCATCACGGGCAGGTCCACGGGCGCCATCCTGCACCAGGTCCGACATGATCGGCGCGTGACGCGTCGACGCCTCCCCGGTCCCGCCGAGCTGGCGGCGGCCCGCGAACGGACGATCGCCGACGTCCTGCCCGGCCCCGCCGACCCGGCGCTGCGGGTGCTGTTCTGCGGCATCAACCCGGGGCTGGTCTCCGCCGCGACCGGGCACCACTTCGCGCGGCCGGGCAACCGGTTCTGGCCGGTGCTGCACGGCGCCGGGTTCAGCCCGCGGCTGCTCGCCCCGGCCGAGCAGGGGGAGCTGGCCGGGCTCGGGCTGGGCATCACGAACCTCGTCGCCCGCGCCACGGCCCGCGCCGACGAGCTGGCCGACGACGAGGTCGTCACGGGCGGGGAGCGGTTGCGGGAGCTGGTGGCGCAGCGGGAACCGGCCTGGCTCGCGGTCGTCGGGATCACCTCGTACCGGACGGCGTTCGGCATGCGGAAGGCCGTGGTCGGCCGCCAGGACGAGAGGTGGGGCCGCACCGGCGTGTGGGTCCTGCCGAACCCCAGCGGCCTCAACGCGCACTGGAGAGTCGACGCGATGGTGGAGGAGTTCGCCCGGCTGCGCGCCGAGACCTAGGAGTGCGCTGAAGTGCGCAGGCCGTCCATCAGGAGATCGAGCATGCGGGCGGCCTGGGCCGGTTCGGCCGCGGCGAGGCCGATGCCGCTGATGCTCGCGAGCACATCGGCCGGCTCGACGTCGCCGCGCAGGGTGCCGGCCGTGGCACCGGCGCCGAGCAGCGACGACAGGGCCTCGACCATGCGTTCGCGGCTCGCGGCGAACGGGTGTCCGCCGGACGCGGCCAGGGCGCGCAGCGCGTCACCCATGCCGCGCTTGGTCGTCATGTAGTCGACGAAGCGGTCCATCCAGACCCGCAGTGCGCGGTCGGTGGGCAGCTGGGTGAGCAGGTCGGACGCCGCACCGCACAGCCGGGTGACCTCGTTGCGGTAGACCGCCTCGACCAGCGCCTCGCGGGTGGGGAAGTGCCGGTAGAGCGTGCCGATGCCGACGCCGGCGTCCTTCGCGATGGCCTCCAGCGTGGCGTCCGGACCCTGCTGCGAGAACGCGCGGACGGCCGCGGCGAGCACGCGCTCACGGTTGCGCCGCGCGTCGGCGCGCATCGGATGTGTGTCGGGCGTCACAGCTGCTCCTCGGAATCATCCGGAGGCTCCTCCGTTTGAACGGTAGTAGCGGAGGTTCCTCCGCTTCGAGCCTACCGGCCACGAGAGGACGGGACATGACCACCGCATCCCGTGTCACCACCCCCTTCACCGCCACCTCCACCGCACTCGAGGTCGTCGCCGACGTCGACCTCACCGGTCGCCGCGCGATCGTCACTGGCGCCTCCTCCGGCATCGGGATCGAGACGGCCCGGGCGCTCGCGGCCGCGAACGCCGACGTCACCCTGGCCGTGCGGGATCTCGACGCGGGAGTGCGCGCCGCCGCCGACATCGTCGCGTCCACCGGCAACGACCACGTACTGGTCGCGCCCCTGGACCTCGCCGACCAGGACTCGATCCGGTCGTTCGTCCGCACCTGGGACGGCCCGCTGCACATGTTGGTCGGCAACGCCGGGGTCATGGCCACTCCGGAGCTGCGCACCCGCGAGGGGTGGGAGCTGCAGTTCGCGACCAACCACCTCGGCCACTTCGCGCTGGCCACCGGACTCCACCTCGCGCTCGCCGCCGCCGGGGACGCGCGGATCGTCTCGGTCAGCTCGAGTGCGCACCTGCGCTCGCCGGTCGTGTTCGACGACGTGCACTACCTGACCCGGCCGTACGTGCCGGCCATCGCGTACGCGCAGTCCAAGACGGCGAACGTGCTCTTCGCGGTGGAGGCCACCCGCCGCTGGGCCGACGACGGCATCGTCGCCAACGCCGTGATGCCCGGCGGCGTCCGGACCCGGCTGCAGCGTCACCTCGTCTCCCCGGAGCTCGGCCGGACGCAGGGTCCGGTGCGCTGGAAGACCCCGGCCCAGGGCGCGGCCACCTCGGTGCTGCTCGCGGCGTCGCCGGTGGTGGCCGGGATCGGCGGCCGCTACTTCGAGGACTGCGCGGAGGCGGGACCCACGCGGCCCGGGTCCCGCACCGGGGTCGCCGGGCACGCCCTCGACCCGGAGGCCGCGGCCCGCCTGTGGGACGAGTCGGTCCGCACTCTCGCCTGAAGGCGTAGAATCTGGAGCAGATGCTCAGGTTTCTGTCTCCGGTGGAGGTGCGGCGATGTGGTTCTGGCTGGCCGGCGCGATCGCGGCCGAGGTGACGGGCACGGTGGCCCTGCGGTACTCCGAGGGGTTCACCCGGCTCGTGCCGTCGATCGTCGTGGTCCTGGGGTACGGCGCGGCGTTCTACGCCCTGTCCCAGGCCCTGTCGCGGGGGATGGCGCTCGGCGTCGCGTACGGGGTGTGGGCGGCGGCCGGGGTGGCGCTCATCGCGCTGATCGGGGCGGCGTTCCTGGGGGAGGGGCTGACCTGGATCCAGGTGGGCGGCATCGGCCTGGTGATCGGCGGGGTCCTCGCGCTGGAACTCGGCGGTGCCCCGCATGGCGTCTGACGGGCGACGGGCCAAGGGGGAGCGACGCAGGCGGCTGCTGCTCGACGCGACCCTGCGGCTCGTCGGCCGGGCGGGCGTCGCGGCCGTCACCCAGCGCGCCGTCGCGGCCGAGGCGGAGGTGGCGCCCAGCGCGGTCCTGTACTACTTCCCGACCGTCGACGAGCTGCTGGTCGCCGCGCTCGTCGACGTCAACGACCGGTGGGTGGCGGCCGTGGGTGACCTGCCCGCCGACCGGTCCGACGCCCTGGACGCGCTCGCGGAGCTGGTGGTGGCGAGCCCGACCGGGGACGAGGGTCTGGCGGAGTTCGAGCTCTACCTGCTCGCGGCCCGCCGCCCCGAGTTGCGCCCGGAGCTCGACCGCTGGTGGCACGCCCTCGACGACCTCGCCGCCCGGCTCGCCCCGGACCGGGAGGTGGCGTTCGCGGCCGCGCTGGACGGGCTGTTCCTGCGGGCCTCGACGGGCGTCGACCTGCCGGACGTCCGGACGGTGCTGGAGCAGCTGACGTCGTGAGCCGTCAGTCGAGGTCCTGCGGCTCGGGGGGGGGTCCTCGGCGCCCTCGTGGGTGTCGCGGTCGGCCCACCCCAGCAGCGGGGCCAGGGAGAACGGGGCGTCGTCGATGCCGGCGTGCAGGTCGCCCAGCTCGGCGAACCGGGCCGGCACGGTGGCGATCGTGAAGTCGCGCGGATCGGCGTCGTCGATCTCGTCCCAGCGGATCGGCGTCGACACCACGGCCTCCGGCACGCCGCGCACCGAGTAGGCGCTGCGGATCGTGTGGTCGCGGGCGTTCTGGTTGTAGTCGACGAACACCGACCCGGGATCCCGGTCCTTGCGCCACCAGGTCAGGTCCACCAGGTCGCACCGCCGGCCGACCTCCCGGGCGAACGCGTGCGCCGACCGGCGCACGTCGGCGAAGCCGTGCTCGGGCGGGATCCGCACGTAGACGTGCATCCCCGAGCCGCCGGAGGTCTTCGGGAACCCGACCGCACCCAGCTCGTCGAGCACCTCGTGGACGACGTGCGCCACACGCCGCACGTCGTCGTAGGAGGCCTCGGGCATCGGGTCGAGATCGATGCGCCACTCGTCGGGCTGCTCGACGTGGTCGCGCCGGGAGTTCCACGGGTGGAACTCCACCGTCGACATCTGCACCGCCCACACGACGTCGGCCGGGTGCTGCACGCACAGCTCGTCTGCGGTGCGGTTCCACCGCGGGAACGTCACGCGCACGGTCTCGACCCAGTCGGGTGCGCCGCGGGGCAGCCGCTTCTGGTGCACCTTCTCCCCGGTGACACCGGTGGGGAAGCGGTGCAGCATGCACGGCCGGTCGCGCAGGGCGCGCACGATGCCGTCGGAGACGGCCAGGTAGTACTGCGCGAGGTCGAGCTTGGTCTCCCCGCGGGCGGGGAAGTAGACGCGGTCGGGGTTGCTCAGCCGGACGGTGCGGTCACCGACGGCGAGCTCGACGGCGTCGGCCACGGAACGCTCAGCGACGCCAGGCGTTGCGCTTGCGCAGCGTCTGCCAGACGAGCGCGGCGGCCATGAGGACGCCCGTGCCGATCAGCCAGATGTCCTCGGTGCGGCCGGTGTGGTTGCCGATCAGCAGGACGAACATGAGCACGGTGACGACCCAGCCGGCGATCAGCGACCCCTTCGGGAAGGAGCCGTGCCACCCCCACTCGGCCGACGGCTCCTCCTCGGGATCGACCGCGGATCGCTGCGCCAGCTCTCGGGACTCACTCGCCATGGGCCACATGGTGTCACAACACCCGCGCGAGGATGATGGTCGGTGATGAACACCCGATCCGTGCTCGTGCTGGGCTCCACCGGCTCGGTGGGCACGCAGGCGCTCGACCTGCTCGACGCCCACCCCGACCGCTTCACCGTCGCCGGCCTCGCCGCGGGCGGGAGCGACGTCGCACTCCTGATGCAGCAGATCCGCCGCTTCGGCGTGCGCCGGGTCGCCGTCGCCGACCCGGCGGCCGCGCAGTCGCTGCGCCGCGCGATGCCGTCGGCCGGGATGCGGGGTGTCGAGGTGCTGTCCGGCCCCGGCGCCGCCACCGAGCTGACGCGCGGCGCGGGCGCCGACATCGTCCTCAACGGCATCACCGGCTCCGTGGGCCTGGGCCCGACGCTGGCCGCGCTGGAGTCCGGGGCCACGCTGGCGCTCGCCAACAAGGAGTCGCTCGTGTCCGGCGGGCGGCTGGTCACGGGGGCGGCGGCGCCGGGGCAGATCGTGCCCGTCGACTCCGAGCACTCCGCGCTGGCCCAGTGCCTGCGCGGCGGCCGCGCCGAGGAGGTCGCGACGCTCGTGCTCACCGCGTCCGGCGGCCCCTTCCGCGGCCGCACCCGCGAGGAGCTCGCCGGCGTCACCGTCGAGGAGGCGCTGGCCCACCCGACCTGGGCGATGGGCCCGGTGATCACCATCAACTCGGCCACCCTGGTCAACAAGGGGCTCGAGGTGATCGAGGCGCACCTGCTCTTCGACGTGCCCTACGACCGGATCGGGGTCGTGGTGCACCCGCAGTCGATCGTGCACTCGATGGTCACCTTCCTCGACGGCTCCACCCTCGCGCAGGCCAGCCCCCCGGACATGACGCTGCCGATCGCGCTCGCGCTGGGCTGGCCGGAGAGGCTGGAGGGGGCGGCACTGCCGTGCACCTGGGCGACACCGCAGACCTGGGAGTTCGAGCCGCTCGACGAGGACGCGTTCACCGGCGTGCGGCTCGCCCGGCGCGCGGGGGAGACCGGGGGCTGCCTGCCCGCGGTCCTCAACGCGGCCAACGAGGAGGCGGTCGCGGCGTTCGTCGCCGGCGCGCTCCCGTTCACCGGCATCACCGACCTGCTCGACCGCGTGCTCGACGCCGCGGACGGCTGGACGGACGACCCCGCTAGCGTGGACGACGTGCTGGCGGCGGAGGACTGGGCCCGGGCGCACGCCCGCGAGGCAGCAGGAGTGTCCCGATGATGTTCGTGCTCGGCATCCTGATCTTCTTCGTCGGGATCCTGTTCTCGGTGGCCTGGCACGAGCTGGGCCACTTCGTCACCGCCCGCTGGTTCGGCATCAAGGTGCCGGAGTTCATGGTCGGGTTCGGGAAGACGATCTGGTCGACGAAGCGCGGCGAGACCGAGTACGGCCTCAAGGCGATCCCGCTCGGCGGCTACATCCGCATGATCGGGATGATCCCGCCCGCCCGCGGCGAGCTGCTGGGCAGCAGCCGTCGCACCGGTCCGTTCCAGGGCCTGATCGACGACGTGCGCGCGCAGTCCGCGATGGACGTGCGGCCCGAGGACGCGCACCGGCAGTTCTACCTGCGCAAGCCGTGGAAGCGGATCGTCGTGATGGCCGCGGGGCCGATCATGAACCTGATCCTGGCGATCCTGCTGTTCGCGGTGCTGCTGATGGGCATCGGGCAGTTCAACGGCACCACCACCGTCAGCGCGGTCAGCGAGTGCGTCCTGCCCGCCGACTCCACGACGCAGACCTGCCCCGCCGGTGCCCCGCTCACCCCGGCCGCGCTCGCCGGGTTCCGGGCGGGCGACGAGATCGTCGCACTGAACGGGCAGCCCTTCGAGCGGTTCGACGGCGAGGAGCTGCGCGGAGCGATCCAGAGGTCCGTCGGCCCGATCACGGTCACGGTGCTGCGCGACGGCCAGCGCCTCGACCTGAACGCCGACCCGATCAGCAACCTCGTGACGTCGGTCGACGATCCCGAGCAGCTCGTGCAGGGCAGCTTCCTGGGCATCGGGCTGGTGTCGGACTACGAGCGCGTCGGGCTCGGCGCGGTGTTCGTCGAGATCGGCGACGTCGTCGGGCGCACCGGGCAGGCCATCGCCGAGCTGCCGTCGCGGGTGCCGAGCCTGTTCGGGTCGGTGTTCCTGGGCGAGGAGCGCGACGTCAACGGGCCGATCGGCATCGTCGGCGTCTCGCGGATCGGCGGCGAGGTCCTGGCCCAGGAGATCCCGCTGGCCGCCGAGGCGTCGCTGCTGCTCAACCTGCTCGCCGCCGTCAACATCTCGCTGTTCCTGTTCAATCTCCTCCCGATCCCGCCGCTCGACGGCGGGCAGATCTTCCCCGCGGCCTGGGAGGCCGTGAAGAAGCGGATCTGGAAGGTGCGGGGCAAGCCCGACCCCGGGCCGGTCGACGTCGCCAAGCTCATGCCCGTGGCCTACGTCGTCGCGATGGTGTTCATCGTGTGGAGCGGGTTGCTGCTGGTCGCCGACGTGATCAACCCCGTGCGGCTGTTCCAGTGAGCCTCGCCCCCTCCGGCGACGCCCGTCCGCTGGCGGTGTTCGACGTCGACGGGGTGCTCGCCGACGTCACCCACCGGCTGCACCATCTGCGCGCCCGGCCGCAGCGCTGGGAGCGGTTCTTCACCGCGGCCGACCGCGACCCGCTGCTGGTCGAGGGGGCCGACCGGCTGCGCGCGGCGCTCGCCGACCACGAGGTCCTGTACCTGACGGGGCGGCCCGAGCGCACACGCCGGCTCACCGAACGTTGGCTCGCGAAGCACGACCTCCCGACCGGGCCGCTGATCATGCGCGACGACCACGACTCGCGTCCGGCCCGCTGGATGAAGCGGGAGGTGCTGCGGCGGCTGTCGGCGAGCCGCGAGATCGTCTCCGTGCTCGACGACGACCCCGCCGTCGTCGCCGTGCTGGAGGCGGACGGCTGGCCGGTCGAGCTGGCGACCTGGCTGCCGCATTCGTCGACCCTGCAGACGGCGCAGGAGCACGACGGCCGGACGTAGGCGAGGTCTCACGGCGGGCAGCGGGTCGTGAGGGGATACTGGAGGTCGTGAGCGTCTCCCTGGGTATGCCCGTTCCTCCCGCGCCGACCCTGTCGGACCGCCGGAAGACCCGTCAGCTGCAGGTGGGCACGGTCGGCGTCGGTTCCGACCACCCGATCTCGGTGCAGTCGATGACCACCACCCTGACCTCCGACGTCAACGCCACCCTCCAGCAGATCGCCGAGCTCACCGCGGCCGGCTGCGACATCGTGCGCGTCGCCTGCCCGAGCCAGGACGACGCCGACGCGCTGCCCGCCATCGCGGCGAAGTCGCAGATCCCGGTGATCGCCGACATCCACTTCCAGCCCAAGTACGTCTTCGCCGCGATCGACGCCGGCTGCGCCGCGGTGCGCGTCAACCCCGGCAACATCCGCAAGTTCGACGACCAGGTCAAGGAGATCGCGCGCGCCGCCAAGGACCGCGGCACGCCGATCCGGATCGGCGTCAACGCCGGCTCGCTCGACAAGCGTCTGATGGAGAAGTACGGCAAGGCCACGCCCGAGGCGCTGGCCGAGTCGGCGATGTGGGAGGCGAGCCTGTTCGCCGAGCACGACTTCCACGACATCAAGATCTCGGTCAAGCACAACGACCCCGTCGTGATGATCCGCGCCTACGAACTCCTCGCCGAGCAGTGCGACTACCCGCTGCACCTCGGCGTCACCGAGGCCGGCCCCGCGTTCCAGGGCACGATCAAGTCCGCCGTCGCGTTCGGGGCGCTGCTGCGCCAGGGCATCGGCGACACGATCCGCGTCTCGCTGTCGGCCCCACCCGTCGAGGAGGTGAAGGTCGGCATCCAGATCCTGCAGTCGCTCAACCTCAAGCAGCGCAAGCTGGAGATCGTGTCCTGCCCGTCGTGCGGGCGGGCCCAGGTCGACGTCTACAAGCTCGCCGAGGAGGTCACCGCCGGGCTCACGGGCATGGAGGTGCCGCTGCGCGTCGCGGTCATGGGCTGCGTCGTCAACGGGCCGGGGGAGGCCCGCGAGGCCGATCTGGGCGTCGCGTCGGGCAACGGCAAGGGCCAGATCTTCGTCAAGGGCGAGGTCATCAAGACCGTCCCCGAGCACGCGATCGTCGAGACGCTCATCGAGGAGGCCATGAAGCTGGCCGAGACGATGGAGGCGTCCGGCGAACCCCAGGTGTCGGTGGGCTGAGCGAAGCTTGTCGTAGCGAACATCGGGAGCTGATCCGCCGTGGGCATCGGGGCGCAGGTGTGGCACCGTAGGCAGGTGCTCAGAGTCGCCGGTGCCCGGCTTCTCGACGACCGGGACCGTCCGGTCGTCCGCGCCGCGCTCGACGCGGATCCGGTGGCGTCGTGCATGGTCGCCGCGCGCGTCGAGATCGCCGGCCTGGACCCGTGGCGCCTCGGCGGCGAGGTGTGGGCGTCCGGCTCGCGCCACGACGGGCTGTGCTTCTCCGGGGCCAACCTCGTCCCGCTGCGCGGCGAGCGCTCCGCGATCCGCAGCTTCGCCGAGCGGGCCCGCCGCCACGGCCGCTCCTGCTCCTCGATCGTCGGCCGCGCCGAGCTGGTGCTGCCGCTGTGGGAGGAGCTGGCCCCGCACTGGGCGCCCGCCCGCGAGGTCCGCGCCGACCAGCCGCTGATGGTGCTGCCCGGCCTGCCCGCCGTCACCCCCGACCCGGCCGTGCGCCCGGTCCGCCCCGACGAGCTCGACCGCTACCTCCCGGCCGCCATCGCGATGTTCACCGAGGAGGTCGGTGTCGACCCCCGCGCGGGCGACGGTGGCGCCGGCTACCGTGCCCGCGTCGCCGAGCTGGTGGCGGCGGGCCGCGCGTTCGCCCGCTTCGAGGGCGACCAGGTGGTGTTCAAGGCCGAGATCGGGGCGCTGTCGAGCCGGGTCGGGCAGATCCAGGGCGTCTGGGTGCACCCCGCCTGCCGCGGGCGGGGCCTCGGCACGGCCGGCACCGCCGCCCTGGTGGAGCGCCTCGCCGGGATGGACCGGGTGTCGAGCCTGTACGTCAACGGGTTCAACCACGTCGCCCGCGCCTCCTACGCGCGCATCGGGTTCACCCAGGTCGCCAGCTTCTCCACGATCCTGTTCTAGAGCCCGCACCGGCGGGTCGATCGGCGTGAGCGGGAGCGGCGGCCCGGCCGCGCCCCCCCCCGGCCACGGTCCTCGCCGAGGATCCGCCATCCGCTACCCGGGCCGGAGTCCGAGATCAGCGGGCGGCCACCGGCGGGGCCGTCCGCAACGCGGTGACGGCCACGGCCAGCGACAGCGCCGTCAGCCCCACCGGCAGCACCAGCGTGAGCTGCAGCGCCGCCGCCAGGTCCGGGGCGAGCGCCAGCCGGGCGGCCGGGTCGAGGTCCGTCGCCGCCCCCAGCCCGCCCGCGCCGAGCACCGGCGCCCGGGTCGCCACCAGGGCCGTGAGCAGCGCCGACACCGCCGCGACGCCGAGCGACACCGCGAGCTGCTGGTTGATGGCGAGGATCGTGGAGCCGCTCGGGATGTCGTCGTGGGGCAGATCGCGGGTGGCGCCGGTCATCGCGGGCATCAGGGTGGCACCGACGCCCACGCCGGTGACGGCTCCCGCCGCCATCAGCCCGGCCACGGGAGCGGTGGCCGTGAGCTGGGCCAGCATCAGCAGCTGCCCGGTGAGGGCCGTCGCGATCCCGGCGACGACGATCCGCCGGGGCGGTACCCGGTCGACCAGGCGCGTCGCCACCTGCATCGTGAGGCCGGTGGCGAGCACCTGCGGGATGCCGACGGCCCCGGCGAACGTGGCGCCCTCCCCGCGCACGACCTGCCAGTACAGCGGCAGCACGAACATCGCACCGAAGTAGGCGGCGCCGAACGGGGCCACGGTCGCGAGGCCGGCCGCCAGCGCGCGCTCCCGGAGCAGCCGCAGCCGCAGCAGCGGGCTGCGGTGCCGCAGCGACCACGGCACGAACGCCGCGACCATCACCGCCCCGACCGCAGCCGGTACCGTCCCGCCCGCCGTGAGCCGCCCGGCGTCACCGATCGCGGTGACGCCGTAGGCGAGCGCCGCGGCGCCGGGGGCGAGCAGTGCCAGGCCGACGACGTCCAGCGGGGCCGCGGCGCCCTGCCCGTCGGCGACCAGCCACCGCCGGCAGGCGATCACGGCCAGCCCGACCGGCACGTTGATCAGGAAGATCCACCGCCAGGACAGGGTGTCGATCAGCCAGCCGCCCAGCACCGGCCCGACCAGCGGCGCGATCAGCACCGGTACCCCGAACAGGCTCATCATCCGGCCCCGCTGCCCGGCCGCCACGGTGCGCAGCGCGATCGCCATGCCGACCGGGTTGATCAGCCCGCCGCCGAGACCCTGCACGACGCGTGCCGCGACCAGTGTCCCGACGTCCCACGCCGCCGCGGCCAGCACCGAACCGAGCGTGAAGACCACGACGGCCAGCACGTACGTGCCGCGGGAGCCGAGCCGGGCCGTCGCCCACGCGGCCAACGGGATCACCGCCACCAGAGCGAGCGTGTACGCGGTGGTGGCCCACTGCACCGCCGAGATCGAGGCGTCGAGGTCACGGGCGAGCGCGGCCAGGGCCACGACGGTGACCGTCGTGTCCAGCACGACCATGAACCCGCCGAGGACGAGCACGGCGGCGACGCGGCGGGCGAGGGGGTCCAGGGGCATGGCCTCAGCCTCGGACCTGAACCGCGGTCGAGGTCAAGGGGCGCCCGCGATCAGGACATCCGCCACCGCCGGGCCGCGGCCGGTGCGGCGAGCCCGGCCCGGGCCGGGAGCCGGGTCCGCGGCGCGGTCAGCCGGCGCATCCAGGCCAGCGGGGCGAGCGACTCCCGGATCGCGTCGACCGCGTAGGACGGCATCCGCTGCTCGTAGGTGCGCACGGCGAGCGGGATCGTCGAGGTGCCTCCGCGGACGTCGAGCAGGTGGGAGGCCAGCAGGTCAGCGTCCCGCACGGCGGTGGCGGCCGCGCGTCCCCCGGTCGGCGGCATGGCGTGCACCGCGTCGCCGATCCCGGTGACGACGCCGCTGGGCCACGGCGTGAGGTCGCCGTCGGGGTCGGCGGCGTGGAACCCGAAGATCCCCACCGCGGAGGCGTCGGCAGCCACGAGCGTGCGGACGTCGTCGTCCCAGCCCTCCAGCATCGCGACGGCGACGCGCTGCAGGGCGTCCGGGGCCAGGTCGCGGACGCCGTCCGGGAACCGCTCCGCGGTGGCGTTGAGGCCCCACACGAGATCGGCCCGCTCGACGTCGGCGGGGACCGCCACGCACGCCGCCGGATCGACGACCGTGCCGGCGGCCGGGTCGTGCACGCTGAGGAAGACGCCGATCCCGCCCGGCCCGACCGCCAGCACCGGACCGACCCGGACCGCGTCCGGCAGCCGGGCCCGGAGGGCGTCGGTCAGGTGGGTGCGGCCCGCCAGGCCCCAGACACCGAGCGGGCGCGAGGTCGGGCGGCCGGCGAGCGCGGCCGTGACGCGTGACCCGACGCCGTCGGCCCCGACGAGCAGGTCGCCGCGGTCGGTCGACCCGTCGGCGAAGTGGGCGGTGACCGTGCCGTCGGGGTGGGTCGCGTGGTGGGTGAACTCGGCGCCGAACCGCAGGGCGTCGCCCAGCCCGTGCGCGAGCAGGCGCCGCAGCGGGATCCGCCCGACGAGGATCGTGTCCTCCTCGGGGTCGCGCGCCTCGGTGGCGAGCACGCGCATGCGGTGGTCGACGAACGCGAACCGCCGGAACCCCGCCGATCCCGCGGAGTTGCCGAGCAGGGCCTGGTAGAGCTCGGGTGGCAGGGCACGACGCAGCGCCGCGCAGGCGTGGTGGTCGAGGTGGAGCCGGTAGCCCCCGGTGGCGGAGACGTCGGTGTCGCGGTCGTGCACCGCGACCTCGACCTCCCCGCGGCGCAGGGACTGGGCGAGGGCGAGGCCGCCGATGCCGGCCCCGATGACGATGACGCGCATGTGGTCCTCCTGGTATCAGGTGCCTACTTTTAGAAGGTACCTGATACTTTTCGGTCGTGTCGGAGGAGTCGTTCGCCGCGTGGACGCTGGTGCGGGCCTCGCACGTCGTCGCACGCGGGTTCACGACGGTGTTCGCGCAGGTCGGGCTCACGCCCACGCAGTTCGGGGTGCTCGCGTACCTCTCCGACGAGCCCGCGCTGACCCAGGCCGAGCTCGCGCGGCGGGTGCTCGTGCGGCCGCAGAGCCTGGGGGAGCTGCTGGTCCCGCTGCTCGAGCGCGGGCTCGTGTCGCGCGACGGCCCGGGCGGACGGGGACGGCGCAGCGGGATCGCGATCACCGACGCCGGCCGGGAGCTGATGGCGGCCGCGCTGCCGGGGGTGCAGCGGTTCGAGGCCGGGCTCGGGCTGGACCCCGGCCAGCTCCGCACCCTCGACGACCTGCTGCACACCGTGCTGCGCACGCTCGGCGAGGACGGATGAGGATCACCGGCGTCGACGCCGCCCGGGGGCTCGCCCTGCTCGGCATGGCCGCCGCGCACCTGCACGCCACCACCGGACCCGACGGCCGGGCGACGGTCGTGGGCGACCTGGTGGCGGGCCGGGCGTCGGCGCTGTTCGCGGTGCTGGCGGGGGTCGGGATCGCGCTGGGGTCGCGCCGGGGCGAGGGCGCCGGGGCGGCGCTGGTCGTGCGGGCGCTGCTGGTCGGGGCGCTCGGTCTCGGGCTGGAGACCGTCCTCGACGCCCCGCCCGCGGTGATCCTCGCCCAGTACGCGCTGCTGTTCCTGGTCGCCGTGCCGCTGCTGCGCGTCCCGGCGCCCGCGCTGTTCGCGGCGGCGGCCGTGTGGTGCGTCGCGTCCCCGGTGCTGAGCCACGTGCTGCGCGCGGGGATGCCGGACGGGCCCGGCCCGCAGCCGTCGTTCACGATGCCGCCGGGGGAGCTGATCGTGACGCTCGGCCTCACCGGCTACTACCCGGTGCTCACCTGGACCACCTACCTGCTGGTGGGGCTCGGCGTCGGGCGGCTGGACCTGGCGGCGCCGCGCACGGCGTGGCGGCTCGTCGGGGCCGGGGCGGCGCTCGCGGTGCTGGCGCTCGGCTCGTCGGCCCTGCTCGGGGGCGGCCCGAGCGGCGAGCAGCGCGCCGGGATCACCCCGTCCGACGACCTGGCCTGGCTCCTCACCGCCGCCCGGCACTCCGGCACGCCGTTCGACCTGGCCCACACCACCGGAACGGCGCTGCTGGTCCTGGGCCTGTGTCTGCCGGCCCCGCGGGTGGTGGGCGCCGTCCTCGCCGGTCCCGGCGCGGTCCCGCTGACCCTCTACACCGCGCACATCGTCGTCGGCGGGCTGCTCGCGCCGTTCGGCACGGCGGTGTGGGTCCTGCAGGCGGCCGTGGCGCTGGTCGTCGGCGGGCTGCTGCGCAACGCCGGACGCCGCGGCCCCCTCGAGTTCGGGGTGGCCGCGGCGTCGGGTGCCGTGCGGGAGCGGGTGCTCAGGTGGAGGGGAAGAGCTTCTCCTGCTCCGCCCGCAGCTCGTCGATCAGGCGGCCCGGGGGCAGCGTGACGTCGGCGTAGGTGAGCACCTCGTCCTTCTTGACGTCGCGCAGCAGCACGCAGCCCTCGGCCACGCCCATCGGCAGCAGTCCCTCGGCCCGGGTGACCGGTGTCGACTCGGCGAGGCCGTAGGTGTCGTAGCCGCCCAGACCGTCGACGGTGTGACCCGCCTTGAGGTCCTGCTTCACGCCTGCGACGACGTCGACGCGCGGCCCGCCGGGCGGGGTGAGCGCGGCGTCGGCGAAGTCGACCGCGCGCGCGATCGTGTTCGGCACCTCGAAGTGGCACAGGTGGTAGGGCGTGTAGAAGCTGTACAGCGGGCCCTTCCCGAGCTTGTAGAGCTCGAGGTAGTGGCGCTGCTTCGGGTCGTCGTGGGTGCCCAGGACGTAGATGCCGGGGCCGGGCTGCGAGCCCACCACGTAGTCGACGATGCCGCCCAGCTCGCGGAGCTGGTCGAGGTCGTACATCTCGGTGAGCGCGTCGACGTGGCCGTGGTGGTCACGCCCGAACATGCCGCGCTTCGGCACGGTGAACCCGTGCGCGTTGGCCACGATCGCCTGCTCGTAGGACACCTTGGTGCCGTCGGCGAAGCTCGTGACCATGTAGGGGTCCTGGCCCCACTTCTCGGCGAAGCCCTTCTGGGTCGTCGGGTTGCGGTACTCGTCCTGCAGGCCCTTGATGTTGCCCGAGACCAGCGGCGTGACGCCCAGGCTCTTCACGAACCGAATCAGGTTGCCCTGCACGCCGGGCTGGTCGCCGTCGACGCCGGTGAGGATGACGCCCGCCTCGCGGGCGCGCTGGGCGAGCAGCGGGCCGACGGTGCCGTCGAGCTCGGCGTTCATCGTGACGACGGGCAGCCCGCGCTCGATCGCGGTGACGGTGACGCGCGCGCCGAACTCGACCGCGCCCGTGACGTCGACGATGCAGTCGATCTGCTCGGCCTTGAGGAGCTCGAACGCGTCCTCGAGGACGGCGGGGGTGCCCGCGGCGATCGCGGCGTCGACCTCGGAGCCGGTGCTCACCCGGACCGGGGTCGCGCCGGCCTCGGTGTAGGCGCGCTCGGCGTTGGCGAGGGTCTTGTTGGCCACGGCCACGAGCAGCATGCCGGGCACGGTGTTGACGATGTGGTTCGCGAGCCCGCGACCCATGAACCCGGCGCCGACCATGCCGACGCGGATGGGGCGGTTCTCCGCCTCGCGCTTCGCGAGCGCGGTGTCGGTGATGATCATCGCTGACCCCACGGCTTCTCGGAGAGCAGCGGCCAGGCCGCGTCCTTCGACGAGATCACGGTCGGCTGGATCGGCCACGGCAGCGCGAGCTCCGGGTCGTCCCAGCGCAGGCCGCCCTCGGCGCCCGGGGTGTAGGCGGTGCTGACCTGGTAGTGCACGGTGGCGCCGTCGGTGAGCGCGATGTAGCCGTGCCCGAAGTCCTTCGGCACCAGCAGCGAGGTCATGTTGTCCTCGGTGAGGTCGACGCCGAAGTGCTGCATGAAGGTGGGGGAGTCCGGGCGCAGGTCGACGATGACGTCCCAGATCGCGCCGCGCAGGCAGCGGATGAGCTTCGTCTCCTGGTGCGGGGAGAACTGGAAGTGCATCCCGCGCAGGGTGCCGGCCTTGTGGTTGAACGAGATGTTCGTCTGCTCGACGACCGGGTCGAGGCCCGCGTCGAGGAACTCCTGGCGGCAGAAGGACCGGGCGAAGAAGCCGCGGTCGTCCTCCAGGCGCTTGAGGTCGATCAGAGCGGCACCGTCGAGGGGCGTGGATTGGATCAGCATGGATGCCTTCGCGTCGTCTGCGTCTCGTGCGGGAAGTCGATCGTAGTTGTCGCGCCGATGCGGCCCTCCGGCCGTGTCACCCGATCGCGGATCCGGCCCGCTCCTCCATACTCGACGCGTGCCGCCCCGCCGCCTGCTCGCGCTGCTGACCACGGCTGCGGTCCTCGGAGTCACCGCCGGGTGCGGGCTGTTCGGTGGGGGCGGGCCCGAGGAGACCGTCGAGCGGTTCCTGGCCGCGTGGAGCGCCGGGGACGTTGCGGGGGCCGCCGCGCTCACCGACGACCCGGCCGCGGCCACCACGCTGCTCACCGCCACCCGCGATGCGCTCGCCCCGCAGGCCCTGACGGCCGAGCCGGCGCAGGTCCGCACGGCCACCGCCCGCGCGACGGCGTCGGTCGACGTCACGTGGGACCTGGGTGCAGGCCGCACCTGGAGCTACCTCGGCGAGCTCGAGCTCGCGCCGACGCCCGACCGCGGGTCCGACGAGGGCACCGGCTGGCTCGTCCGCTGGAGCCCGACCGTCGTGCACCCGCAGCTCGGCGCGGGCCAGCGGCTCGCGCTGCGCACCGACACCCCGGCGCCCGCGCCCGTCGTCGACCGTAACGGGGCGCCGCTGCTGGAGTCGACGCCCGTCGTCTCGGTGCTGCTCGACCGCACCGCGGCGGGCGACCTCCCGGCCGTCACGGGTGCGCTCGCGCAGGCACTTGCCCCGCTCGAGGCCGCCATCACGGCGGCCTCGATCACCGACGGCGCAGCCCGCACCCCGGACGGGCAGGTCTACACCGTCGCGGTGCTGCGCGAGACCGACTACCGCACCGTGCGCGACGCGATCTACGAGCTGCCCGGCGTCCGCTTCGCCACCGCGCAGCGCCTCCTCGCCCCCGACGCGGCGTTCGCGCGGCAGGTCCTCCCCGCGGTCCGCACGCAGGTGGCGGCGCAGCTCGACGGCGTCGACGGCTGGTCGGTGCGGATCGTCGACGGCAGCGGCAGCGACGTCACCGCGCTCGCCGAGACGTCCCCGCAGCCCGGCTCGACCGTCGCGATCGGGCTGGACCGGCGCCTGCAGACCGCCGCGGAGGACGCCGTCGAGCCGATCGGTCAGCAGGCGATGCTGGTGGCGATCGCACCGTCGACCGGCGAGGTGCTCGCGGTCGCGCAGAACGGCCCGGCCGACGCCGAGGGGGCGCTCGCGCTCACCGGCCGCTACCCGCCCGGCTCCACCTTCAAGATCGTGACGGCGGCCGCGGGGATCGCCGAGGACGGCCTCGCGCTCGACACCCCGGTCGCCTGCCCCGGCACGCTGGCGATCGGCGGCCGCCCGGTGCCCAACATCGATCTGTTCGACCTCGGCACGGTGCCGCTGCGCACCGCGTTCGCCCGGTCCTGCAACACGACCTTCGCGCAGATCGGGGCCGCGCTCGCCCCCGGCGCGCTGCCCGCCGCGGCGCTCACCCTGGGCCTGGGCGCCGACTACGCCGTGCCCGCCCTCACCACGATCACCGGCTCGGTCCCGGTCGCGCAGGCGGAGGTGCAGCGCGCGGAGAACGGCTTCGGACAGGGCCAGGTGCTCGCCAGCCCGTTCGGGATGGCACTGGTGGCGGCCACCGTCGCGCGGGGGGCGACGGTCGTGCCGACCCTGATCGAGGGCGCGGCGACCCAGGAGCTCGTTCCCCCGACGGCCCCCGATCCCGCCGTGCTCGACGTCGTCCGCCCCATGATGCGGGCCGTCGTCACCGAGGGGTCCGCGACGGCGCTGGCCGGGCTCGGCGAGGTCTACGGCAAGACCGGCACGGCGGAGTACACCGACGACGGCCGGGCCCACGGCTGGTTCGTCGGCTACCGCGGTGACGTCGCGATCGCGGTGCTGGTCGTCGACGGCGGCAGCTCGGCGCCCGCGGTGGAGGCAGCGGCCCGCTTCCTGGCCGCGACCCCCTGACCCGACCCGGCCACCCCCACCCGCCGAGTTTGCCACCCCCACCCGGCGAGTTTGCCGCCCCCACCCGGCGAGTTTGCCGATCGCGCACGCTGTCTTGTCCGCGCACGTCCGCCCCGGGCCGGCCATTCGGCGACCGGTCGCCGTGCCCGGGCCGGGAGTCCTATCCTGGATCGCATGCCGCGCAGCCGGATCCCCGCGCTCGCCCTCGCCGCCGACCTGGTGGCGGTGGTCGTCTTCGCCGCGATCGGGCGGCTCAGCCACGCCGAGCCCGGCGACGTCTGGGGCCTGCTCGTGACCCTCGCGCCGTTCGCCGCCGGGGTCGTGGCGGCGTGGGCCACACCGGTCGTGCGCGCCGACCCGTCCGGCCTTCGGGCCGGGGGAGTGGTGCTCGCGGGGGCCGTCGTCGTCGGGCTGGCGCTGCGGGCCGGGTTCACCGGGTCGCTGCCGCTCGGCTTCGCGATCGTCACCGCGGTCTCGCTCGCGGTGCTGCTCCTGGGCTGGCGCACGCTGTCACTGGTCGTGGCTCGCCGAGCGGCCCACCGCGTGCCCTGACCGACGCGGGGGGACCGACCTACACTGGACACCATGTCCGCCCGCACGCTGCTGACCCCCGGCACCCCCACCCCGATCCGCCCCGTCCCCGCGCACATCCCGCGGCCGGAGTACGTCGGCAAGAAGGCCCCGGCGCGCAGCACCGAGCCGTGGGTGCAGGACGCCGAGACGATCGAGCTCATGCGCCACGCGGGCAAGGTCGCCGCGCAGGCCCTCGCCGTCGGCGGGGCGGCCGTGGCGCCGGGCGTCACCACCGACGACGTCGACGCCGTCGTCCACGAGTACCTGCTCGACCACGACGCCTACCCGTCGACGCTGGGCTACAAGGGCTTCCCGAAGTCCTGCTGCACCAGCCTCAACGAGGTGATCTGCCACGGCATCCCGGACACGACGGTGATCCAGGACGGCGACATCGTCAACATCGACGTCACCGGCTACGTCGGCGGCGTGCACGGCGACACCAACGCCACGTTCCTGGCCGGTGACGTCGACGAGGAGAGCCGCCTGCTCGTCGAGCGCACCCGCGAGGCGATGATGCGCTCGATCAAGGCGGTGCGCCCGGGCCGCGAGCTCAACGTCGTCGGCCGCGTCATCGAGTCCTACGCCAAGCGCTTCGGCTACGGCGTGGTCCGCGACTTCACCGGTCACGGCATCGGCCGCAGCTTCCACAGCGGCCTGGTCGTGCTGCACTACGACGAGCCGAGCGTCGACATCGTCCTCGAGGAGGGCATGACGTTCACGATCGAGCCCATGATCACGCTCGGGTCGATCGACTACGACATCTGGTCCGACGGCTGGACGGTCGTCACGAAGGACCGCTCGCGCACCGCGCAGTTCGAGCACACGGTCCTGGTCACCGCCGAGGGTGCGGAGATCCTCACGCTCCCGTGAGCAGGTCGGCCAGCCCGTCGGGCCGCAGCTGGAAGCCGATGTGGCTGCTGCGCAGGTCGTGCACGTCGAACGGGTGGTCCGGGAACGCGGCGTCGGCGTCGGCGACGAACCGGTCCTGCAGGGCGGGCGGCAGGGCGCGGTCCTCGGTGAGCCGGACGAAGGTCCGGGGCACGGCAGCACCGGCGCCCAGGCGTACGGCGTCCTCGTCGATGTGCAGCGACTCGTCGGTGTCCATCGTCGCGAGGTAGCCGCGCAGCTCGTCGGGGGTGCCGTCGGCGAGCAGGGCGCGGTGCAGGCCGTCGAACGTCGCCCCGGCGGTGGGCCAGGCGACGCGCAGCGCACCGAGCGCGACGGGGTCGGCGGCCAGCAGCCCGCCCACCAGCGGGTCGAGCAGGCTCTCGCCGACGCCCTCGTAGCTCGCGCGAGGTGCGGTGCAGCACCACGCGGAGACGTAGACGGCGCGGGCGAGGAGATCGGGCCGGGCGTTCGCGACGGCGGTGACCGTCAGCCCGCCGCGGCTGGTGCCCACCAGCACCACCGGCCCGTTGCGCGCCGCCCGCTCCACGACGGGGGTCACGGCCGCCACGTCGTCGGCGGTGCCGACGCCGGCCAGCGCGCTGCCCCCGTCGGGGATGCGTGCGGTCGGGCCGTGCCCCGGCAGGTCGACGGCGAGTGCGCGGTGACCGCGCAGCGTCAGCTCGCGCACCAGGGGAGACCAGGCCGCCGCGTTGCAGAACGCCCCGTGGACGAGGACGAAGGTCGTGATCACACCGAGCATCCTGGACGGCCGCGCCCGCGGATGCGACCGTGAAACGCATGGCGAAGATCTACGACGACATCGACGAGCGCATGACGGCCTGGATCGCGGCGCAGCCGATGTTCTTCGTCGCCACCGCGCCCCTGGCCGGTGACGGGCTCGTCAACCTGTCCCCGAAGGGCACGCAGGGCACGTTCCGGGTCGTCGACGCCCACACGTTCGCCTACCTCGACCTCACCGGCAGCGGCGTAGAGACCATCGCCCACCTGCGGGAGAACGGCCGGATCTGCGTGATGTTCTGCGCGTTCGACGGCGGGCCCAAGATCGTGCGGCTACACGGCACCGGGCGGGTCCTGTTCGCGGCCGACGCCGGCTTCGACGACGCGCTCGCGCCGTTCGGGGACGCGGGGGAGAGCCGCCGACCGCAGACCCGGGGCGTGATCACGGTCGACGTCACGCGCATCTCCGACGCCTGCGGCTACGCCGTGCCGAAGATGGATCTGGTGGAGGAGCGGGGGATCCTCGACGCGTGGGCAGACACCCGCGGGCCCGACAGGCTGGCGACCTACCACGCCACCCGCAACGCGCAGAGCCTCGACGGCCTGCCGGGGCTCCCGGCCCCGGCAGACGTCGCGTCCCGTTAGGCGGGTGAACCGAAGATCGTCACGAGCCGGCGCAGCGTGTCGCGGATCGACTTCGCGTTGTTCTTCTGCATCCCGAGCAGCTCGATGCCCTTCGCCACGGGCGAGCCGGCGTAGTCGAACGTCTCGGTGATGCGGGTGCCACCGTCGACGGGCTGCAGCTCGTAGCGCCAGATCGCCCTCGCGGGGTGGCACCAGCCGATGAGCCGGTCCTGCTCGAACTCCACCACGCGGTTGGTGATCCGGTACGGCAGCTTGATCTTCATGTCCATGCCGAACCGGTCGCCCAGCGCGAGCCTCTCCGGGCCGGAGGTGGCCCCGCGGACGGTGCCCGAGCCGTCGAACTCGTGGTGGCGGTGCGGGTTCGCGAGCAGCGCGAAGACCTCCGCCGGGGGAGCGGCGACCACGGTGGACGCGGTCACCGTCCGCCCGGCGAACGTGGCGTGATCGGTCGTCACGCAGCAGCCTTGTGCTTCTTCAGCGCGGCGAGCGCGTCGTCGGCGTGCATGTCGAACTTCGTCTCGCTCGCGATGACCTCGATGATCCGGCGGTCCTGGCCGATGACGAAGGTCTTGCGCTTGGTCTGCAGCCCACCGGGCAGCCACGAGCGCTTCGCGCCGAGCTCCTTGGCCACCTTCTTGCCCGCGTCGGACAGCAGCGGGTAACCCAGGGAGTGGGCGCTCGCGAACGTGCTCTGCGCGGTGACGTTGTCGCCGCTGATGCCGACCGGCTGCGCGCCCAGGGCAGCGAACTCGGCGGCCAGGTCACGGAAGTGGCAGGCCTCCTGGGTGCAGCCTCCGCTGGAGGCGATCGGGTAGAAGAACAGCACCACGGGGCCGTTCTCGAGCAGGGCGGACAGCTTGCGGGGGGTGCCCGTCTCGTCCTTCAGCTCGAAGTCGCTGACCTGGTCACCGGGGTTCATGGACGCTCACTCTCTGGTCGGGGTGTTGCCCGGAGTTTCGCAGCAGCGGCCCGGACGGTTCAGCAGACCGTTTTCCTGGGGGCAGTGTCATGCCTTGCGCGGCGGCAGCGGCAGGAACCCGCTCGTCCGCTTCACGTACTCGACGTAGCCGGGGCGGCGGTTGCCGATCGTCGACTCCAGCAGCTTCGCGCCGGTGCCCTTGGCCAGCAGCCACGTCATCAGCGCCGCGCTGACCAGCCCGATCAGGCCCGCCGGGTGGTGCAGGGCGAGCAGCGTGAGGCCCCACCAGACGGCGGCGTCGCCGAAGTAGTTGGGGTGGCGGGTGTAGCGCCACAGGCCCTGGTCCATGACCTGGCCCTTGTTCGCCGGGTCGGCCTTGAACGTGGCGAGCTGCGCGTCGCCGACGGTCTCGAAGAAGAAGCCGACCGCCCACGACAGCACGCCGAGCACCGTCACGGTGATCGCGAGTGCGCCGTCGGCGTAGCCGTACTGGCCGAGCTGCACCGGCAGCGAGACGACCCACATGATCACGGCCTGCGGGACGTAGACCTTGCGGACGATGTGGACCACCGGGTCGCCCTGCGCCTTCGCCATGATCTCGACGTAGCGCGGGTCCTCGTCCTTGCCGCGGTTGCGCCGCTCGATGTGCCAGGCCAGGCGGAAGCCCCATACGCACGTCAGCGCGGTGATCAGCAGCCGGCGCCACAGGTCGCCGTCGCCCACGGACAGGATCAGCGAGGTGATCGCGACGATCCCGAACCCGGCACCCCACACGACGTCGATGCCGTCGTGGCGGTTGCCGCGCACGCGGACGGCGACGACCAGTGCGGCGGCGAACAGGACGAGCACGACGACGGCGCTGACCCAGAGGTTGGTCAGCGCCGCGCCCCACGGATAGGCACTCATGCCGTCATCGTGTCGGTTCGACCAGCACCGTGCGCGCCGAGCCGTTGGCCGAGCTGCCGTTCGTCACCGAGACGTGATCCATCTCGGGGTCGCGGCCCAGGGTGGACGTGCGCCCGCGGGGCAGCCCGGACCGGCCGTCGGCGTCGGGACGGACCATGAGCATCTGGTGCACGCCCATCCGGTTCTCCTCGAACGCGAGTGCCGCGCCCGCGAGGTAGAGCAGCCAGACCCGGAACTGCTCCTCGCCGACGAGCCGGACCGCCTCCGCCTTGTTGTCCTGCAACGTGTCCAGCCACGGCCGGACGGTCCACACGTAGTGCTCGCGCAGGGAGTGGACGTCGACGACCTCCAGCCCCGCGGCCTCCAGGAAGTTCAGCGTCTCGCCGAGCGGGCGCATGTACATGTCCGGTGCGACGTAGGACTCCATGAACGCCCCGCCGCCCGGTGCGGTGTTGGCCCCGGCCGCCCCGCGCGACATCTGCTGCAGCAGCAGGCGTCCGTGGGGGAGGAGCAGCTTGTGCAGCTGCGCGGCGTAGACGGGGTAGTTGTCCTGGCCGACGTGCTCGCCCATCTCGATCGAGCTGATGGCGTCGAAGGGCTGGTCGGGGATCTCCCGGTAGTCCTGCAGCCGGATCTCGATCTTGTCGGACAGCCCGAGCGCCTCGACGCGGGCCATGCCGAACGCCCGCTGCTGGGCGCTGAGGGTGACCCCGACGGCCGTGACGCCGTAGTTCTTCGCCGCGTGGATGAGCAGCGACGCCCACCCGCAGCCGACGTCGAGCAGGCGCATCCCCGGCTTCAGCCCGAGCTTGCGGCAGATCAGGTCGAGCTTGTCGGTCTGGGCCTGCTCCAGCCCGTAGCCGGCACTCGTCTCCTGCGTCCAGTACCCGCACGAGTACGCCATCTGCGGGTCGAGCAGGAACTCGTAGAAGTCATTGGACAGGTCGTAGTGGTGCGCGATGGCGGCGCGGTCGCGGCGGCGGGTGTGCAGGCCGCCGTCGAGCCGGGCCTCCGACGCCGGGGGCTTCGGGCGCGGGCCGAGGATGCGGAGAGACGCGGCCAGCTTCACGGCGTCGATCTTGTCGGCGGTGCTCAGCTTCACCGCCCCCAGGTCCTGGGCGCGCGCGAGCTTCCAGAACCGGGACAGGCCGTCGGCGACGTCGCCCTCGACGTCGAGCTCACCGGCGACGAACGCGCGGGCCAGCCCGAGCTCGCCGGGGTTCCAGAGCAGGCGCCGCAGCGCCCGGCGGTGCCGGATGATCGCGACCGGCCCGTCGGGGGCACCGGCCTCGGAGCCGTCCCACGCCCGCAGGCGGATGGGCAGCGGCGCACCGATGAGGCGCTCGACGAGCCCGGCGAGCTGCGGGGCGACAGGGGTGGGCACGGTGTGTCTCCAGGGAGTCAGTAGGAGCGGCGGTGCTGCAGCGAGAGCTGGTAGACGTCGAGGTAGCCGACGCGGAACCCGGCCTCGCAGTACGCGAGGTAGAACTCCCACATGCGGCGGAACGTCTCGTCGAAGCCGAGCCCGGCGACGGTCTCCCAGCGGGCGAGGAACGTCTCGCGCCAGTGGGCGAGCGTGCGGGCGTAGTCGGGGCCGAGGCTGCGGCGCTCGGCGATGCGCAGGCCGGTGTGGTCGCGCAGGTTCTGCTCGATCGCGTCGACCGACGGGATCACGCCGCCGGGGAAGATGTACTTCGAGATCCAGGTGTAGTCGTTCTGCGACACCACCAGCCGGTCGTGCGGCATGGTGATCGCCTGCAGGCCGACCTTGCCGCCGGGCTTGAGCAGGCGGTCGAGCGCGGCGAAGTACGTCGGCCAGTAGGCGACGCCGACGGCCTCGATCATCTCGACGCTGACCACGGCGTCGTAGCTGCCCTGGGCCTCGCGGTAGTCGCGCAGCAGCACCTGGACGCGGTCGGCGACGCCGGCCTTCGTCAGGCGCTCCTCGGCGAGCTTGGCCTGCTCGGCGGAGATCGTCAGCGTGGTGACGCGGGCGCCGCGCTGCGCGGCCCGGGTGGCGAGCCCGCCCCAGCCGGTGCCGATCTCCAGCACGTGGCTGTCGGGGCCGACGCCCGCCATGTCGAGGATGCCGTCGATCTTGCGCTCCTGGGCGAGCACGAGGTCGTCGCTGCCGTCGGCGAACCAGCCCGCGGAGTAGGACATCGTCTCGTCGAGGAACGTGGAGAACAGGTCGTTGGACAGGTCGTAGTGGCGCTGGATGTTCTCCCGCGAGCCCTCGACCGTGTTGACCTCCTCGCTCGGCTGCCGGGCCTCGGCGAAGCGCCGCCCGATCCGCTGCAGCGTCGGCGGGATCAGGGTGGACAGCTTCGCGGCGAACGGCGTGAGGAGGTCGGCCAGGTCGGTGGTGGTCCAGTCGCCCACCATGTACGCCTCGCCGAACCCGATCTTCGAGTTCGCACCGAGGCGGTGGAAGAAGGCCTCGGGCCGCACGATCCGCATGACGGGCGAGTCGGGACCGCCTGCGCCGATCCGCTCCCCGCCGGGGAACACGACCCGCACCGGCAGCGGCTTCACCGCGCGCCGGAACAGCGCCTCGGCGATCCGGGCCTTGCCCGGGGCCCGCGGCGCCGTCGCCAGGCCGGGCCACACGCCCTCGTTCGGGCGGGGGACGAGATGGTTGTTGGAGCGCCGGACGGGCGCCGAGCTGATGGGTTCAGTGGTCACTGGACGCCCTCCTGAGGTGAGTGCTTCGGCCGACGGACGACGGGCAGGCGCCTGAGCCACAGCGTGATGCCGTGGCGGCGGATGAGCGCCGACGTGCGGTAGGTCATGAGCGGACGCCGCACGAGCATCCGGGCGAGCGCGGCGGGGGTGGCGGGGCGGCGGGTGCCGACGACGGTGGCCGTCAGCGCGGTGGCGTCGTCCTGGCGCAGCGCCACGGTGACGGCGAGCCGGTCACCGGGCAGCGGCAGCGTCATCCGGTAGGTGCCCTCGACGGTGAGGAACGGGGAGACGTAGAAGTCCTTGCCGGTCTCGGCGCGGCCGGCGTCGTCGGTGCGCAGCAGGTAACAGTGCCGCTCGCCGTAGGTGTTGTGGACCTCCGCGACGACGCACTCGAGCGTGCCGTCGGGCCGGTGGCACCAGTACACGCTGATCGGGTTGAACACGTAGCCGAGCAACCGGGCGTTGGCGAGCATGAGCACCTGCCCGCCGTGCAGGTCGACGCCCTGCGTGGCCAGCCACGCGTCGAGGTTCTGCCGGATGGTGCGGCTCGGGTCGCCGAGGTGGTCGCGCGCCTCGAAGCGGGCGAACGGCCGCAGCCAGCGGGGCAGCTCGGGCAGGGCGTCGACGTCGACGAGCCACAAGTAGATCGCGTGCCCGAAGCTGCGGTCCATGGCCTTGCGGCGGACGTGGCGGACCTCGGCGTCGTAGAGCGACGGCACGACGACCGGCGTCCGGACGATCTCCTGCTGCGACGACGTCACCAGCCGGCTCCCAGGCTGGCGGCGGCCCGCACGCCTGCGGCGCACCCGTCCTCGTGGAAGCCCCAGCCGTGGTAGGCGCCGGCGAAGGCGACCGTGCCGTCGTTGAGCTGCGGCAGGCGGCGCTGCGCGGCCACCGACTCGGGCGTGTAGATCGGGTGCTCGTAGTGCATGGTCGCGATGACCTGGCCGGGCTCCACGCGGTCGGTGCCGTTGAGTGTCACCACGTAGTCCTCGGGCTCGGCGAGGCGCTGCAGCCGGTTCATGTCGTAGGACACGAGCACCGGCGCGTCCCGGCTGGAGCAGGCCGACTTGAGGTAGTTCCACGAGGCCCGCGCGTTCGCGTGCCGCGGCAGCACCGACGTGTCGTGGTGCAGCTGCGTGGTGTTCGGCGAGTACGCGAACGCGCCCAGGACGTCGCGCTCGTCCGCGGTGGCGTCGGGCAGCAGGGCCAGCGCCTGGTCGGGGTGGGTGGCGATCACGACCTTGTCGAAGCGCTGCGTGCCGTCGGCCTCGATCTCCACCCCGTCGGCGCTACGCCGGACGGCCTTCACCGGGTTCGACACGTGCACCGCGGAGATCCCCTTGACGACCTGCTCCACGTAGGCCCGGGACCCGCCCGTGACCGTGCGCCACTGCGGCGAGCCGCCGACGGAGAGCAGCCCGTGGTGGTCCAGGAAGGTGAACAGGTAGCGCGCCGGGTAGGACAGCGACACGCTCTCGCCCGCCGACCACACGGCGCTCACGACCGGGAGCATGAAGTGCTCCACGAAGTAGCGGGAGTAGCCGCCGATGGCCAGGAACGCGCCGAGCGTGACGTCGCCCGCGCGCTCGTCGGCCAGCACGCGTCGGGCGTGCCGGTGGAACCGCACGACCTCGGCCAGCATCTTCAGGTACTGCGGCCGGGCCACGTTGGACGCCTGCGGGAACAGCCCGCCCAGCTTGCGCGCCCCGGCGTACTCCAGGCCGCAGCCCTCGCAGCGGACGCTCATCGACATGTCCGACTCCTGCGTGGCCACGCCGAGCTCGGCGAACAGGCGCAACAGGTTCGGGTAGGTGCGCTCGTTGTGCACGATGAACCCGGAGTCGACGAACGCGGTGCCGCCGTCGGGGGTGGGGAGCTCGTGGGTGTGCGCGTGGCCGCCCAGGCGCGCGTCGGCCTCGTACAGCGAGACGTCGTAGCGGCGCTGCAGGAGGTACGCGGCGGTGAGACCGGCGACGCCGGACCCGACGACGGCTGCGGTGGGCCGGTCGGTCGCGGGCAGCTGGCTCATGTGTGGGCTCCATGGAGTACGGCCCGTAGGCCGCTCGGTGTCGGTTGGTGCAGAGCATTCGCAATCACCGGGTCCACGGGTTCGATGTCGAGGACACCGAGCACGAACCGGCGGGTCAGGGCGTGCCAGTCGGCCACGCGGGTGAGCATGAAGTGCCCGGCGCCGGGCACGTCGAACCGGCAGACCGCTACGCCGCGCTCCTTCGCGCGCACGGCGTAGCGGTAGGACTCCCCGGGGTCGGTCCAGCGTTCGCGGTCGCCGTGCGCGATGAGGACGGTGCGGCCGTCGAGCTGGACGACGGGGTCCGACGCGTCGAGCCAGGGGGCGAGCGCGCAGACCGCGACCACGTTGGACGATGCGGCGGCGCCGAGCGCGGCCCGTCCGCCCATCGAGTGCCCGACCAGCACGACCGGCACGCCGGGGAACCGCTCGGCGAGCTCGGAGAGTGCCCACTGGGCGTCGCGCAGCGCGTCCTTGGCGGGGGCGTTCCAGCCGCGGTAGCGGTAGCGGAGCATGTAGACGCCGGGCCCGCTGCGGCTCAGCGCGCGGGCGAACGGCAGCATCCGCCGGTAGGTGAGGCGCTTGCGATCGCCGCTCTCGCGGCTGTGCGCGCGACCGCCGTGCAGGACGAGGACGAGGGCGGACGGTGCACCCTGCTCCCGTCCGACGGGCTCCAACCTGGGCAGACCGGACATGTCGGGCACGACGACCTCACGAGCGGGGGGATGGGGCGAAATCAGTGTCGCCGGACATTCCGTCGCGGTCCTGTCGCCGGATGGGGGCTGGGACGCACGTCACACCGGGCCCGTGCGACACAATGGATTCATGAGGCCGCTCACGACCTGGCAGAAGCTGCGCCTCACCGTCACGCGGCGGTGGGACACCTCCGGTTTCTGGTACGGCTTCGCGATCTGGTTGCTCTGGCCGTTCACGATGTTCGGCACGAAGATCGGGTGGCGGGGCGGGGAGCACATCCCGCGCACCGGTGGTGCGCTGCTGGCGCTCAACCACGTCTCGTTCGCCGACCCGATCTTCGACGTCGCGTTCACCGTCTCGCACGGGCGGATGCCCCGGTTCCTGGCGAAGTCGGAGCTGTGGGACGTGCCCGTCGTGCGCTCGGTGCTGGGCAAGGGCGGCCACATCCCGGTCTTCCGGTCCTCCGCGCGCGCCGGCGACGCCTACCGCGAGGCCATCGCGGCCGTGCAGCGCGGCGAGATCGTGGCGTTCTACCCGGAGGCCACCTACACCGCCGACCCCACCGGTTGGCCGATGAAGGCCAAGAACGGCATCGGCCGCATCGCGCTGGTCACCGGCGCTCCGGTCATCCCGGTCGCGAACTGGGGCACGCAGGACGTCCTGCCGCCCGGCACGAACGTGCCCCGGCTGTTCTTCCCGCGCCGCCGCGTCACGGTGGTGGCGGGCCCGCCCGTCGACCTGACGCGGTGGCTCGGCGGCCCCCGTACCCGCACCGCCCTCGACGGCGTCACGGGCGCGATCATGGCCGATGTCACCGCGCTGGTGGCGGGGATCCGCGGCGAGACGCCCCCGGCGGTTCCCTACGACCCGGCCACCGCCCGCACCGAGCTCCCGCCGTCGGGTCCGCCCACGGTGGCCGTCCCCCCGGTGGAGGAGCGCCCCACCGCGTCATGATCGCCAGGAAGGGGACTGCCGTGTCACGGCCGTGATCGCCGGAAGTGGCCCCCTGGTGTCGCCGGCGACACCTGCTGACCACTCCTGACGATCTCCGGGGTGGGTTCTCGCGTTCCGCCACGGGGCCGGGGTCGTGCGCGGCATGCTCCGTCGGTGTCCCCGGAATCCGTCCTCGCACCGCTGCTCGCGAGGCAGGCGGGTGTGGTCACGCTCGGGCAGGCCGTCGCGGCCGGGGTGTCGGCGAGCTCGGTGCACCGGCGGGTGCGGTCGCGGGCGTGGGACCTGCTGCACCCGGGCGTCTACCTGGTCGGGGGGCACCGGTACACCGACGAGGTGCGGATCCGGGCCGCCTGGCTCCGGGCCGGCGGTGCGCCCGCGATGGTGAGCGGGCCCGCGGCGGCGTACTGGTACCGGATGCTCGACCAGGCCCCGGCCGTCGTCGAGCTGACGGTGCCGCGGCGTCGCCACCTGCGGCCGGCACCGGGGATGTCGGTCGTGCGCCGCGACCTGTCGCCGGTCGACCTCGTGATCGACCGCGATCTCCACCTGACCGCGCAACCCCTCACCGCGCTGGAGACGGCGCTGGCGCTGCCGGACGGGTCGGTGTTCCTCGACCGGGCGCTGCAGCGCCACGTCCGCTTCCCGACGCTCTACCGCGCCTACTGTCGCAACCTCGGCCGCCGGGGGTCGGGCGCGGCCGCCCGGATGATCAGCGCGGCCGCCGACCGGGCGGACTCGGCCGCGGAGCGCCTGCTCATCACCCTCCTGCGCGACGCCGGGATCACCGGGTGGGTGCTCGGGCACCCGTTCGGGCCGTGGCGGATCGACCTGGCCTTCCCCGCGGCTCGGCTCGCCGTCGAGGTCGACGGGTGGGCGTGGCACGTCGACGTCACCAGGTTCCGCAACGACCGGCGCAAGGGCAACGCCCTGCACCGCGGTGGCTGGGACCTGCTGCGCTACACCTGGCACGACCTCGACGGCAGCCCTGCCGACTGCGTGCGGGAGATCGTGGACTCGCTCCCGGCGGCAGCATGATCGCCGGGAGTGGTCGGGAGGTGCCGCCGGTGACACCGCGCCGCCACTCCTGGCGATCATCGGTGACATTTGTGCGTACCGCGGGCCGCGGGCCGGCTGACACCGTGGACGCATGGACGAGGGCTGGTTCGTGCGGGACCTCGCGGTCACCGCTGTGGTGTTCGGGACGGCGGCGTTCGTCTGGTTCGGGTGGGGGCAGGAGGACCCGCCGGCGCGCTGGCGGGCGTGGCTGGGCGCAGGCTCCGGGCTCGGGCTGCTGGTCGCCCTGGTCGGCGGGTTCCTGACCTGGCAGAACTGGGGTCCGGACTCGGTGTTCGCCGTGGCGCAGACCCGTCGCGCGTTCGGCGTCGTCTGCGGCATCGAGTTCGGGCTGGCCGGGCTCGGGGCGGCGGTGTTCGGCGTCCGGAGGCGGCCGCGGTGGATCGCCCCGTGGATCGCGTTCGTCGTGGGCGCCCACTTCGTGCCGCTGGCGTGGATCTTCCGCGACCCCGGGCTGGTGGTCCTCGCCGTCCTCGTCTGCGCCGCCGCGGTGGCCGCGGTGGTACTACGCGGGCGATTCACCCCCAGCGCGGTGACCGGCGTCGGGGCCGGCACCGCGCTGCTCGTGTTCGGGGCGCGCGCCGCGCTGCTGGTCGTCTAGACGCGGGCCAGCTTCTCCAGGCGCTTCGTGGTGGGCCAGCGGACCGAGCGGGCCCAGCCGAGCTTCTCGAAGGCCCAGATCACGCGGGCGGAGATGTCGACCTGGCCGCGCTGCACGCCGTGCCGGGCGCAGGTGGGGTCGGCGTGGTGCAGGTTGTGCCACGACTCGCCGAAGCTCAGGACGGCGAGCGGCCACACGTTGCGGGAGTGGTCGCGCGAGGCGAAGGGCTGCTCGCCGATCATGTGGCAGATCGAGTTGATCGACCACGTGACGTGGTGCAGCAGCGCGACGCGCACCAGCCCGCCCCAGAAGAACGCGGTGAGCGCGCCGGCCCAGGACAGTGTCACCAGACCGCCGATGACGCCCGGCAGCACGAGCGAGAGCGTGGCCCACAGGACGAACAGCTTGTCGACGCGCACGATGTCGCGGTCGGCGAGCAGGTCGGGGGTGAAGCGCTCCTCGTTGGTCTGGTCGCGGCCGAACAACCAGCCCATGTGCGAGTGGTAGAAGCCCCTCGCCAGCGCGCGCGGACCGGTACCGAACAGCCACGGGGAGTGCGGGTCGCCCTCCTTGTCGGAGAACGCGTGGTGGCGGCGGTGGTCGGCCACCCAGTCGATGACGGGCCCCTGCAGTGCGAGGCTCCCCGAGATCGCCAGCGCGACGCGCAGCGCCCGGTTGGCCTTGAACGAGCCGTGCGTGAAGTAGCGGTGGAACCCGACGGTGATGCCGAGGCCGCTGACGACGTAGAAGGGGAGCGCGATCGCGATGTCGACCCAGCTCAGGCCCCAGCCCCAGGCGAGGGGCACGGCGGCCAGCAGCGCGAGGAGCGGGGTGATCACGAAGACGTAGACGGCGACGGTCGACGCGACCCCGCGCTGCCCGTCGAGGATCGGCTTCGGACCGGCAGACCGGGTGGGGCTCTCGGCTACGGACATGGGCGGCACCTCGGGTGTCGACGGAGGAAGGGTGACCTAAGTGGTTACCCCAGTATCCAGCATTCGACGCCCGAGCCCCTACAGATCGAGCCCGAGCAGTGCGTTCTCGACCACTTCCGGCAGCGCGGGGTGGATCCAGTACTGCCCGGTGGCCATCTCGCGCGCCCCGAGACCGAACGCCATCGCCTGGATCAGCGGCTGGACGACCGTGCTCGCCTGCGGCCCCATGACATGGGCCCCGAGGATCCGGCCGGTCCCGCGCTCTGCGATGACCTTGCAGAACCCCGTGGTGTCCTCCATCGCCCAGCCGTACGCGACGTCGCCGTAGGCCTGGACCTTCACGACGACGTCGATACCCTCGGCACGGCACTGCGCCTCGGTGCGCCCGACGGCCGCGATCTGCGGGTCGGTGAACACCGCGGCGGGCACCGCGTGGTGGTTGGTGGCGCGCAGGTCGTCGGGGTGGGCGAGGTTGTGCGCCACGACCTTCGCCTCGTGGTTGGCCACGTGCTTGAGCTGGTAGGGCGAGCTGACGTCGCCGAGCGCGAACACCCCGTCGACGTTCGTGCGCTGGTACTCGTCGACGGCGATGCGGCCGTCGTCGTGCACCTCGATGCCGGCCTTCTCCAGGTCGAGGCGGTCGGAGTTCGGCTTCCGGCCGGTCGCGACGAGCACGAGGTCACCCCGCACCGACGAGCCGTCCTGCAGCGTCAGCTCCACGCCGTCGGCACCGTGCCGGGCCGAGGTGATCGACTGTCCGAGGCGGACGTCCCACCGGTCGCGGACGGCCGCGGTGAACCGCTCCGCCACCGTCTCGTCCTGCGAGCGCAGCAGCTGCTGCCCGCGGCCGATGATCGTGACCCGGGAGCCGAGCGCGGAGAAGACGTGCGCGAACTCGGCCCCGATGTACCCCGCACCGACGACGAGCAGGTGCTCGGGCAGCGCGTCGATGCGCATGATCGTGTCGGATGTCTCGTACGGGATGCCGGAGTCGGTGATGGGGCCCGGGATCGCCGGGCGGCCGCCCGCGGCGATGACGATGCGGTCGGCGCTGAACGGCTCCCCGCCGTCGACGGAGATCTCGCGCGGCCCGGTGAACCGGGCGTGCCCCTCGTAGACGGTGACGTTGGGGCAGCGGTCGACGCGGTACTCGCGCCCGCCCGCGGAGATCGGGTCGATGCGGCCGAAGACGCGGTCGCGGATGTCGCTCCAGCGCACCTTGTCGACGGTGGCGTCGATGCCGTACTTCGACGACTTGCCGATGAGCTGCGCGACGTCGGCCGGGTAGACGTACATCTTCGTCGGTATGCATCCGACGTTGAGGCACGTGCCGCCGAACACCCCGTGCTCGACGATCGCCACGTCGAGGTGGTCGAAGCGGGGATCGACGATGGAGTTGCCGGAGCCGGTACCGATGACTGCGAGATCGTGGTGGCGCACCCGGCGAGGTTAACCGGGGACAGGGCTCCCCGTCGGGTGCGTCCGCGGACCGTCACCACCGGCGAGGCGGACGACACCCCAGGCAGGCAGCCCGGCGCCCAGTCCGGACCCGAGGTGCCACAGCGCCCCGGTCGCCCAGCGCCAGGGGCGATGCGAGCCAGCGCAGCACCCGGGCGACCTACTCCACCCCGTCGTCGCCGGGGTTGCTGCGGGCCAGCGCGGCGAGCCGGTCGAGCGCGCGGGCGAGCACCGGCAGGGGCGGGGCGGCCAGCGCCAGGCGGACGGCGTTCGGCGCGTGCGCGGTGCCGACGGCGAACGCGGCGGCCGGGGTGACGGCGATGCGGAGCCGGGCTGCCGCGGCGACGAACGTCTCCGCCCGCCACGGCGCCGGGAGCTCCCACCAGCAGTGGTAGGCGGCCGGGTCGGCGCGCACGGTGAGCCGCTGGTGCACGAGGGACTGCCGCACGAGGGACTGCCGCACGAGGGACTGCCGCGCGGCGGCGTCGACGCGCTTGGCGGCCTCGATCTCGGCGACCGCACCCGAGGCCATGGCCCGGGCGGTGGCGTCGAGGGCGAAGCCGGTGGCGGTCCAGCCGCCCGACCGCAGCGCCGCGGACACCCGCCCGGCCCACTCCGGCGGCGGCACGACGATCCCGACGCTGAGCCCGGGCGCGAGCCGCTTCGACAGCCCGTCGACCACGACCGTCCGCTCCGGCGCCCACGTCACCAGCGGCGGGGGACCGTCGCGCAGGAAGGCGTAGATCGTGTCCTCGATGCACGGCAGGTCCCGCTCGCGCAGCACCGCGGCCAGCTCCGCGCGGCGGGCGGGCGGCATCGTGGTGCCGAGCGGGTTGTGCAGCGTCGGCTGGACGTAGACGGCGTCGAGCGGCCCCGCGTCACGCACGCCGTCGGGGACGAGGCCGTCGTCGTCGACGGGGAGGGCGACGAGCTGCACGCCCAGGCGCGCGGCGATCCCGCGCACGACGGGATAGGTGAGGGCCTCGACGCCGAGCCGCCCCCCGACGCCGACCAGCGCGCCGACCGCGGCGGCGATGGCCTGCCGCCCGTTGCCGGCGAAGCGGATCGCGTCGGGATCGGGGGACCAGCCCGGGCGCGCGAACGTGGCCGCGGCGGCCGCGCGGGCGGCCGGGGTCCCGGTGACGCCGGTCGGGGCGAGTGCGGCCGTCAGTGCGTCGGGGCGGAGCAGGGGGCCGAGCGCCCGGGCGAGGATCTCGGCCTGTCCGTCGACGACGGGGAAGTTCAGCTCCAGGTCGACGCGCCCGTCCGCGGGGTCGGGCAGGTCGGGCCCCGGGTCACCGACCCGCACGAACGTGCCGCGCCCGACCTCCCCGACCGCGATCCCGCGTCGCACCAGCTCCGCGTAGACCCGCGACGCGGTGGACACGGCGATCCCGCGGTCGCGTGCGAAGCGCCGCTGGGTGGGCAGGCGTTCGCCGGGGCGCAGGCGTCCGGCGTCGACGTCGGCGGCGAGGGCGTCGGCCAGCGAGCGGTAGTCGTCCATGATTGCTCCGAGCACATTGTCAGTCTTGAACTTGGTCAATGTACCGCTCAGACTCGGATCGTGATCGCTGCTGACGACGTCGGACCCGTGCCGCTGCTGCTCGTGCACGGGCATCCCTTCGACCGCTCGATGTGGCGGCCCCAGCTCGCGCGCTTCGGGCCGCGGCGCCGGGTGCTCGCCCCCGACCTGCGCGGCTACGGGGCCACCGGCGGCGCGACGCTCGGGTGGAGGGCCCTCGCGGAGGACCTCGTGGAGCTGCTCGACGACCGTGCGGTGCCGCGCGCGGTGGTCGTCGGCCTGTCGATGGGCGGGCAGGTGGCGATGGAGCTGCACCGGATCGCCCCGGAGCGGGTGGCCGGATTGCTGCTCGCCGCGACGACCCCGATGGCCGAGTCCGACCGCGCGGGACGCCTGGCGGGCGCCGGGCGGCTGGAGCGCGAGGGGATGGGCCCGTACGCGACGGAGGTGCTGGACCGGATGGTCGTCCCCGGCTCGCCCGCGGCCGCGCACGTCGAGTCCATGATGCGGGCGGCCGATCCCCAGGGTGCCGCCGCCGCGCAGCGCGCCCGCGCCGACCGGCCCGCCTACCCGTTGCACGACGTCACCGTGCCCGCGGCGGTGGTGGTCGGGACACGCGACGGCTTCACCCCCGTCGAGGAGGCCCGGCGGACCACAGGCGCGCTGCCCGACGCGGAACTGACCGTCGTCGACGGGGTGGCTCACCTGCCCAACCTGGAGGCGCCCGACGAGTTCGACGCGGCGCTGCAGCGGCTCCTGGACCGGGTGGAGGGACGTCGGGGGCGGGAGACGAGCGACTCGCGGCGGGAAAGTAGCGACTCGGGGGCGGGAGATGAGCGACTCGCGGGCGGGGATCTCGCGACTCGCGGGCCGGGGTCGGGCACCCGGTCTGGTAGGGATGGCGCATGAGCAACGACGTCTTCGCGGCCACCGTGCACCGGGCCTGGGCGGCCGACCTGGACCCGCGCACGTTCTACGAGCTGCTGCGGCTGCGGGTGGACGTGTTCGTCGTCGAGCAGGAATGCGCCTACGCGGAGCTCGACGGCCGCGACCTCGAGGACCGCGCCCGGCACTACTGGCTCGGCGGCGAGGGCCGCCCGGAGCCGATCCTGGGCACGCTGCGGCTGCTCAAGGAGCCCACCGGCGAGCACCGGATCGGGCGGCTGTGCACCGCCCGATCCGCCCGCGGGCGCGGCCTGGGCAAGCGGCTGATGGAGGCCGTCCTCGGCGAGATCGGCGACCGCCCCTGCGTCCTCGACGCCCAGCAGCACCTCGTCGACTTCTACCGGACGCTCGGTTTCGAGGCCGTCGGCGAGCCCTTCGACTGGGACGGCGTGCCGCACGTCTCGATGCGCCGCGGCGCCCGCTAGGACCCGCCCGCCGGCTCAGCCCGCGGCGCGCTTGCGCGGGTCCGGCGGGAACGCGCCCGCCGCCACACATCGCTCCGACCAGCCCGCCAGCGCCGCGACGACCGGTTCCAGGTCGTCGCCCAGTGCCGCGACCAGCGCGTCCTGCGAGGTGTCGGTGGCGGCCTCGATCCCGTCGCGGACGGCCCGGCCCCGATCGGTGAGGGAGCCGTCGACGATCAGGCCGTCGGCCTCCAGCCGTGCGACGGCGGCCGCGGCGGCCTCCTCGGGCCACGCCCGGGTGCCGGAGTACTCGCCGACCGGGTAGCCCAGCCAGACCTCCATGAGCACGCCCATCCGCACCGGGTCGAGCCCGGCGGCGACGGACGCGGCGACGTGTCCGTCGCCGCGGTGCTCGCGCACGAGGTCGGCGGCGCGCCACAGCCGGCCGAACGCGTCGTCGAGGCGCGGCCGGGCGCGCAGTGCCGCGAACAGCACACGGCCGGTGCCGTCGAGGCCCGCGACCGCGTCCTCCAGGATCCCGGCGACCCGCACCGCCTCGGGTTCGGCGGCGTCGCCGAGGACGGCGCGCAGGCTCGCGGCGGTCGCCGCGTCGCGCAGCGCGATCAGCTCGGGCAGCGGCACGATCGCGCGGCCCGCGGTCCACAGCGCGTCGACCAGGCCCGGCTCGAACACCGCGAACGTCGCCGCCACGACGGACGACGGCACCTCGCCCAGCGGCGCGGCCCGGCCGGTGACGTAGCCGGTGAGGAAGTCGTGCCCGCGCTCGGCGAGCGCGCGGTTGACCGCCTCGGACCAGACGGCGTGCATCGCGACCGGTTCGAGGGCGTCGCGCAGGGTCCGAGCGGGGGTCGGGGACGGCCCCGCGACGGCGGCGGGGGAGCCGGCGGGCTCGTCGAAGAAGGTCTCGAGCGCGGCGGCGTAGTCCATGATCCGACGTTAACCGACCGTGCTCCGCCTCACACGACGCGTTGCGGGATACTTCGCGGCGCACGCGGTGAGACGAACAGGGATGGTGGCGGCATGAGCGAGGACCCGACCCGGGCGACGCGATCTGGGGGGCCCAGCTACGGCAGTGTCGGTCCGCACGACCCGCACGCCGACCCGGCGACGAACCCGGGCATGCGCCCGGTCGGCCCGGTCACGGACCCGGACGGGCAGACCGTCGCGGTGCGGTCGGACCCGGACACGGCGCCCGTCCCGACGACGCCCGCGCCCGGCAGGCGCGACCCCGTCATCACCCACAGCCGCAGCGGCGGGCTGTGGACCGGGCTGATCCTCTCGGCGATCGTCGGCATCTTCCTGCTGGTGTTCATCCTGCAGAACAACGTGCCGGTCGAGATCAACTTCCTGGGCTTCACCGGCTCGCTGCCGACCGGCGTGGCGCTGCTGCTGGCCGCGATCGCCGGGCTGCTGCTCGTCGCGATCCCCGGTGGGCTGAGGATCCTGCAGCTGCGCCGCGCGGCCAAGCGCGCCGGACGCTAGGAGCGGGCTCGGAGCCCGGGTCCACCGCGCTCGCCGCAGGCGGAGCCTCCGGCGCCGTCCCGGTACCGGGACAGGGCTCTCCGCGGGGGCGCGCGTCGACGCGCGCCCCCGCGGGAGGATCAGGAGTACGAGTGATCCGCGTCGGGGTACTCCCCGCCGCGCACCTCGTCGCCGAACCGCCGCGCGGCGTCGACCAGGATCGAGCCCACGTCGGCGTACTGCCGTACGAAGCGCGGCTTGCGGCCGCGGTTCATCCCGGCCATGTCCGACCAGACGAGCACCTGCGCGTCGCAGTCGGGGCCCGCGCCGATGCCGATCGTCGGGATGGCGAGCTCGCCGGTGACGCGCTTGGCGACGTCGGCGGGGACCATCTCCAGCACCACGCCGAACGCGCCCGCGGCCTGCATCGCCAGCGCGTCCTCGATGAGCTTCTCGCCGTGGTCGCCGCGGCCCTGGATGCGGAACCCGCCCAGTGCGTGCTCGCTCTGCGGCGTGAAGCCGAGGTGGGCCATCACCGGGATCCCGGCGCCGGTCAGCGCCTCGACCTGAGGGGCGTAGCGCGCCCCGCCCTCGAGCTTGACGGCGTGCGCGCCGCCCTCCTTCATGAACCGGAAGGCGGTGGTCAGGGCCTGCTCGGGACTGACCTGGTAGCTGCCGAAGGGCAGGTCGGCCACGACGAGCGCGCTCTTCGCTCCGCGGACGACGGCCTTGACCAGCGGCATCAGCTCGTCGACGGTCACGGGGATGGTGTTGTCGTAGCCGTAGACGTTGTTGCCGGCCGAGTCGCCGACGAGCAGGACCGGGATGCCGGCCTCGTCGAAGATCTCCGCGGAGTAGACGTCGTACGCGGTGAGCATCGGCCAGCGCTCGCCGCGGTCCTTCATCTCGCGCAGGTGGTGCACGCGGGTGCGCTTCGGGGTGGCGGGGGCGCGGTAGGGCGCCTGCACCTCGGTGTTGTCAGACATCGTTGTCCGTCCTCCCTCGAGGCCCGTCGGGGTCCCCGGGTTGTCAGGTGGTGACGAGGGAGAGCGTGACAGCCCGCGGGGCCGGCGGCACCGGCGAGCGACGGAGTTCACACCGGCCGGGTGATCCGCCGGACGGGGGGCGCCGGTCGGCTGGCATGCTCGGGCCGATGGACGTCCGACGTGTCGCCGCCCCCGCCGCCGCGCTCGCGCTGGCGCTGGTGGCCGGGTGCACCACCACGGTCGCGGGCACCGGTTCCGCCGCGGGGTCACCCGCACCGGCCGGCCTGGCGTCGTTCTACGGCCAGGAACCGGCCTGGGGGCCGTGCGCGCCGTTCGCGGTCACCGCCGACGACCGCAGCTCCTACGCCGACCCCGCCCTGGACTGCGCCACCGTCACGGTGCCGCTGGACTACGCGCGGCCCGACGGCGACACCGCCGAGATCGCGATGCTGCGCAAGCGCGCCACCGGGGACCGGATCGGGTCGCTGCTGCTCAACCCGGGCGGGCCCGGCGCGTCCGGGATGAGCTTCGGGCCGTCGATCGCCGCCGGGATCGCGGGCACCCCGCTCGCCGAGCGGTTCGACCTCATCGGCTTCGACCCGCGCGGGGTCGGGGCCAGCGAGCCCGCGATCGACTGCGAGACCGACACCGAGCGCGACGAGGAGCGCGCCGACATCGACGCCGACGGCTCACCCGCGGGCGTCGCGCTGGTGGAGGCCGACTCGCAGGAGTTCGTCGACCGCTGCGTCGAGCGCGTCGGGGTCGACGTGCTGGCCAACGTCGGCACCCGCGAGGTCGTGCGCGACCTGGACATCCTGCGCGACGCGCTCGGCGACCGGCAGCTGACCTTCCTCGGCTACTCCTACGGCACGTTCATCGGGGCGAAGTACGCCGAGGCGTTCCCGGCGAACGTGCGGGCGCTCGTCCTCGACGGGGCCGTCGATCCCGCGCAGGACCCGGTGGAGAGCTCGGTGGACCAGGCGGCCGGGTTCCAGCTGGCCTTCGACGCGTTCGCGGCCGACTGCACCACCCGGCCGGACTGCGCGCTCGGGACGGACCCCGCGGCCGCCGTCGACGCGTTCCGGGCGCTGGTCCTGCCGCTCTACGACAGCCCGGCGGCCGTCGGCGACGGGCGGCGGCTCGGCTACGCCGACGCGATGACCGGGGTCGTCCAGGCGCTCTACAGCGACCAGCTCTGGGAGGTCCTGCGGCTCGGGCTCACCGAGCTGACGGCCGGCAGCGGCCGCGTCCTCGCGCTGCTCGCCGACAGCTACGAGGGCCGCGCCGAGGACGGCACCTACGACAACGACCTCGAGGCGTTCCCGGTGATCGCCTGCGTCGACGACCGGCGCCTCACCGATCCCGCGGTCTACCTGGAGATCGACACCCGGTACCGCGAGGTCGCCCCGTTCCGCGACGACGGCCGCGGCCCGAGCGCGGCCCGCCCGCCGTGCGCGTTCTGGCCGGTGCCGCCGACCACCGAGCCCGCGCTGCCCGTCGTCGACGGGCTCCCGCCGGTGCTGGTGATCTCGGTGACCGGCGACCCGGCCACGCCGTACGAGGCCGGGGTGCGCCTGGCCGACCAGCTCGGCGCCGCGCTGCTGTCGGTCGAGGGAAACCAGCACACCGTCGCGCTGACCGGCGTGCCGTGCGTCGACGACGCCGTCACGCGGTACCTCGTGGATCTCGAGATCCCGGCCGACGGAGCCTCCTGCACGATCTGATGACGTCACCGACACCACAGTGACCAGGCACGAAACACGTTCGTAACGCGGCGTTCCTAGTCTCCGGACCATGGATCGCCAGCAGGAGTTCGTGCTCCGCACACTCGAGGAACGCGACATCCGCTTCGTGCGGCTCTGGTTCACCGACGTGCTCGGATATCTCAAGTCGGTGGCCGTCGCGCCCGCCGAGCTCGAAGGGGCCTTCGCCGAGGGCATCGGGTTCGACGGATCCGCGATCGAGGGCTTCGCGCGCGTCTACGAGTCCGACATGGTCGCCCGGCCCGACCCGTCGACGTTCCAGGTGCTGCCCTGGGAGACCGCGTCCGGTGAGCACTACTCCGCCCGCATGTTCTGCGACATCGCCATGCCCGACGGCTCGCCGTCCTGGGCCGACCCGCGGCACGTCCTGCGCCGTGCGCTGAGCAAGGCCGCCGAGGCCGGTTTCACCTGCTACGTCCACCCCGAGATCGAGTTCTACCTGCTCCGCGAGCTCACCGCCGACGGCACGCCCCCGGTCCCCGCCGACTCCGGCGGCTACTTCGACCAGGCCAGCCACGACGTCGCCCCGCACTTCCGGCGCAACGCGGTGGAGACCCTGGAGTCGATGGGGATCTCGGTGGAGTTCAGCCACCACGAGGGCGGCCCCGGCCAGCAGGAGATCGACCTGCGCTACGCCGACGCCCTGACCATGGCCGACAACATCATGACCTTCCGGTACGTGGTGAAGGAGGTGGCGATCACCCAGGGCGTGCGCGCGTCGTTCATGCCCAAGCCGTTCTCCCAGCACCCCGGCTCGGCGATGCACACCCACTTCTCCCTCTTCGAGGGCGACCGCAACGCCTTCCACGACCCGAACGACCCCTACGAGCTGTCCGAGACGGGCAAGGCGTTCGTCGCGGGCGTCCTGCGGCACGCGCGGGAGATCAGCGCGGTCACCAACCAGTGGGTCAACTCCTACAAGCGCCTGATCACCGGCGGGGAGGCGCCCACCGCCGTGTCCTGGGGGCACGCCAACCGCTCCGCGCTCGCGCGTGTCCCGATGTACTCGCCCGGCAAGTCCTCGACGCGCCGGGTGGAGATCCGCACCCTCGACACCGCGTGCAACCCGTACCTGGCCTTCGCGGTGATCCTCGGGGCGGGCCTGCAGGGCGTCGCCAAGGGCTACGAGCTGGGCCCGGCCACCGAGGACGACGTGTGGTCGCTCACCGACACCGAGCGCCGCGCGCTGGGCTACGAGCCGCTGCCGCAGAACCTCACCGAGGCGCTGCACGCGATGGAGGGCTCCGAGCTGGTGGCCGAGGTCCTCGGCGAGCACGTGTTCGACTTCTTCCTGCGCAACAAGCGGGCCGAGTGGGACGCGTACCGCCGCAACGTCACCCCCTACGAACTGGCCACCTACCTGCCGGTTCTCTGACGGAACCCGCTCGCCCCCGGTGCGAGGATGGGGGCATGCGGGTCACCGTCCACGGGTCGGTCGCGGCGTTCGACGCCGCGGCCGGGCCGCTCTACGCCGCCGACCCGGTCCGGCACACGCTCGCCCACACCGTCCTGGACCGGCTCCGCGACCGGCCCGACCGCGCCGCCCTGCTGGTGACGGTCGCCCGGGCCGGGGAGACGGTCGGCGCGCTGCTGCAGGAGGTCCGGCGGCCCGCGGTGGCCTCCGCGCTGCCGCCGGGGCTCGCCGCCGCGGCGGCGGAGCGGGCAGGCACCGACCTGCCCGCCGTCAACGGGCCGGTGCCGCAGGTGGAGGCGTTCGCGGCCGCGTACACGGCCCGGACGGGCCGGGGCAGCGAGGTCGCGATGCGGATGCGGCTGTTCCGGCTGGCCGCGCTCACGCCACCGGCCCGGGTGCCGGGGTGCGCGCGCGTCGCGGGGCCCGACGACGTCGACCTCGTCGCGCGCTGGCAGGCGGCGTTCGGCGGCGAGGCGATCCGTGCGCTGGACCCGCCGGCCGACCCGCGGCCCGGGATCGTCGAGTCGATGGAGCGCGGGGCCGGGCACCTGCTGTGGGAGATCGACGGGCGGCCCGTGGCCTACGCCACCGCGCGCCGCCCGGTCGGCGCGATGTCGCGGATCGGGCCCGTCTACACCCCGCCGGAGCTGCGCGGGCACGGTTACGGGTCCGCGGTCACGGCTGCGGCCACGGCGTGGGCGCAGGACGCCGGGGCGCGGGAGGTCGTGCTGTTCACCGACCTCGCCAACCCGGTGAGCAACGCGATCTACCCCCGGATCGGCTACCGGCCCGTGCTGGACGCCCTGGAGCTGACCTTCACCGAACGCGCCTAGACTCGGTCGCGTGGCGGGACGCATCAGGGATTCGGACATCACCGAGGTCCGCGACCGCACCCGCATCGACGAGGTCATCGGCGACTACGTGGCCCTGCGTCGTGCGGGCGCCGGATCGCTCAAGGGCCTGTGCCCCTTCCACGACGAGAAGTCGCCGAGCTTCAACGTCCGCCCGACGCACGGCACGTTCCACTGCTTCGGCTGCGGCGAGGGCGGCAGCGTCTTCGACTTCGTGATGAAGATCGAGGTCGTCGGGTTCGCGGAGGCGGTGGAGCGCCTCGCCGACCGGATCGGGTTCCGGCTCACCTACACCGGCGGCGGGGCGTCGGTGCAGCGCGACAAGGGCACCCGCTCGCGCCTGCTGGAGGCCAACAAGCGGGCCGCGGAGTTCTACGCCGCGCAGCTGCAGACGCCCGAGGCCGCGAAGGGCGTCGAGTTCCTCACCTCCCGCGGGTTCGACGCCGCGGCGGCGGCCACGTTCGGCTGCGGGTGGGCCCCCGCCGGTTGGGACACCCTCACCAAGCACCTGCTCGCCGCCGGGTTCTCCTTCGACGAGCTGGTCAAGGCCGGGCTGTCCAAGGAGGGCCGCCGCGGGCCGATCGACCGCTTCCACCGGCGCCTGCTGTGGCCGATCCGCGACCTCGGCGGCGAGGTCGTCGGCTTCGGGGCGCGGCGCATCTTCGACGACGACGGCATCGACGCCAAGTACCTCAACACCTCCGACTCGCCGGTCTACCGCAAGACCAACGTGCTGTTCGGGCTCGACCTCGCCAAGCGCGAGATCGCGAAGCGCCGCCAGGTCGTGGTCGTCGAGGGCTACACCGACGTCATGGCGATGCACCTAGCGGGCGTCACCACCGCGGTCGCGTCCTGCGGCACGGCGTTCGGCACCGAGCACATCGCGGTGATCCGGCGCCTGATCGGGGACGACTCGTTCGACCTCGGCGAGGTCATCTACACCTTCGACGGCGACGCGGCCGGTCAGGCCGCCGCGCTCAAGGCGTTCGAGGGGGAGCAGAGCTACACCGGGCAGACCTACGTCACCATCGCCCCCGACGGCCAGGACCCCTGCGAGCTGCGCCAGACGCACGGCGACACCGCGGTGCGCGACCTGGTCGCCCGGCGCGAGCCCCTCTACGAGTTCGTCATCCGCTCCATGCTGCGCGAGCACAACCTCGAGACGCCGGAGGGGCAGACGGCGGCGCTGCGCCGCGCGGTCCCGCTCGTCGCGCGGATCAAGCGCGAGGACCTGCGCGACGAGTACGCCCGTCGCCTCGCCGGCTGGACGGGCTGGCCCGACGAGTTCGCGGTCGTCCGCCGGGTGCGCGAGGAGGCGGGTGTGGCACCGGAGAAGGTGCGCGGCCGCCGCGAGGTGCCCGCCCCGCCCCCGCGCGACGACCCCCGCCTGCACCTGCAGCGCGAGGCGCTCAAGGCCGCGCTGCAGCTGCCCGCGATCGCCGGGCCGGCCTACGACGAGCTGCCCGAGCAGGTCTTCAGCCACCCGTCGCTCGCGGGGGTGCACCGCGCGGTGCAGGCCGCGGGCGGCGTCTGCGCCGGGCTGCAGGGGCCGACGTGGCTGGAGGCCGTCAGCGTCGAGTGCGTCCCGGAGGTGCGGCCGCTGGTGCACGAGCTGGCCGTCGAGCCGCTGCAGATGCCGCGGCGCGGGATGGAGGAGGCGCGGTACGTGGGCAGCGTGGTGGCCGGGGTGAAGCTGGCGCTGGTCGAGGCCCAGGTGGCGGAGCTGAAGGGGCGGCTGCAGCGCACCAACCCGCTGGAGGACGCCGACGCCTACCACCAGCTCTTCGGCGACCTGGTGCCGCTGGAGCAGTACCGGATCGCGCTGCGCGAGCAGGCGTCCCGATGAGGCCGCCGAGGTTGAGCCCGCTGAAGGCCATCCGCCGGGTGCTGGGCCGCGACGAGCTGCCCGACGGGTTCGGCGCGACGCTGGAGCCCGACGAGCGGGTGCTCTCCGTCGCGGTGCTCACCGGGGGTGGGCACCTCGTCGTCACCTCGTGGGGGCTGTGGATCCCCGCCTCCGACGGCGGCGTGCGCCGGGTCGGCTGGCACCTCGTGAGCCGGGCGGCCTGGGGCAACGGGGCGATCGAGCTGGTGGAGGCGCAGGAGGAGCAGGCCGGGGGAGCGGTGCTGCTCGTCGACCGCCCGGTGGTCCGGCTGCGCCTCGCCGAGCCCGGGCGCGCGCCGGAGATCGTGCAGGAGCGCGTCACCGCGTCGATCCGCAGCCGCCACCACCGCGACCTGCCCGGCGGCGGGGCGTGGTTCGTCCAGCGCAAGGTCCCCGGCCGCGACGGGATCGTGCTGCAGGTGCGGCCCGATCCGGGCACCGAGGTCACCGCGGTGCGCCAGGTCGCCGCCGACGCGGCTGCGGCGTTGGGCATGCGGACGTGAGCACCACCTCCTGGGACCCCGCGCTCTACCTCGGCTTCGACGACCACCGCTCCCGCCCGTTCCACGACCTGCTCGCCCGGGTGGGAGCGGTCGCACCGCGGCGGGTCGTCGACATGGGCTGCGGACCCGGCCACCTCACCGCGGTGCTCGCGGCCCGCTGGCCCGGCGCCGCGATCAGTGCGTTCGACTCGTCGGCGGAGATGGTCGACGCGGCCAGGGCGCGCGACATCGACGCCGGGCAGGCCGACGTCCGCGACTGGACCCCCGCCCCGGACACCGACGTCGTCGTCACCAACGCGGTGCTGCAGTGGGTGCCCGAGCACATGGACCTGCTGCCGCGCTGGATCGCGGCGCTGCCGTCCGGCGCGTGGTTCGCGCTGCAGGTCCCCGGCAACCTCGACGCCCCGTCGCACGCGCTGGTCCGTGAGCTGCTCGCCGAGCCGCGCTGGCACGGCACGACCGACCTGCGCGACGGCACCGCCGTGCTCGACCCCGCCGGCTACGCGGACCTGCTCTCCGACGCCGGTGCGCAGGTCGACGCCTGGGAGACCACCTACCTGCAGCGCCTCACCGGCGAGGACCCGGTGCTGCAGTGGATCAGCGGCACCGCCCTGCGCCCGGTCCGCGACGCGCTGAGCCCCGCCGACTACGCCGAGTTCCGCGCCGAGCTCGCCCCGCGCCTGCGCGCCGCCTACCCCGTCCGGCCCGACGGCAGCACGTGGTTCCCGTTCCGCCGGATCTTCGCGGTGGCCCGCACAGCGTGAAGGTGCTCGCGCACCGGCGCAGGGAGGGTTAGCTTCGGTGGGGCCGCCGCCCTACCAGGGAGATCAGTTGACCCAACCCCCCGCCAGCAAGCCCGTGATCCTCACGGTCGACGACGACCCCGGCGTCAGCCGATCCGTGGCCCGCGACCTGCGGCGCCGCTACGGCCAGGACCACCGCATCGTCCGGGCCGAGTCCGGGGCCGACGCGCTGGAGGCACTGCGGGAGCTGACGCTGCGCGGCGAGCCCGTGGCCGCGATCCTCGCCGACTACCGGATGCCCGGGATGAACGGCATCGAGTTCCTCGAGCAGGCGATGGACGTCGTCCCGCACGCCCGCCGCGCCCTGCTCACCGCCTACGCCGACACCGACGCCGCGATCCAGGCGATCAACGTCGTCGACGTCGACCACTACCTGCTCAAGCCGTGGGACCCGCCCGAGGAGAAGCTCTACCCCGTCGTCGACGCGCTGGTGGAGACCTGGCGCGCGGTGGGGCAGAAGCCCGTCGACGAGATCCGGGTGGTGGGGCACCGCTGGTCGGCGGAGTCGTTCGCCGCGCGTGACTTCCTGGCCCGCAACTCCGTGCCCTACCGCTGGTACTCCGTCGAGGACGCCGAGGGCGCCCGGCTGCTCGACGCCGCGGGTGCCTCCACCGAGGACCTGCCGGTCGTCATCACCACCGACGGCACGGCGCTGCGCTCCCCGAGCGACGCGGAGATCGCGAACGCGTGCGGTCTCACCGTCGACCCGGTCGCCGACTTCTACGACCTCATCGTCATCGGCGGCGGCCCGGCGGGGCTGGGGTCCGCGGTCTACGGGGCGTCGGAGGGGCTGCGCACGGTGCTCGTCGAGCGCCAGGCCACCGGCGGGCAGGCCGGGCAGAGCTCCCGGATCGAGAACTACCTCGGCTTCCCCGACGGCGTGTCCGGCGCGCAGCTCACCGACCGCGCCCGGCGCCAGGCCGCCAAGTTCGGGGCCGAGGTGCTCACCGCCCGCGACGTCGTCGCGCTGGAGGCGCGGGGCTCGGCGCGGGTCGTGAAGTTCGGCGACGGCACGGAGATCGCGGCGCACGCCGTCGTGCTCGCCACCGGTGTGGCCTACCGCAACCTCGACGCGCCCGGCGTCGGCGAGCTGGCGGGCCGTGGCGTGTTCTACGGGTCCGCGGCCACCGAGGCACCCGCCTGCAAGGGCGAGGACGTCTACATCGTCGGCGGGGCGAACTCGGCGGGGCAGGCGGCGGTGTTCTTCTCCAAGCACGCGGCGACGGTCACGGTGCTGGTGCGCGGCCCGAACCTGGAGGCGTCCATGTCGCACTACCTGATCAAGCAGCTGGACGCGATCGAGAACGTGCACGTCCGCACCGGCACCGAGGTCGCGGAGGCGTGCGGCGACGGGCACCTGGAGCGGCTCGTGCTCTCCGACCGGAACTCGGGGGAGAAGGAGACCGTCGGGGCCGGGGCGATGTTCGTGTTCATCGGGGCGGCGCCGCGCACCGACTGGCTCGACGGCGTGGTCGTCCGCGACGCGCGCGGCTTCGTCCCGACCGGGCCCGACCTGCTGCACGAGGGGTCCCCGCCGCCCGGCTGGCCGCTCGACCGCGACCCGTACCACCTGGAGGCGAGCATCCCCGGGGTGTTCGTGGCGGGCGACGTGCGGTCGGAGTCGGTCAAGCGGGTGGCGTCGGCGGTCGGCGAGGGTGCGATGGCGGTGACGCTGGTGCACCGGTACCTGGCGGAGCAGTGAGCACCCGGGCGGACCTGCGCTCGCTGTTCCTGTTCGAGGCGCTCGAGGACGAGCAGCTCGCGTGGGTGGCGGCGCACGCCGACGAGGTGGACGTGGCCGCCGGGGACGACATCGTGACCGAGGGGGATCCCTCCGGCTGCTTCTACGTCCTCCTGTCCGGCACGCTGGCGATGAGCAGGATCATCGGCGGCGACCCGGTCGAGACCACCCGCACCGACCACCGCGGCGTGTACTTCGGCGCGGTCCAGTTCTACCTCGACGACGAGAGCGCCCGGACCTACCCGGCCTCGGTCCGGGCGATCACCGACTGCTGCGTGCTCGCGCTGCCCGCGACGGAGTTCGCGGCGGTGTTCCAGCAGTGGTTCCCGATGGCCGTCCACCTGCTGGAGGGCATGATCCTCGGGCTGCGCAAGGGCGGGCAGATCACCGCCGAGCGCGAGCGGCTCCTGGCACTGGGCAAGCTCTCGGCGGGCCTGACGCACGAGCTGAACAACCCCGCCGCCGCAGCGGGCCGGGCGGCCGACGCGCTGCGCGACAAGGTCACCGGGATGCGCAACAAGCTCGCGATGATCGCCGACGGCCACATCGCCGGGCCGCAGCTGCACAAGCTGGTGCTGGCGCAGGACGAGTTCGTCAAGAAGGTGCGCCACGCCCCGTCGCTCTCGCCGATCGAGACCTCCGACCGCGAGGACGAGCTCGGCGACTGGCTCGACGGCGCCGGGATCCCCGGCGGCTGGGACCTCGCGCCGGTGTTCGTCGCGGGCGGGTTGGAGGTCTCCGACCTCGACGCCGTGCGCACCGCGTCCGACCCCGCGGTGCTGGAGGGGGCGATCCGCTGGCTGGCGTACACGGTGGAGACCGAGAGCCTGCTTCGCGAGATCACCGACGCCACCTCGCGGATCTCCGATCTCGTCTTGGCGGCCAAGCAGTACTCGCAGATGGACCGCGCGCCGCACCGCTTCGTCGACGTCCACGAGGGACTCGACGCCACGCTGGTGATGTTCGGCCGCAAGCTGGGCGACGAGGGGGGCGTGGAGATCGTCAAGGACTACGACCGGACGCTCCCGGCGATCCCGGTCTACTCCGCCGAGCTCAACCAGGTGTGGACCAACATCATCGACAACGCGATCGACGCGATGGACGGGGCGGGCACCCTGACGGTCCGCACCGCGCGCGACGACGAGCGGGTGCTCGTCGAGATCGCCGACACCGGCCCCGGCATCCCGCCGGAGGTCCGGCAGCGCATCTTCGAGCCGTTCTTCACGACGAAGGGCGTCGGCAAGGGCACCGGGCTCGGCCTCGACGTCAGCTACCGGGTGGTCGTCTCGCGCCACCACGGCGACATCGCGGTGCACTCCGTCCCGGGGAACACGCGCTTCCAGGTGCGGCTTCCGATCACGGAGGTGCTCGCGTGACGATGCAGATGCCGCTGGCGGCGGCGCAGGCACGGATCGCCCCCAGCGGGCCCGTGGTGCTGGGGCTCGGGGCGCACACCGTCGTGGTCGACCACGGCGACGGCGGCCCCACCCCGCTGGAGCTGATGACGGGCGCGCTCGCGGCGTGCAGCGCGATGACGGCCCGCACCCACCTGGCCCGCGACGGCGACATCGGCGACCTCGACGTGCTCGTCACCCTCGACGCCGGCCCGCCCACGCTGTTCTACCGGCGGGTGCTGCTGCCCTGGCGGCTCTCGACGACCGACGTGCACCGCCTCGCCGACGCGCTGGAGCGCACCGAGCTGACGATGCTGCTGCGGCCGTCGTTCCAGATCCGGACGGCGGTGGAGCACGCGGGCGACGTGCTCAACTGACGCCACCCCCGCCCGCGAGTCGCTGCCCCCACCCCGCGAGTCGCGGTATCTCCGCCCGCGAGTCGCCGCCTTCGCGCCCGCGAGTCGCCGCCCTTGCGCCCGCGAGTCGCTGCTGCTCCGCAGCGCGTCGACGGACCCGGCGACGGCGGCGGCGAGGTCGTCGGCGGTGACGGGTCCGCGCGTCCCCGCGTCAGCGTAGGGATCGCACGCGTGGGCGGAACACCACGGTTCTCCTGGGGTGATCGAACAGCCGTGGTGTTCCGCTCACGCGTCGCGGTGCGCCCCCGCGCTCGGCTCCGCCACCCGGACGTCCGGGACGGTGAGGCCGCCGCGGGCGAACGCCGCCCGCACCGCGTCGGTCACGGCGTCGACGCGGTCGATCGGCACCAGCGCGATCGCCGACCCGCCGAACCCGCCGCCGGTCATCCGCGCCCCCAGCGCACCGGCCGCCCGGGCCACGTCGACGGCGAGGTCCAGCTCCGCGCAGGACACCTCGTAGTCGTGGACGAGGGAGGCGTGCGAGGCGTCGAGGAGCGGGCCGATGTCGCGCAGCCGCCCGTCGTCGAGCAGGGCCACGACCTCGCCGACCCGTGCGATCTCGGTGACGATGTGCCGTGCGCGGGGCACGAGCTCCGCGTCGAGCGATCCGAGGTCGTCGAGGGCGGCGTCGCGCAGGCTCGGCAGCCCGAGCACGTCGGCGGCCTTCTCCACCGACGCCCGGCGCGCCCCGTACCGCCCGTCGGCGAGGTGGTGCCGGACGCGCGTGTCGATGACGAGGACGGCGAGCCCGTCGTCGGCGGGGGCGAACGGGACCTGCCGCGTCGAGCCGTCGCGGGTGTCGAGCAGCAGGGCGTGGCCCGCGGTACAGAGCAGCGACGCGGACTGGTCCATCCCGCCGGTCGCGGCGCCGACCACCTCGTTCTCCGCGCGCACGCACGCCCGTGCGAGCGACGCCCGGTCCAGGCCGAGCCCGAACAGGTCGTCGGCGGCCACGGCGACCGCGCACTCCAGCGCTGCCGACGACGACAGCCCGGCCCCGAGCGGCACGGTCGCGGTGACCGTCAGGTCCATCCCGCCGACCGGGTGCCCGGCCGCGCGCAGCGCCCACAGCACCCCGGCGGCGTACCCGGCCCAGCCGGCGGGGGAGCCGGGGCCGACGTCGGCGAGGGGCAGGTCGGTGGTGCCGCGCTCGGCGTCGCTGCGGGCGACGAACCGCCCGTCGGCGCGCACCGACGCCTCCACGACCGTCCGCTCGGCCAGCGCGAACGGCAGGCACAGCCCCTCGGCGTAGTCGACGTGCTCGCCGATGAGGTTGACGCGCCCGGGCGCCGACCACGTCACGTCCCCACCTCCCGCAGCCGGGCGGCGATCTTCTCCGGCGAGGCGTCGTTGAGCCAGGCCGCCATGCCCGACTCCGACCCCGCGAGGTACTTGAGCTTGCCCGGCGCGCGGCGCAGCGAGAACAGCTGCAGGTGTAGCCGGGTGAGGTCGCGTCCGGTGTGCACGGGGGCCTGGTGCCAGGCCGCGATGTAGGGCGGGTCGGTGGACTCGGGACCGAAGTAGCGCTCGACGCGGCCGAGCAGGTCGCGGTACACGACCGCCAGCTCGGCGCGCTCGTCGTCGGTGAGCGCGGCCATGTCGGGCACGGCCCGGTGCGGCACGAGATGGGCCTCGACGGGCCAGCGGGCCGCGGCGGGCACGTACGCCGTCCAGTGCTCGGCGTCGATCACGACGCGGGTGCCTGCCCTGCGCTCGCTGGAGAGCACGTCGTCGAACAGGTCGCGGCCGGTCCGCTGGCGGTGCGCCGCGGAGCGCGTCAGCAGCTGCGCGGTGCGCGGGGTGACGTAGGGGTAGCCGAAGACCTGCCCGTGCGGGTGCTGCAGCGACACCCCGATCTCGACGCCGCGGTTCTCGAACAGGAACACCTGCTCGACGCCCTCGCGCCCGGACAGCTCCGTCGTCCGGTCGGCCCACGCCTCGATCACGGTGCGCACCCGCCGAGGCGGCAGCTCGGAGAACGCCGCGGTGTGGTCGGAGGTGAAGCACATGACCTCGCAGGTGCCGGTGGCCGGGCGCTGGGGCCACAGCGGGTCGCCGTCGACCTCGGTGGGCACCGGGCCGCTGCCCGTGCCGAACGAGGGGAAGCGGTTGTCGAACACGACGACGTCGTAGTGGTCCGACGGCACCTCCGACGCCTCGCCGCCCGGCTGCGTCGGGCACAGCGGGCACAGGTCGGCGGGCGGCAGATGCGTCCGGTTCATCCGGTGTGCGGCGATCGTGACCCACTCGCCGGTGAGCACGTCGTAGCGCATCACCGAGCCGTGCTCGACGACGGGCAGGTCGCGGGTGTCGGGCGGCGGCACGCGGCCGGGGGACTCGTCGTAGTAGCGCAGGGTGCGGCCGTCGGCCATGGGGGCGTCGGTGCGGATCACGCCAGCACCAGCCGTCCGCACCGCTCGTCGAGGACGGTGCGCGCGGCGGGTTCCAGCCCGTCGTCGCTGACCACCACGTCGACCTCGTGCAGCGCCGCGATCGTGCTCAACCCCACCACTCCCCACTTCGAGTTGTCGGCCACCACGGCCACCCGGCGCGCGCTCGCGACGAGCGCGCGGTTCGTCTGCGCCTCGGCCAGGTTCGGTGTGGTGAACCCGGCCCCGGCGTCCATGCCGTGCACGCCCATGAGCAGCCAGTCGACGTGCAGTCCCGCCAGCGCCGCCGTCGCGACGGGGCCGACGAGCGCGTCGGACGGGGTGCGCTCGCCGCCCGTCAGCACGACCGTCGTGTCGCCGGTCCACAGCACCTCGGCGACGCGCACCGAGTTGGTGACGACGGTCAGCCCCGGCACCCCGAGCAGCGCCGACGCCACCGCGTGCGTGGTGGTGCCCGCCGACAGCGCCACCGACGCCCCCGGCTCGACCAGCGCCGCCGCGGCCGCCGCGATCGCCCGTTTCGCCGCCGTGCGCAGCTCCGACTTCGCCGCGAACCCCGGTTCCTCCACACTCGACCCCGCCGCGGTGGCCCCGCCGTGCACCCGCGTGACGAGCCCACGGGCGGCCAGGGTCTCGATGTCGCGGCGCACGGTCATGTCGGAGACGCCGAGGCGCTCCACCAGGTCGGACACGCGCACGCCGCCGGTGCTGCGGACCTCGTCGAGGATCAGGTCCTGGCGCTGGCGGGCGAGCATGCGCCCACCCTACGACGGAGTCAAACGTTTTCCAACATAATCAGACATGGCGGCCGGGGTCGGCCAGGAACGCACGGGTGGCGCGGACGGGCAGCGCGTCGTCGTAGCGGACGGGGGTGAGCGACCCGTCGTCGCCGATCTCCAGGATCCGGGCGCCCGGGACGGCCAGCAGGACGGGGGAGTGGGTCGCGATCAGGAACTGCGAGCCGCCGCGGGCCAGCTCGTCGATCCGGCGCAGCGCGCGGATGCAACCGCGGGTGGACAGCGCGGCCTCCGGCTCGTCGAGGAGGTAGAGGCCGCGGGGGTGGAAGCGGTGGGTGAGCAGGTCGAGGAACGACTCGCCGTGGGAACGCGCGTGCGGGGAGACGCCGCCGTACGCGGGCATCAGCGGCGGGCCGCCGCCCTCCCGGTCGAGCCGCTCGATCTCCGTCGCGACGTTGTAGTAGGACTCGGCGCGCAGGAAGAACGACGTCCTCTCCCGCCCCGGCGCCCGCCCCACCCGCAGCGCCCGCCCCAGCGACGACTCGCTGCTCCGGGTCGCGAACCGGAACGACCGCGACCCGCCCTCCGCGTTGAACCCGGCCGCCACCGCGATGCCCTCGACGAGCGTCGACTTCCCGGAGCCGTTCTCGCCGACCAGGAACGTGACCCCCGGCCCGAGCGTCAACCAGGCGCGGCGCAGGCCGTCGACGACGGGGAGGTCGAACGGGTAGCCGGTGCCCGCGGCGTCCTCGTCGAGGGCGACGTAGCGCACGAACCTCCCCGGCACCGCCCCATCCTGCCCGACCCACCCCCACCCGTCCGCCCGGTGGCGGTGCGCTATGGTTTCGGGGCCGGACGGGGTAGCACCCCGTCGATACGGTCCTCCGTAGCTCAACGGCAGAGCACCCGACTGTTAATCGGGCGGTTACTGGTTCGAATCCAGTCGGAGGAGCAACAACTCCAGGTCAGCGGCTTGCCGCCTGATCTCTCTGCAAGATCACCCGGCGGTTACCCGGCGGAAACCCCCTCGTCGCCCTCACGCTTGGCGTCGCGGTGAGCACGATCCAGAGCATCCGCGGCCTGCCGATCGACGGCCCGCCGGCCCAGGTAGCGATCCTGCGTCATCGACACTTTCGCGTGCCCGAGCTGGTCGGCGATCTGCCGAGCGGAGAGGCCGGCCCGATCCATCTCCGTCGCCGCGGTCTTGCGGAACACGTGCGAGGTCACCCACGCGAACTCGGCCGAGCCGCGGGCGTTGCGGAGATCTCGGCTGGTGTTCGACGGATCCCGCCAGCCACCGGCCGAGTCGGGGAACACCGGTCCGCGTCCACCGGCCGCGAGCTTGCGCCGGCGCAGCATCGACAGGGCGAAGGCCGGCAGTCGGAGCGTGCGCTCACCGGCGCTGCTCTTGGTGGTCTTGCGGATCAGCCCCACGCCCTTGATGCGGATCAACGTGTGGTCGATCTCGACGGTGCCGTCAGCGAGGTCGACCTCCTCCCAGCTCACCGACAGCGCCTCGCCGATGCGGACGCCGGTACCGAGCATCCACTCGCACAGGTCGGGCAGGTCCTTGCGGACGGCGTCCCGGTCACCGTGCAGGCGGGTGACCCACTCGTGCCTTTCGTCCTGCGTGAGCGCGCGCGGTTGCCGGGCCGGCGTGCTGACGATCCGCCCGACGTCGCGGACCGGGTTGGACAGGATTGCGCCGTGCCGCACCGCGAGCCCGAGCACCCCGGAGACGACCGTCCGCGCGATCTTGGCCGTGGCGGAACCCTTGTGGAGCTGGACCGTCTGCACGAAGCGATCCAGCCGCGGCACCGTGACCTCCCGGAGGCGGAGCTCCGCGAGCGCAGGCAGGACATGGGTGTCGAGGTTGAGCCGGTAGAGCTGCGCCGTGTTCGGCGAGCGCTGGCCCTGCACGACGAGCCGGTCGACGCCCTCGATCCACTCCGTCGCCGCCACGCTGAACCGTGAGTCGCCGTTGAGGCCGTCGCGCGGTCCTTGCTGTGCCCGGTCGCGCAGGTGCTCCCGGAGCCGGTTCTTCGCCGCCGCGGGCGTGGCCCCGTTGCGCTCGACCTTCCGCGTGACGCCGTCGTGGTCACGGAAGCGTGTGCAGGCGCGGAAGCCGCCGCCGATCTTCTCGGTGCTGATGCTGCCGTAGGTGCCGATCGGCAACGGTGGTCGCGCCATCGTGGGCCTCCTCAGCCGGCCTTCTGGCTCTGCGCATCGAACCACCCGCGGACGTCCTCCGGGCGGTAGCGCAGGTACCGGCCGACCCGTGCGCCCTTCGGGCCGTAGCCGCTGCGGCGCCAGTGGTAGATCGTCATCACCGGGACTCCGAGGTACGTCGAGACGTCCTCGACGGTCCACAGCGGTGGCGTGGTGGTGGGCATGATCATCCTTCCGTTCGTCGTGTCGTGGTCGTCTCGGTCGCGGTGCATCGGGGCCTCTCAGGGCAGGTCGGCGGTGGCCAGCTCCTCGCGGGCGGTGAGTCGGTGCTCGCGTGCGTTGGCGGCCGCGGTGTTCGCGAGCAGCGCGTCGGCGGTGGTGTGCCAGCCGATGCCGGCGAACGCGAGCGAGGCGATGACGACCGTCGGTTCGTCGTCGAGGGCCTGGCCGTGCTCGACGAGGTCGGGGCCGGTGTCATGGAGGTGTTCGCGGCGCCAGGCCCGGCGGGCGTTGCGCAGCGCGCCGAGCGTCGTCGAGTAACGGCGGGACTTGGTGGAGAAGTGCCCGCCAAAGCCGAGCATGTGGGTCCAGCGTCGGAGGCGGCCGTAGCCGGCCATCCACTCGTCGAGCGGCCCGACGTCGTCCGGGTCGTGGTGGCGGGCCCAGTCGCGGTGATCGGCGAGGACCTGCACGGGTGGGCGCCCGAGTCGCCAGCAGGCGCCGATGAGCCGGCCGACGTGAGTCGTGGGGTCGGCGTGGATGGCGATGGTGTCGTCGGTGATCCGGGCGGAGGCGTGCCCGGTGATCTCGGTGGCCTTGGTGGCGTACTTGGCGAGGTAGCCGGCGACGGCGCCGGTAGTGATCTCACCGCGGTCGTCGATGTCGCGGACGGTGAGCCGGACCTGTCGCGGGTCGATCTGCGAGCCCCAGGCGATCGGCCACCCGTCGGGCCGGCGGGGGTGCGGCTCGGTGGTGAACGCGGTCGCGGTGAGCGCGTCGTGCAGCAGGACGGCGAGGTGTCCGGCGGTGATCGAGACGGGTGGGGCGGTCACGGCGTCGGGGTCGGCGGGGTCGATTCCGTCGAGCCGGACCATGGCGTGGGTGTGGGCGACGCCGCGGCGCTGGAACTCGGCGACCTTGGCGTAGGACAGCCGCAGCTTGACTCCGTGCCGGTCGCCGAGGCGGCGCAGGAGCCGGTTGGCGGTGTTCATGCTGCGGCGCCACAGCTCGCCGGCGTAGCCGTTCCAGACGACCTGGTGGTCGTGGTCGTAGCAGTCCAGGCACAGCGGCCGGCCGACGATGCGGTCGGTGTCGGTGTGGCGGGCGCGGCACTCCATGACCACGCCGTGCGGGCAGGTGTCGGCGTCGCGGCGGGGGCGGCAGGGCCGGCCGTCGCGGTGGTGGGTGTGGACGGGGCCGAAGGAGCCGGCGGTGCCGGTGAGGAACACGCACGGGTGCTCGGCGACGGTGGTCGGGACGCCCTTGCCGCCGGACAGGCCTGCCTTGACGAGCTGGAAGGTGTCGGCCCGGTAGGTCTCGGCGCAGGAGGGGCAGACCACGGCGCGGCGGTTGCCGCAGGGCACGTAGAGCACCCCGTCGGGCATCGCGGCTGTGCCGGTCGTGGAGGTGATGCGGCCGGTGGCGGGTTCGACGGTGTGCAGATCACCGCGGAGCCGGATCGGGTGCGCGCAGCCGGCCGCGGCCCGGACGTGTCCCTGCCAGGCCGGGTAGTCCGGGGAGCCGGCGCGGCGGACGAGGTCGGTCACGTTCGCGCCGGCCCAGCGCGCAGGGGTGGGCCGTGTCGGGGCCGGCGCGGTGCTCATGCCGAGGTTCCGGGCTCGAGGTGGCCCCACCGCTGGTGCGCGGCCTGGCGGGTAATGCCGAGCCGGGCCGCGATCTCGGACCAGCTGTAGCCGGCCCTGCGCAGCCCGGTCACCGCGGCGGCGAGCGCGTCGTCGACCGTGGCGGAGAGCGCGGCGAGGTCGGGCAGCGCATCGACATCCCCGGAGCCGACACGGCGGCCGGCCGCGGCGATGATCCGGCGCCCGAACGCGGCGAAGGCATCGTTCTCGACCACCCGGGGCATCCCGTTGCCCGTCAACGCCCGCTTGACACCCGAGCGGGCCGGGGCGCTCACCAGCGGCCCCCGTTCGCAGGGTGCACAGCAGCAACCGCGGTCTGGTTCTGTCTGGCCGGGTCGCGACCGTCGAGGGCGCGCAGCCTGGCGCGGATCCGCACCTCGCGGCGGACAGCTCGGAAGACCCAGGCCAGGCCGCCGATGGCGAGCAGTAGGCCGAGCCCGATGTTCGCGTAGTGCTCGACGATCGGGAACGCCGCGGACAGCGGGCCGAGCGCGCACACCCCGCAGATCACCAGCATGATCAGCCGGTACTCGGTGCCCCGGTGGCCGCCCATCACCGATCACCCCGAGGCAGCGGGCGGGCGGCGCGGGCGCGGTGCAGCAGCGATACGAAGGTTCCGACGGTGGGGGTGTCCCAGCCGGCCAGCCAGGCGAGCATCCGCTCGTCGTAGGTGCCGAGGACGATCCCGGTCAGCGGCTCGTGCACGGCGGAGAGGAAGTCGAGCCGGGCGGCTTCCAGGTCGTAGATCAGGGTCCGGCGCACGTCGAACGGGGGCCGGATGTTGACCGGCTCGACGTCGAGCGGGCGCAGGTCGGGGCGGCTCATGCGGCGGCCCTCCGGGCGATGGCGGCGATGTCGTCGTCGGTGAGCCAGGCGCAGCGCATCCGGATCGGGACGCCACCTTCGGCGAGCAGCCAGCCGACGCCGGGTTCGCCCGGGTCGATGGTGGAGGCGTCGACGCCGCGGGCGTGCCAGCCGTGGCCGAGGATGATGTCCGAGCTGGTCTCGGTGGTGCAGCGGAACGCGAGCCGGTAGCCGAACAGGTCCCGCAACGAGGTCGGGATGATGTCGTGGCTGGGCCGCTGGGTCGCGGCGACGACGATCACCCCGGCGGCGCGGCCGCGGGCGAGTAGGTCACGCAGCAGCAGCGAGAACTGGTCACGCTGCTTCTGTCCCCGGCCGTGGCGGAGTAGTAGGCGAGTTCATCGATCACCAGGACGATCGCGTCGGTCCAGTCGTCGCGCTCGATCTTGCGGCGGTCGGCCGATCGGAGGTAGGCGTAGCGGTGCTGCATCTCGGCCTGTAGCTCGCCGAGGGTGTCGATGGCCTCGCCGAGGTCGGGGCCGATGAACCGGTCCGCGCAGGAGCGCCAGAGCCCGAGCTCGACTTCCTTGCCGTCCATCAGCCAGAGTCGGCAGTCGGTGGCGAGGGCGGCGTGAGCGCAGATGTTGTTCAGCGCGCCGGACTTGCCTGAGCCGGGTTCGCCGGCGGCCAGGAGGTTTTTGTAGATCAGCGTGATGAGGACGGCGGCGGCGTTCTCGTCGATCCCGAGATAGATCGGGTCGAAGATCGACGGCGGAAACGGTCGGGCCGGGCGGGGCCGCGGCTTGCGCAGGCGGGGCAGGCTACGCACTGCGACCACCCCCGAACTCGGGCACCGCGTGCAACCGCACCGGCACGGGTACCGGGGTGCTATGCGGGGACGCGACCGGGGCGCCGACGAGGGGGTCGCGGCGGACGATGTCCAGAGTGACGAGCGCGGTCACCTTGCGGTGGGCGGCGATCCGGGCGTCGGCGGCCCAGCACGCGGAAGCGAGGTGCGACAGGTTGCGTTCGAGATCGCCGGCGTCGATCCCTGCGCGCAGCAGCAGCCACACGCGTTCTCCAACCGGGGTGGGTCGGGACCAGAGCTGCAAGGGCAGGTTGCCCGAGTAGTTCATGATCCGCCGCTCCCTGCATGCGGCGCGGAGCCGGTGGCGGGTCATGACCGCATAGCAGCGGTGCAGGACGTAGCGGCGCGAGCGCGGCCACGCGGCGGTGCCGAGCGCGAGCGCGGTGACGATGATGCCGGCGACCCACGCGGGCATCCGGTCGGTGAGCCACAGCCACGCCGAGACGGCGATGGCGGCGACGACCAGCTCGGCCCGCCAGCGGATCACGAGCCCAAGCAGCCGGGCCGGACGAGAGCGCTGGGGCCGGGTGAAGATCTCGAACGGCTCCGAGCGGGACAGCCGCTCCCGCGGGGTGCGCACGGTGCCCCTCATCGCCGGCCCCGCATCCGAGCCGGGGCGAGCGGGCGCACGACGCACCCGGAGGCGTCGACGAACTGCGTCGCGGTCCTGGCCGTTCGGTCGAGCCAGGGGGTGTCGGTGCCGCGCAGGGCGAACACGTACGCGGCGTAGAACGCCGACACCCAGCCGAGCAGGACGTTGCGCCCGATGTCGAGGCGGTCCAGCTCGGCGAGCAGGTGTTGGCGCTCGTCGTCCTGGTCGTCGTCGAAGCGGGCGAGTTCATCGGCGATTGCGTCGATCTGGGCGTCGGCCTCGTCGAGGCGGCGGCTCAGGTCCGCGTAGGAGTCGTGCAGCGCGGCGGCGTCGGCGGTGCCGACGACGATCGTCAGATCCTCCATGATCGTTCCTCTCTCACGCGCTCTTGGCCGCGGACAGCGCGCGGACCTCGTCGGCGCGGAAGGCGACGCCCTCGCGGCCGTTGCGGGACCAGGGCTGCGCGACCAGGTGCACCGGGGTGACGGGCTGGCCTTGCTGGAGCTGCGGCGGCTCGGGAGTGGCGAGGGTGACGACGATCGTGTCGGCGCCGCGCTCGTCCATCACGACGAGCTGTGCGGCCCACAGGGGCAGGCGGGTCTTGCGGTCGAGGCGCTGGACGCCGTTCTCGTCGACCTTGCGCTCGAACGGGCGGCCGGTGGTGAAGCTCTTTCGCGAGGTGTCGATCAGCAGTTCCATGACGGGCCCTCCTGGGCGATGTGGGGGTTCGCGGTCGGTGTGGTCTGTGACACGTCCTCACCGTGCGGGCCGATCCGTCTCGTTCAGCGCCGTCCGAGACTCACCCGGACCCGAGCAGTCCGAAGTAGTCTCATTTATGTCTCATCTGCGGTAGGATGTGCTGGTCGGCGACTCGCAGGGGGACACGCGATGAGTGAGACTCAGACACTGTTGAAGGCGATGCTGCGGCAGCGGCACATGCAGGAGCACCGCACGTTCTGCCGGGCGTACGACAAGACCGCGAAGCAGATCGACAACGCCCTCGTGGGCCGGCACCCGAGCAAGGCGACGTTCTACCGCTGGCTGGCCGGCGGCGGGTCGAAGCTCCCGCACCCGGATCACTGCCGGGTCCTTGAGGCGATGTTCCCCGGGGTCAAGGCCGGCGAGCTGCTCGCGCCCTGGGACGACCGCCGACCCCTGCCCGACACCGCGCACGCCGAGCAGGCCGCCCGACTTGCCGGCAACGGGACCGATGCGCCGCGGCGGGCGACCTACGCCGACCTGACGGCCGCGTTCGCCACCCGGGCCGAGTTCGCCGAGCAGATGCCGCCGCACACGCTGTTGGACCAGGCATCGAGCATCAAGGCGGCCGGGCTGTCGCTCAACATGTTGTGCCAGCACTACAGCGACCAGCGGTTGCGCGCGACCCTTGCCCGCGGCGCGATCGTGCATGCGCTGTTCCTCGACCCTGATGGCGACGCCACCCGGGCGCGCGAGGTCGAGGAAGGTCACGGCGTCGGTGACCTCGCCAGCCTCACCCGCCTGAACATGCAGATGCTCCGCCGGCTACGGGCCGAGCTGCCCGCCGACGAGCGCGAGCGCGTCACGATGCGGACCTACGACGAGCCGGTCCGCTTCAACATCACGATCCTGGACGATCGCCAGTGCATCGCCCAGCCCTACATGCCGGCCGCTCGTGGAGTGGACTCACCGACGTTCGTCATTCGCAGGCGCCCGGACGGGTCCGGCATGTTCGGCAGCTTCGAGCGAGTGTTCACCGCCCTGTGGGAGGGCGGCCGGGACTGTGCGTGAAGACTGGCCGGGTGCCGACCGTTTCCGAGCTTCTGCCTATCGCAGTTGAGGCCGTGGACCGCGCCACTCTGATGGTTCGCGAACGCCAGCCCGGCAAGGTCACGATCAAGGGCGACCGCGACCCGGCGACGGAAGTCGACTATGCGATCGAGCGTGAGCTTCGCGCCTTCCTGCTCGACGTGGCTCCCGACGTGGGGTTCCTCGGCGAGGAGGACGGCCGGTTCGGCGACAGCGAATCCGGGTTCATGTGGGCGCTCGACCCCATCGACGGAACGGTCAACTTCATGCAGGGCGTGCCCCTGTACGGTGTGTCCCTGGGGCTGGTCCACCAGGAGCGTCCGGTCCTCGGCGTGATCGACCTACCGTTCCTCGGCATCCGCTACTCCGCCCTCCGCGGTGGCGGCGCATTCCGGGGCGACACCCCGATCAGGGCCCGGGGCGAGCGGCTGGCGGAATCCATCGTCGCCATCGGGGACTACGCCGTGGGCAACGGTGCGACGTTGAAGAACGCTGAGCGTTTGGACATCACGGGACGACTCGCCGCTGTCGCCCAGCGGGTTCGCATGTTCGGATCAGCCGCTGTCGACCTGGCGTGGGTAGCCGAAGGTCGAATCGGCGCGAGCGTCATGCTCGCCAACAAGCCGTGGGACACCGTCGCAGGTGTGCTCCTCGCGCGGGAGGCGGGCGCTGAGGTTCTTGATCGCCACGGAGAGCCCCACACCCTGCGGTCCGATTCGACGGTCGCGGTTGCACCGGCGCTGCGCGCGGACCTGATGCGCATCCTCGCGGTGTAGCCATCCCTCCGGGCCGGGAGGACTTTCTGTACGCCTTCAAGCCGGCCCTGGCGGGCCGGGCGCAGCCCTCCTGCGCTCTGGCCCTTGCCGCTCCGCTCACGGGCCGACGCGCCCGGGCTGCGCAGAGCCCACGGACCAGCACGAGACGACCGAAGATCACCTGCCATAAGCTCTCCGCATGGAGCATCGCGACCCCGGACCTGACACCGCCGATCGCCCAGTGACGGCACTCCGCGAGCTTCTCAACAGCTGGGACCCGATCGGCATCATCGAACACGGCGCGCCACACGATGAGTACGACTGCCTGATCGCGCCGATTCTGGATCAGTTGGAGGACGGCGCCGAGCCCCCTGAGCTTGCGGCCTTCCTGCGGTTGGAGTTGGCGGATCACTTCGGACTGGATCCCGAGCGCCAGGCCGCTGGTATCGAGGCGACGTCACGGGCCGCGGTCGAGCTGCGGGCTCGTGGGTGAGGAGGCGTTGGCTTCCTCGTCCTCGCCGAGCGTCATAGACCGCACCGACCGCATCAACCCCGCTTCGCGCCTCGACACCGACCCCGGCCCGAGTACCCGCAGTAGACGTCACCACGAGGCGAAGGGGGCCGGGGCCGGCGTCGAGGTTCCAGGGTTGACACGCCCGGCGCGGTCCATGAGGCGGCCAGGACGACGAGGAAGGGGGCGTAGCGACGTAGGCCCGGCGGAGATCATCGGCACCGCTTACCTCCCTCTAACCGCCACCACTGACCACCGACGCCGGTAGGTGCTCGGGGGAGTAGGGCGGGTGATCCTGCACGTCATCCGCAGTGTCAGCCATCGACCGCAAACGTCCAAAAGTGTTGATCTTGAATCGGGCGGTTACTGGTTCGAATCCAGTCGGAGGAGCAACAACCCCAGGTCAGCGCGTCGTCGTCTGGCCGAATCCCTGCTCGCACACCGCCCGTAGGTCTGCTCTTCGCGCACTGCGTCCTGTCTGCGATCCTCCCTGCTTGACACATGCCGATATCGGAATACGATTCGCCCGTGGCACGAGCAGCGACGACGTCGGACGTCTTCAACGCGATCGCCGAGCCCCAGCGCCGGCAGATCCTGGTGCTGCTGCGGGCGGGGGAGCGGCCGGTCACCGAGTTGGCCGAGGAGCTGGGGATGACCCAGCCGGGGGCGTCCAAGCACCTGCGGGTGCTCCGGGAGGTCGGACTGGTCCGCGACCGCCGGGCGGGCAAGCAGCGCCTCTACGGCCTCGACGCCCGCGGGCTGCGACCGGTCCACGAGTGGGCCGGCGGGTTCGAGCGGTTCTGGAACGAGAGCTTCGACCGGTTGGACGCGTACGTGCAGGACCTCGAGAAGGAACGGCAGGAGGAGTAGCTGATGAGTGCGACGGCCGAGCGGGAGATCGTCGTCTCCCGGGTCATCGACGCCCCACGGGAGCGGGTGTTCGAGGCGTTCACCGAGGTGCGGCACCTGTCGCGGTGGTGGGGGCCGGAGGGGTTCAGCACCACCACGCGGGCGTTCGAGTTCCGCGTCGGCGGGGTGTGGGACTTCGTGATGCACGGGCCGGACGGCACCGACTACCAGGAGTGGATCTCCTGGACCCGGATCGACCCGCCGGAGCGGATCGCGCTGCGCCACGGCGAGTCCGCCGACGACCCGAACGCCTTCGAGTCGGTACTGACGTTCGCATCCGACGGCGGGGGGACCCGGATCGAGATGCGCACGGTGTTCCCCACCCGGGAGCTGCGCGAGGAGGCGGTCGAGAGGTACCACGCGATCGAGGGCGGCCGGCAGACCCTGGGCAACCTGGCCGCCTACGTCACCGGGACGGTCCGGACGGGAGCGGAGGGCTGATGGCACGGACGGTGTTCTTCAGCGTGTCGATGTCGCTGGACGGCTTCATCGCCCCCGGGTCCCTCTCCGAGCTGATGGGGCAGCAGTGGATGGAGCTGCAGCAGTGGGTGTTCCCGACGCGGTTCTTCCGGGAGAACCTGGGGCTCGGCGAGGGTGGTGAGGACGGGCGCGACGACGACATCCTGCGGGAGACGTTCGACCGCACCGGCGCGAGCGTGATGGGCAAGCGCATGTTCGACGCCGGGGAGCGGATGTGGCCGGAGGAGGCGCCGTTCCACACGCCGGTCTTCGTCGTGACGCACGAGCGGCGCGATCCCTGGGAGCGGCCGGGCGGGACCGTCTTCCACTTCGTGAACGACGGCGTCGCGGCCGCGCTCGCCCGGGCCCGCGACGCCGCAGGCGACCGCGACGTCCGCATCGCGGGCGGCGGCGCGACGATCCTGGAGCACGTGAACGCCGGCCTGGTCGACGAGTTCTCGATCGCGCTCTCACCGGTGCTGCTCGGCTCCGGGATCCGCCTGTTCGAGGGCATCGACGCGGGCCGTGTCGCGTTGGAGCAGGTCAGGGCGGAGCCGGGGCAGCGGGTGACCCACCTGACCTACGCGGTCCGCGAGCGGTGACCGGCCCGCGCTGATCCGTGCCGGCGCGCACCCGAGCGCCGCCAGTGCCGCACCTCACCGGCGAACCCGGGGTCCGTGCGGCCAGGATGGAGGCATGCACATCGGGATCGACAGCTTCGTCTCCGCCGTGACCGACCCGGGCACCGGTGAGGTCGTCAGCCCGGCGGACCGGGTGGCGCACCTGCTGGAGGAGGTCCAGCGCGCCGACGAGGTCGGGCTCGACTCCTTCGGCATCGGCGAGCACCACCGCAGCGAGTACTACGACTCGGCCCCGTCGGTGCTGCTGGCCGCCGCCGCGGCGCGGACCAGCCGGATCCGGCTCAACAGCGCCGTCACCGTGCTCAGCGCCGACGACCCGGTGCGGGTGTTCCAGGACTTCGCCACCCTCGACCTGATCTCGCGCGGCCGGATGGACATGGTCGTCGGGCGGGGGTCGTTCACCGAGGCGTTCCCGCTGTTCGGGCTGTCCCTGCGCGACTACGACTCGCTGTTCGCCGAGAAGCTCGACCTCCTGCTCCGCATCCGGGAGTCCCCGACGGTCACGTGGTCGGGCAAGCACCGCGCGCCGCTGTCCGGGCAGGGCGTCTACCCGCGGCCGCTGCAGGAGCAGCTGCCGATCTGGCTGGGCGTCGGGGGCACGCCGGAGTCGTTCATCCGGGCCGGGATGCTCGGGCTGCCGCTGATGGTGGCGATCATCGGCGGCGAGCCGCACCGCTTCCGCCCGCTGATCGACGCCTACCGCGAGGCCGGTCGCCGGTCCGGCCACGACGCGGCGCAGCTCAAGGTGGGGCTGCACGTGTTCGGCTTCGTCGGCGACACCTCCCAGCAGGCGAAGGACGACTTCTACCCGGGCTGGTCGGAGATCTTCACCAAGATCGCGAAGGAGCGCGGCGGGTCCGCGCCCACCCGCGGCGGCTACGAGGCCACCACCGGCCCGACCGGCGCCTACTTCATCGGCGACGCCGAGACGGTGGCCGCGAAGATGCTCGCCGTCTCCGACGCGCTGGGCGGCGTCGACCGCATCTCCCTGCAGATGACGAACGTCCGGCTCGCCCACGACAACCTGCTGCACGGCATCGAGCTGCTCGGCACGAAGGTCGCCCCGATCGTGCGGGCCGCGGGCGGGGAGGCGGCCGACCGGTAGCGTCGGCGGCCGTGGAACTCCTCCCCGCCGTCCCGTACGAGAGCTGGTCCGGCACGATCCCGACCCTGCACCGGTTCGCCCAGGTCGTGGGCAAGGTGCGGCTCGCCGCGAGCCCGCTGCGCAACCACTGGTGGAACGTGCCCCTGCACCTGACCGGCCGGGGCACGACCACCCGGCCGATGGGCCTGGACCCGACGTTCGCGATCGACTTCGACTTCCTCGACCACCGGCTCGTCGTGAACGCCCTCGACGGGCGGGCGGCGTCGTTCCCCCTGGTCGGACGGTCGGTGGCCGGCTTCCACGCCGGCCTCGTCGACACGCTGACGGCCGTCGGGGTCGACGGCTCCGTGCTCGACGGCGCCCGCCCGTTCGACCTGCCCGACGCCGACCGGCCCTTCGCCGACGACACCGAGCACGCCACGTACGACCCGGCGGCGGTCACCCGGTACTGGCAGGTGCTCAGCCAGGTCAACCTCCTGCTGGAGGAGTTCGCGGGCGCGTTCACCGGCAAGACCAGCCCGGTGCACCACTTCTGGCACACCTTCGACATCGCGCTCACGCGCTTCTCCGACACGGTCGTGCAGCACCCGCCCGGCACCGACCGCGTGACGCGCGAGGCCTACTCCCGCGAGGTCGTCAGCTCCGGGTTCTGGTTCGGCGACCCGACGTACCCGGAGCCCGCGTTCTACTCCTACACCGCCCCGGAGCCCGCCGGGCTGGCCGGGGACCCGCTGCCGCACGGGGCCCGCTGGGTCGAGCGCGGCGCGAGCCACCTCGCCGTCCTGCCCTACGAGGTCGCCCGTGCGGCCCCGGACCGCCGCGTCACGGTGCTGGAGTTCTACGAGGCCGCGTACCGCGCCGGGGCGACGCGGGCCGGCTGGGACGTCGACGCCCTTGCGCACCGCCCGGCGTGACGATCAGCGTTGACCGTTTCGTGCGGTGCTCCGTAGGCTGAGCCCGTGCCCACCTCCTCGACCGAACGGACCCGCCGCGAGCAGCGCACCGTCGACAGCCGGTCGCGCATCCTCGAGGCGGCCGTGGAGTGCCTGGCGGAGGACGGGTTCAGCGCGGCCAGCACGCTGGCGATCCAGGCCAGGGCCGGGGTGTCGCGGGGGCGCCTGCTGCACCACTTCCCGTCGCGGGAGGCGCTGCTCGTCGCCGCGGTCGAGCACCTGGCGGGCCGGCGCGTGCGCGAGGCCGCCGACCGGATCGGCCTGGACGTCGGGGTGGTGGGCGTCGACCGCATCACCCAGGTCGTCGAGTTCATGTGGCTGACCTACCACGAGCCCTACTTCTGGGCCGCCGTCGAGCTGTGGACGGCGGCGCGCACCAACGACGGCATCGCCGAGTCGCTCCTGCCGAACGAGCGACGCCTGGGCGGCGCGATCCGGGCGAGCGTCGACGCCATGTGGGGCCCCGAGCTGGCCGGGCACCCGCGGTACGCCCAGCTGCGGGAACTGCTGCTCACGAGCATGCGGGGTGTGGCTCTGGTCTACGCCTTCGACCGGCGCGACCCGCGCCGCGACCCGCACATCGCCCAGTGGGTCGACACCGCTCGGGTACTCCTGGAGACCTGAGTCACCCCAGCCGTAGAGATCGGGGGCGTCGGTCTGGTCTACTCCACGGGCACGACCGGCCGCCCCAACGGTGTGGCGGCCACCCGGCGGCTCCCGCCCCCGTGCCCCCTCCCGCACCCCCTGCTGTGACGCGCGTCGCGCGCCCGGACCGGGGTTGACGGCGACCTCCCCGGATGTAGGGTCAGGACTGACTGTTACGCCGGGGTGACGAGGCCCCGCGGGAGACGGAGTGGGTCATGCGGGACGCAGTGATCGTGGAGGCCGTGCGCACGCCGGTGGGCAAGCGCAACGGCGGTCTGTCCGGGGTGCACCCGGCCGACCTGTCGGCGCACGTGCTCCGCAGCCTGGCCGAGCGCAGCGGCGTCGACCCGTCGCTGGTCGACGACGTGATCTGGGGCTGCGTCAGCCAGATCGGCGAGCAGACCTTCGACATCGCGCGCACCGCCGTGCTCGCCGCGGGCTGGCCCGAGACGGTCACCGGCGTCACCGTCGACCGGCAGTGCGGGTCGAGCCAGCAGTCGGTGCACTTCGCCGCGGCCGGGCTGGTCGCGGGCCAGTACGACGTGGTCGTCGCCGGCGGCGTCGAGTCGATGAGCCGGGTGCCGATGGGGTCCTCGCTCAACGGGGCCGACCCGTACGGCGCCGACTTCGCCGCCCGCTACGACGGCGCGCGGCCCAACCAGGGCGTCGGGGCCGAGATGATCGCCGAGCGCTGGGGCCTGTCCCGCACCCAGCTCGACGAGTACGCGATCGGCAGCCACGAGAAGGCCGCGGCGGCGCAGGACGAGGGCCGCTTCGACGGCCAGATCGCGCCGGTCGCCGGCGTCGCGAAGGACGAGGGGATCCGCCGCGGCGGCACCGTCGAGGGCCTGGCCGGGCTGAAGACCGTGTTCAGGCCGGAGGGCGGCACGATCACCGCGGGCAACAGCTCGCAGATCTCCGACGGCTCCGCGGCCCTGCTCATGACCACCAGCGAGAAGGCCCGCGAGCTGGGCCTCACGCCGATCGCGCGCGTGCACACCGCCGTCCTCGCCGGCGCCGACCCGGTGATCATGCTGACCGCGCCGATCCCGGCCACGCAGAAGGCGCTCGCGAAGTCCGGCCTGTCGATCGACGAGATCGGCGCGTTCGAGGTGAACGAGGCGTTCGCCCCCGTGCCACTGGCCTGGCTCGCCGACATCGGCGCCGACGCCAAGGTCCTCAACCCGAACGGCGGCGCGATCGCGCTGGGCCACCCGCTCGGCGGGTCCGGTGCGCGGCTGATGACCACGCTCGTGCACCACATGCGCGACAACGGCATCCGCTACGGCCTGCAGACCATGTGCGAGGGCGGCGGCCAGGCCAACGCCACCATCCTCGAGCTGCTCTGACGGCGGTGCCCGCCTTCCACGACGACCTGAGGCTCGGGCGGTTCATCCCGCCCCTGTCCTTCGGTCCCCGCACCGTCGCGCTCGCCCGGCGGCTGCCCGTGCGCACGCCGCCCGCCCCGGACGACGTGGAGGTCACCGACGTCACCGCGCCCGGGGTGTCGCTGCGGCTCCACCGGCCCCGCTCGCTGCAGGGGGCCGCGCCCGCGCTGCTGTGGAGCCACGGCGGCGGGTACCTCGTCGGGTCGCCCGAGCAGGACGGGGCCGGAAGTGTCGCGTTCGCCCGCGAGCTCGGGATCACCGTCGCCGCGATCCGCTACCGCCTCGCCCCGGAGCACCCGGCGCCCGCGGCGGTGGAGGACGCCCACGCCGCGCTGCGGTGGCTGGCGGGGCACCCGGGCGTCGACCCGGGGCGGATCGCGATCGGCGGGGCCAGCGCGGGCGGCGGGCTCACGGCGGCGCTCGCGCAGTGCGCCCACGACCGCGGTGCGGTCCGGCCGGCGTTCCAGCTGCTCGTCTACCCGATGCTCGACGACCGCACCGTGCTGCGCACCGACCTCGACACGCGCGGCGTGCGCGTGTGGACCCCACGCAGCAACCGCTACGGCTGGACGTCCTACCTCGGGCGGGAGCCCGGCTCGCCGGAGGTCCCGCCGTACGCGGCCCCGGCCCGCCGGGCGGACCTGGCCGGGCTGCCGCCCGCCTGGATCGGCGTGGGGACCCTCGACCTGTTCCACGACGAGGACCTCGCGTACGCGGACCGGCTGGAGGCGGCGGGGGTGCCGTGCGAGCGGCACGTCGTCCCCGGCGCGTTCCACGGGTTCGACGCGCTGTTCGGGGGCCGGCCGGTGGCGCGGGAGTTCCGGGCGGAACAGGTGCGCGTGCTCCGGGCGGCGCTCTTCACGTAGATCGCCCGGTTCGTCCTAACTGAGAGTGCACTCTCACTTCGGTGGTAGCGTCGGGTGGGTCGAGCACGTCGGGGAGAGGACGATCGGATGACCCAGGCACCACCCGTTCCGCCGCTGCACATGCGGCGCGACCGGTTCGATCCCGCCGCCGAGCTGGCGGAGGTCCGCGAGGGGGAGGGGATCCGGCGCGTCGAGACGATGTTCGGCGTTCCCGCGTGGCTGATCGCGCGCCACGACGACGTGCGCGAGGTGCTCGGCGACGCCACCCGCTTCAGCAACGCCGGCGGCCTCGCCCTGCGCATGCCGGGCGACACCCGCACCGAGGAGGAGAAGCGCCGGGCGATGGCCGGGCAGATGCTCGCCGCCGACCCGCCCGACCACACGCGGCTGCGCCGGTTCCTCACCCCGGAGTTCACGGTGCGCCGGATGAAGCGGCTGGAGCCGCGGATCGTCGAGATCGTCGACGAGCACCTCGACGCGATGGAGGCGGCCGGCAGCCCGGCCGACCTCGTGCCGTCGTTCGCCCTGCCGATCCCGTCGCTGGTGATCTGCGAGCTGCTCGGCGTGCCCTACGCCGACCGCGCCGAGTTCCAGCACCGCACCGGTCGCCAGCTCGACCTGTCCATCCCGATGGACGAGCGGATCGCGCTGCAGCGGGAGAGCCGTGCGTACATGGACCGGCTCGTCGCGGGCGCGAAGGCCGACCCGGGCGAGGACATGCTCGGGATGCTGGTGCGCGAGCACGGCGCGGAGATGAGCGACGACGAGCTCGCCGGCATCGCGTCGCTGCTGCTCATCGCCGGGCACGAGACGACGTCGAACATGCTGGGGCTGGGCACGCTCGCCCTGCTGCGCCACCCCGACCAGCTCGCGACGGTCCGCGACGACCCCTCGACCGTCGACCCGGCCGTCGAGGAGCTGATGCGCTGGCTCTCGATCGTGCACACCGGCGTCGCGCGGACGACGACCACCGAGGTCGAGCTCGCGGGCCGGACGATCCCGGCGGGGGAGACGATCCTGTGCGCGCTGCCGGCCGCCAACCGCGACCCGGCCCACGTCGAGCACCCCGACGTGCTCGACGTGTCCCGCGGCGCGATGGGCCACCTCGCGTTCGGCCACGGCGTGCACCACTGCCTGGGCGCGCCGCTGGCGCGGATGGAGATGCGGATCGCGTTCCCCGCGCTGCTGCGCCGGTTCCCGGACCTCGCGCTCGCGGTGCCGATCGAGGACGTCCCGTTCCGCGCGTTCCACTTCGTCTACGGGCTGCACTCGCTGCCCGTCACCTGGTGAGGAGTACACCGTGAAGATCGCCGCCGACCGGGACGTGTGCATCGGCGCGGGCATGTGCGTCATGAACGCCGAGGCCGTGTTCGACCAGGACGACGACGGGATCGTCCTCGTGCTCGTCGAGGAGCCCGATGCGGCCGACGAGGCCGCCGCCCGGGAGGCCGTCTCGCTCTGCCCGTCCGGGGCGCTGCGGGTCATCGGGTGAGATAGTCCGCGCATGACGGCGGGCCGGGCGATGCGTGTGGACGCCGCGCGCAACCACGAGCGCATCGTCGCGGCCGCGGGCGTCGCGTTCGAGGAGGTCGGCCCGGGTGTGGCGCTCGACGAGGTCGCGCGCCGCGCCGGGGTCGGCGCCGCCACCCTCTACCGGCGCTTCCGCAACCGCGACCAGCTCGTGCGCGCCGTCGTCGAGCACGTCCTGACCACGGAGATCTCCCCGGCGACCGAGGTCGTCACCGACGACCCGTGGCGCGACCTCGTCGGCATGCTGGAGGCGTCGGTGGAGTCGTTCGCGGCGCACCGCACGGTGCTGCGCCTGGCCCGCGAGGTGGGCGCGATCGACGTCGACCTCGTCGACGGGTACCTGCGCTCCATGGAGCGGCCGCTGCGCCGCGCCGCCGCCGCCGGGCTGGTGCGGCCCGAGCTGCTCGCCCGCGACCTCGCCGCCGTCGTGGTGATGGCGCTCGCCACCGTGGACGACCACGACGCCGACCCCGCCGACCTGCGCCGCTACCTCGCGCTGCTGGTGGACGGCCTGCGCCCGGCCCCCGGCGTGCTGCCGCCGCCGTCGGACCGGTGAGCGTGCGCCTGCGCGTCGGGCTGCTCGGGTGCGCGCTGCTCGCGGCCTGCGCCGCACCCTCTCCTCCGCCCGCACCGCCGGTCGCGGCCGCGGCTCCGGACTCCTTCACACTGGTCGCCACCGGTGACGTGCTGATCCACCAGGGCGGGTCGCTCACCGCCGGTGCGCAGCGCGGGGACGGGTACGACTTCTCCGGCGTGCTGGCCCCCGTCGCCCCGCTGCTCCAAGGCGCCGACCTGGCGATCTGCCACCTGGAGACGCCGGTCGCCGGGCCCGGGGGCCCGTTCCGCGGCTACCCGAGCTTCGCGGTGCAGCCCCAGATCGTCGACGCGCTCGCCGGTGCCGGCTACGACCTGTGCTCGACGGCGTCGAACCACTCCCTCGACGACGGGTTCGACGGCCTGGTCCGCACCCTCGACGCGCTCGACGCCGCCGGGGTGGCGCACACCGGCACCCACCGCACCGCCGACGAGCCCCCGACGGTCGTCGAGGCGGGCGGGGTGCGGGTGGGGCACGTGGCGGTGACGTTCTCGCTCAACGGCGTCGCACCGCCCGCCGGCCGCGAGTGGGCCGTCGACACCTTCGACGCCCCGGACGTCACCGCGACGCTGCGGGCCGCGGCGCGGGCGCGGGCGGCCGGGGCGGAGGTGGTGGTCGCGAGCGTGCACTGCTGCGAGGAGTACGACCCGGACCCGTCGGAGCTGCAGGTGGAGACGGTGCGTGCGCTGCTGGCCTCGCCCGACGTCGACCTCGTGCTCGGCCACCACGCGCACGTCGTGCAGCCGTTCGAGCGCATCGACGGGGAGTGGGCGGCGTACGGGCTGGGCAACCACGTCGCCCAGCACTCCACCCGCGGGTTCGCCACGGAGGACTCGGTGATCGCGCGGTTCACCTTCACCCGGCAGCCCGGCGGCGGGTTCGCCGTGACCCGGGCCGAGGCGGTCCCGGTGCACATCGACCTGGACCCCTTCCGGGTCGTGCCGGCCGACCCGGCCACCCGCGACCGGGTGTCGGAGGTGCTCGGGCGTCGCGGGGCGATGCAGGACGGCCTGGGGATCGGGGGAGGATGAGACCCATGACCATCCGGCTCCGGGCCCTCGAGCGCGACGACCTCGAGTTCGTGCACGGCCTCACCAACGACTCCCGGATCATGTCCTACTGGTTCACCGAGCCCTACGAGGCGCTCGTGGAGCTCCGCGACATCTACGACCGGCACGTCCACGACAACCGGGAGCGCCGCTTCGTCATCGAGGCCGACGGGCAGCCTGCGGGGATCGTCGAGCTGGTGGAGATCGACTACATCCACCGCGGCGCCGAGTTCCAGATCATCGTGCACCCGGCCCACCAGGGCCGCGGGTACGCGCGCGAGGCGACCCGGGCGGCGCTGGACTACGCGTTCGCGGTGCTCAACCTGCACAAGGTGTACCTCGTCGTCGACATCGAGAACGCGGCCGCGATCCACGTCTACCGGAAGGTGGGCTTCGTGACCGAGGGCGAGCTGCGCGAGGAGTTCTTCGCCGACGGCCGCTACCGCAACGCCCTGCGGATGGGGATCCTGCAGCCGGAGTACCTGGACCCTGCTGCCGGTCGCGCGTAGCGTCGGTCCTTCGGCCGCCCGGGGCTCCTCCCGTCCCGTACACCGAGTCCGGCAGCAGCGAGGATGTGCGCCCGGTCCGGTTCCCGGCGGCCCCACCCACCGCGCCTCGCGCGCACCAGGGAGTTCCCATGGCCGACAAGTCGCCCCGCCAGTCCGCGAGCAAGAAGTCCGGCAAGTCCATCAAGGAGAAGCGCGCGGAGAAGAAGGACAAGAAGGACGGCGGCTCCGGCATCACCCTCAGCGGGAAGTAGGGCTCACCCGCAGCACCGGCTTGCCGGGCGCCCGGTCCGGCGAGTCGACGTAGGTGTGCGCGGCGGCGACGTCGTCGAGGTCGAAGATCCGGTCGACCGACGGCGTCAGCGCACCGGACGCCAGCCCGGCGCGCACGAAGTGCTCGGCGCGGCGCAGGGCGGCGGGGTCGCCGGTGATCTCGAAGACGGTGTAGCGCCGCATCCACACCGGGGCGTAGCGGCCGCCGGGCAGGGGAGTGGGCTCACCGGAGAGCCCGCCGTGGACGATCACGGTGCCGCCGCGCGCGCAGGCCCGCACGAGCTCGGCCACGCGCGGCCCGCCGACGGCGTCGAGGACGAGGTCGGCGCCCGCCCCGCCGGTGGCCCCGCGCAGCGCCGGGGCGAGGTCGGACCCGTCGTCGACGAGGACGGCCGCCGCACCCGCGGCGAGCAGCGTGTCCCGGCCCCCGTCGGTGGTGACGGTGGCGATCGGGAGCGCGCCGAGGTGGCGCAGCACCTGCACCGCCGCGAGCCCGATGCTGTTGGCCGCCGCGGTGACGACGACGTGGTCACCGGGCCGCACGCGCACGATCTCCTGGGTCATGCCGTAGACGGCGACGTTCGGCATCCAGACCGCCGCGCCCGTGACGGCGTCCATGCCGGGCGGGCGCGCCAGCAGCGCCGCGGCGGGCACGACGGCCTCCTCCGCGTAGACCGGGTAGTCGTTCTGGGAGAACGCGGGGACGACGCAGACGAGGTCGCCCGGCTGCCACCGCACGACGTCCGGGCCGATCTCGAGAACCTCGCCCGCGGCCTCCGAGCCGAGCCCGGCGGGGAGGACCGGCTGCTCCAGGTACGTCCCGCGGCGGAAGTTGACCTCCGCGCGGTTCAGCCCGATCGCGTCGACGCGGATCCGTACCTCGCCCGGTCCGGGTGCACGGACCGGGAGGTCCTCGATCCGCAGTACCTCGGGGCCGCCGGTCTCGTGGAACCTGATCGTCCGCGCCATGCGGGGAACCTACGCGGACGACGCAGGGCCCCGGATCGTCGACCCGGGGCCCTGCGTGCGGTGCGTGCGGGGATCAGCCCGCGGCGATCTCGTCCAGGAACTCCTGCGGGATGCTCTCGGCCATCAACCGGTACCCGGCGTCGTTCGGGTGCAGGTTGTCCAGCGAGTCGTACTGCAGGGCGATCCAGTCCGGGACCAGCGGGTCGCGGATCGCGGCGTCGAAGTCCACGACGCCGTCGAAGATCTCCCGGCCCTCGGTCCGCAGCCACTCGTTGGCCGCGTTGCGCTCGGCCACCTGCGACGGGGTGGAGTAGACGCCGTACGGGGTCGGCCGCAGCAGGTTGCCGGCCGGGGTGAGGGTGCCGATGTAGATCGGGACGCCCGCGGCGTGCACCCGCTCGGCGATCTCGCGGTAGGCCGTGATGAGGTCGTCCGCGGTGGCCGGGGGGCCCTGCAGCAGCGCCGTGCCCAGGTCGTTGATGCCCTGCAGGAAGATCACGCCGCCCAGGTTCGGCTGCGCGAGGATCTGCTCGTCGATGCGCGCGAGGGCCGACGGGCCGATCCCGTCGCCGGTGACGCGGCCGCCGCTGATCGCCTGGCTGGTCACCGACAGGTGCGCGGTGTCGGGGTCGGCCTTGAGCCGGCGGGCCAGTACGTCGGGGTAGCGGCTGTCGGTGTTGCCGGTGGACAGGAACCCGTCGGTGATCGAGTCGCCGAAGGCCACGAGGGTCCGGTCACCGGGCTCGCCCTCGACCTGCACGCCCGTCGCGTAGTACGAGGCCGTCGTGAACGTCGAGGTGTAGTTGTTCAACACGATGCCGCGCTCGGCGAAGTCGCCGTCGCCCTCGTCGGCCGTCGCGTCGCCGGAGGCGGTGAAGAACGTCTGCATGTGGCTGCCGTGCACGGTGGCCGCGCCGTTCCCGGCGGGCACGAACATGCTGAGCACGAGGTGGTCGAACGCCTCGGTGGCGAGGTCGACCGGGTCGCTGAGCACCGTGGCGCCCTGCGGGATCGTGACGGCCGGTTCGCCGTCGAAGGTCACCTCACGCTGCGTGCCGGGCTCGACGGCCGCACCGGAGTCCCCGTCGCGGACGCCGACCGTGACCGCGGGGAACGTGGCGTCGCGGTCCCCGAACTCGTTGGAGAGCTGCACGCGCACCGCGCTGCCGCCGTGGTGGAGGTAGAGGACCTGGCGGACCGTCTCGTCGGAGAAGGTGGTGGGCGGCGGGACGATGTCCTGCAGCGCACCGGCCTGCTGGGTCCCGCTGAGCACCTCGACCCCGAAGGACCCGAGGGTCGTGGGTCCCTGCGGAGCGGCCGACCAGGCCGACACCCAGTTCCCGTCGCCCTTCGGCTCGGCGGACGCCTCGCGACCGACGGCCGGGACGGTGACCGAGGCGATCGTCAGCGCGACCGCGGCCCCTCCGACGATCGCGAGGCGTGCGCGGCGCCCCATCCCCGCGAGACGGTGCTTCCCGTTCGACACTGGCCGTCCTCCTCGACGGTCGTGCGGCCGTCGGGGGCGTCCGACGGTCACGACTCGATGGATCAACGCGGCCGTTCGATGTAACGATGTGCGCCTTTCGGGTGAACCTCAGCGGCGCCGGGTCGTGGCGCAGGCGATGCAGGACTCCGCGGCGGGCAGGGCGTCGAGGCGTTCGGGGGCGATCGTGCCGCCACAGCGCAGGCACCGGCCGTAGGTGCCCGCGTCCAGGCGGGCGGCGGCGCGGTCGAGGGCCTCGATCTCGTTGTGGGCGCCCGCGAGCAGCCCCTGCAGCTGGGCGCGCTCGAACCCGATCGTCACGCCCTCGGGGTCGTGCTCGTCGTCGTGGGTGGTGTGGGCCTGCTGCTCGGCCAGCCCCTCGACCTGCCGGGCCAGGGCCGCGGCCCGCTCGACGGTCGTCGCGCGCTCGGCGACGAGCCGGTCCCTCATGTGGGCAGCAGGCGCCCGAGGAGGTCGAGCACCCGGTCGTGCAGGTCGGTGGCGGCCGTCGGGGACCCGGCGAAGTGCTGTAGCAGGGCCTGCTGGAACAGGCCGTCGAACAGCGCGTACGTCATCGCCGACGGGGTGGGGACCGGCGCGCCGCGCAGCTCGCCGTAGCGGCTCACGATCCGCCAGATCATGCGCTCCAGGGTGGCGTCGATGTCGAGGACGTCGGGACGGAAGGACTCCTCGAACAGCGCCTGGGAGCGCAGGTCGTACCAGAGCCGGTGCATCCGGGCGTCCTCGAGGAGTGTGGCGACGAGGCCGTCGGCGAAGCCCGCGGCGAGCGCGGCGGGGGTGTCGGCGGTCGCGACGATCTGGTCGTAGCGCAGCACGCAGGCCGCCTTGTACTGCCGCACGCAGTAGGTGATCAGGTCGACCTTGTCGCGGAAGTAGTAGTGCAGGACGCCGTGGCTGAACGCGGAGTTCTGGGCGATCTCGCGCAGACTCGTGCGGGCGTAGCCGAGCTCGGACAGCGTGACGAGCGCCGCGTCCGCGAGCTCGCGGCGGCGCTCCTCGAACTTGTCGACCTGGCGTCCCGGGACGCGCTCTGCGGTGCGCATGACGGCATGACTCTACCTCCCTGGACGGTCGTCCAGAGAAGTCTTGACACTCGTCCAAAGCCGGTCCTACGCTGTGGTCCGCATCACCGGCGATGACGAGAGGACCACGGATGACCACGTTCGATCTGACGGGGAGGCGCGCGCTGGTCACCGGCGGCGCCCGCGGGCTGGGTGCCGGCATGGCGCAGGCTCTCACGGCGGCCGGGGCCCGCGTGATGATCGCGGACGTGCTCAAGGATGTCGGGGAGCAGACCGCGGCGGGGCTCGAGGGCGGCGGCTTCGTCCAGCTCGACGTCACCAGCGACACCGACTGGGAGGCCGCGGTCGCGCACACCGTCGCGGAGCTCGGCGGGCTCGACATCGTCGTCAACAACGCGGGCATCGAGGTCACGCAGCTGATCGTCGACACCGAGCCGGACGACATCCGGAAGATGCTCGAGGTCAACGTCCTCGGCACGATGCTCGGCCTCAAGCACGGCCTGCGCGCGATGCGCCCGGGCGGCGCGGCGGGCAACGGCGGCTCGATCATCAACATCTCCTCGGTCGCGGCCACCATCGCGTTCCCCGCGATCGCCGGCTACTCGGCCACCAAGTCCGCGGTCGACCGGCTCACCCGCGTCGCGGCGATGGAGTCGGGAAAGCTCGGCTACGGCGTGCGCGTCAACTGCATCTACCCCGGCCTCGTCGCCACCGACATGGGCGTCAAGCTCGCGGTGGAGACCAGCGGGCTCGGGTTGTTCGAGAGCCCCGACGCGGCCGTCGGCGCGGTCGTCGAGCTGACGCCGTCGGGTCGCCTCGGCGAGGTCTCCGACATGGCCGACGCCGTGGTCTTCCTGGCCTCCGACGCCTCGCGGTTCGTCAACGGGGCCGGCCTGCCCGTCGACGGCGGTATGGGGATGTGAGCCTCACCGGCTACCTCGACAAGGGGGCGTCGCTGGGCCGGGACGCCCCCTGTCTGGTCATGGGGCCCACGTCGCTGACCTACGGCGACGTGGTCGACCACAGTCACGCCGTCGCCCGGGCGCTCGCGCGATCGGGCGTGGCGGCGGGGGACAAGGTCGGGATCCTGTCCGGCAACGACCCGGTCGCGTTCGCCACGGTGTTCGGGATCGCCCGCCGCGGCGCGGTGTGGTGCCCGATCAACCCGCGCAACGGGGCGGGGGAGAACGCCGAGCTGCTCGACCTGTTCGACTGCGTCGCACTGTTCCACTCCCGCGCCTACGCGCCGATGGTGGCGGAGATGGACCTGCCGCAGGTCACCACGGTGGTCTGCCTCGACGAGCTCGACGACTGGCTCGCCGACGGCACGGACTTCTCCGCCGACTCCGCCGACTCCGCCGACTCCGCCGACGACACCGTGATGATCGTCGGCACCGGCGGCACGACCGGACGGCCCAAGGGCGTGCAGCTCACCGACCGCAACATCGAGACGATGACGGCGCTCGCGCTCATGGGCTACCCCTTCGAGGGGCGGCCGGTCTACCTCGCGATGGCCCCGCTGACGCACGCGGCCGGGGTGCTCTGCTTCCCGGTCCTCTCGCTCGGCGGGCGGATCGTCGTCATGCCCGCGCCCGACGTCGGCGGGTTCCTCGCGCTCGTCGAGCAGCACGGTGTCACGCACACGTTCCTGCCGCCGACGGTGATCTACATGCTGCTCGCGCACGAGGACCTGGCCACGACGGACCTGGGCTCGCTGCAGTGCTTCTGGTACGGGGCGGCGCCGATGTCCCCGGCTCGCCTCGAGCAGGCGCTCACCGACATCGGGCCGGTGATGGCGCAGCTGTTCGGGCAGTCCGAGGCGCCGATGTTCGTGTCGATGATGGCGCCGCGCGACCACTTCCTGGCCGACGGATCCGTGGCCACGCACCGGCTCGCGTCGGCGGGGCGGCCGGGCCCGCTCGTCACCGTCGCGATCATGGACGGGGCCGGCAACCTCCTCGACCAGGGCGAGCGCGGCGAGATCGTGGTCCGCAGCTCGCTGGTGATGGCCGGGTACTACCGCAACGCGGAGGCGACGGCCGAGGCGTCGGAGCACGGCTGGCACCACACCGGCGACATCGGCTACCTCGATGACGACGGCTTCCTGTTCGTCGTCGACCGCGCCAAGGACATGATCATCACCGGTGGCTTCAACGTGTACTCGGCGGAGGTCGAGCAGGCGCTGATGGCGCACGAGGCCGTGCGCGACTGCGGGGTCGTCGGACTGCCGGACGAGAAGTGGGGTGAGCGGGTCGTCGCGGTCGTCCAGCTGCAGCCCGGCGCGCAGGCGGAGGAGGCCGAGCTCATCGCGTTCGTCAAGGCGCGGATCGGGAGCGTCAAGGCGCCCAAGCAGGTGGAGGTCTGGCCCGACCTGCCCCGCTCGACCGTCGGCAAAGTGCTCAAGACGGACATCAAGGCACACCTGGGGAAGGCGACCGCCGGTCCGTGACCGACCGGCGGGTCGCCGCCGTGACGATCTCCGTGCACCCTGGTCCGACCCGGACCCGAGGTGGTGCGCGTGGCATCGACGATCCAGCAGGCCTTCCGGCGCAAGCCGGTCGCCGACATGGTCGCCGAGACCGGTTCGAACGGCCACGGCGGCGGGCGGCTCGCCCGCTCGATCGGCCTGGGTTCCGGCTGGCGACGATCGGCACCGGCATCTTCTTCGTACTGACGGAGGCGGTGCCGGTGGCCGGGCCCGCCGTCGTCCGGTCGTTCGTGGTGGCCGGGTCGTCGTAGACGTATGCGTACGCCACGCTCGGCGAGCTCGCCCCGCGCGGGTTCCCGGTGCCCGCCCATGGGCGGGTCGTCGAGGTGACGGCGGCGTCCGGGGCGAGGCTGCCGGAGCGGGTGTTCCTCGGGTCCGCGGTCGTCGCAGATCGTGCGGCACCCGCCCGTCCCGGTCGTCGTGGTGCCGCGGGGGCGGGCAGTCGGGCCGAACGGGCCCGGCGGGGGTAGGCGCGGCGGTACCCCCCGCATGGCCGCCGATCCGATGGTCGACCTCCTGCGGCGCTTCACCGCCGGGGAGATCACCGCCGCGTCACCGATCGGGCCGAGGCACGCCAGCGTCGTGGACGCCATCGCCCGAGGAGCTGACGCTGCAGCTGGCTCGGCGGCCGGCGGTCCGGGTCCAGAACCGGGTCCGGTTGCTGCCACGTTCCGAGCCGCAGCCGGACGTCCTGGTGGCTCGGCGGGCGCGTGACCGCTACGCGGCGGCCCATCCCTCCGCCGAGGGCACGCTCCTCGTGACCGAGATGGCCGGGTCCTCGCTGCACACCGACCGCGCGATCGAGCGCCCGATCTACGCGCGTCAGGACATCGTCGAGGTGTGGACCGCCGACCTCGCGGCGGAAGTCGTGCACGAGCACACCGACCCGGCCGACGGGGACTGCCGCTCCGTCCGCACCGCGGGCCGGGGTGCGGAGCTCCCGGTCGCGGCGCCCGCCGTCGACGACGTGCTCGGCTAGAGCTCGTCGCGGATCTGCCGGGCCAGCACGACGGCGGAGTCGAGGTCGCCGCCGCTGCCGCTGCGCACCACCTGGGTGAGGCAGTCGCGGGTGTCGGCCACGAACTGGACGCTGCCGCTGTTCGCACCGAACTCGCGCATGCCGTCCGGCAGCGGCACCTCCGGGCCGAGCGCCGGCTCCCACGGGGGCAGCTCACCGTCGACGGCGGTCCCGGTCATGCCGCAGTCGATGGAGACCGAGTAGTAGTTCTCCTCGTTCGTCCAGACGCAGCCGCCGCCGTTGCTGTTGGGCGCGCTCGACGCGACGCCGCCGTCGTTCGCACCGATCAGCTCCTCGACCTGGTCGGCCGGAAGGAGGGCGCAGGCGTCGAGCGGGGTGGTGTCGCCGCGCGCCTGCTGGGTGGAGGCGGCGGGGCCGGCCGAGCCGGACGGGGCGTCGATGGGGCGCTGACAGGCGGTGCCGAGCAGCGCGAGGAGGGCGGCGGTGCCGACCGCGGCGGCGATCCGGGCGGAGCGGGGGGAAGTGGTCATCGTGGTCTCCAGGTGATCGGGGAGGGCTCACCTGGAGGAGTCGTTTCGGGCGGTGGAAGTTACACCCGGGCGGTGCGCAGATCGGCCGCGGGGAACGGCGGGCGCTCGTCGAGCTTGAGGCTCAGCTTCCCGGCGGCGCGCCAGGCGCGGGCGGTGACGTCGCGGTCGGCGTCGGTGACGAGGTTGCCCATCACGCGCAGCGCCACCGTCATCAGCGCGCGCGACCGCATCCCGACCGGGCCGGCGAGGGGGAGCAGCTTCGGCAGCGTCAGCAGCCCGGCGAGGCGCCGGGCGATGGAGAACGCCTGGCCGTAGTGGGTGCGCAGGGTGGCGGGCCAGGCGACGGAGAGGTCACGGTCCTGGGCGATCAGCTCGGCGACGAGGCGGCCGGTCTCCAGGCCGTAGTCGATGCCCTCGCCGTTGAGCGGGTTGACGCAGCCCGCGGCGTCGCCGATCAGGGCCCAGTTGCGCCCGGCCACGTTCGACACCGCGCCGCCCATCGGGAGCAGCGCCGACATCGGGGCGCGCACCGGGCCGTCGAGCAGCCAGTCCTCGCGGCGGGCGTCGGTGTAGTGCTCGATGAGGCTGCGCAGGCGGATCTGGGCCGGGCGCTTCGCGGTGGCGAGCGTGCCGACGCCGATGTTGACCTCACCGTCCGAGAGCGGGAAGACCCAGCCGTACCCGGCGAGCACCTCGTCCTGCTCACCGCGCAGCTCCAGGTGCGAGGAGATCCACGGGTCGTCACTGCGGCCGGACTTCACGTAGCCGCGGGCGGCGACGCCGTAGGCGGTGTCCTTGTGCCACTCGCGGCCCAGCACGCGACCGAGCGTGGAGCGGGCGCCGTCGGCGACGACCAGCCGCTCGCAGCCGATCGTCGTGCCGTCTTCGAAGACGACGCCGGTGACGCGGTCGCCGTCGCGCACGACGTCGACGGCCTTCGCGCCCTCGACGGGCACGGCCCCGTCCTTGAGCGCGACGTCGCGGATGCGGGCGTCGAGCTCGAGGCGGGGGACGGCGCCGCCGTGGTCGGGCAGCGACCCGCCGGGCCACGGCAGCTCGAGCACCTGACCGAAGCCGGTGGCGCGCAGGCCGCGGTTGGTGCCGTGGGCGCGGACCCAGTCGCCGAGCCCGAGCTTCTCCAGCTCGGCGATGGCGCGGGGGGTGAGACCGTCGCCGCAGGCCTTGTCGCGGGGGAAGGTGGCGGCGTCGGCGAGGACGACGTCGCGCCCGTGCCGGGCGGCCCATGCCGCGGCCGCCGACCCGGCCGGCCCGGCGCCCACCACCAGCACGTCGGTGGAGGTGGGGGCGGTGGCGTCAGACACGGACATGGCTCCCAGTATCCCGGCCGATCCGCCCCCCGGCCCGCCAGCGGTCCGCGACCCCCGTCACCCCGCCCCGCGAGTCGCCGGATTCACGCCCGCGAGTCGCCGGATTCGCGCCCGCGACTGCACCGCGATCCGCAACCGGGCCCCAGCGGCCGCCTCCACGTATCGCAGTGGGGTGGCTCCACTCCAACCAGATCGGAGTGGAGCCACCCCACTGCAACCGGCCCGGGGGAGACCCGGCCCGGGGGGCGCGTGCGGTCCGGGCTCGGGATCAGCGACTCGCGGGCGGAGATGTAGCGACTCGCGGGCGGAGATGTAGCGACTCGCGGGTGGGCGTGTGCGGGTCAGGCGGCCAGGGTGTCCGGGGTCTCGGATCCGGTCGGGGTGAGTGCCGTCGTCGGGTCCGGGGTGGTGTCCTTCTCCGGCGGCAGGGCCAGGCGGTTGATCGTGCGCAGGACCTGGGCGTACTGCTTCCGCAGCGGTCCGGAGGTGTACTCCAGTCCGTACTCCGCGCAGATCGCGCGGATCTCCGGGGCGATCTCGGCGTAGCGGTTGCTGGGCAGGTCCGGGAACAGGTGGTGCTCGATCTGGAAGCTGAGGTTGCCCGTCATCAGGTGGAACAGCGGGCCGCCCTCGAGGTTGGCCGAGCCCAGCATCTGGCGCAGGTACCACTGGCCGCGGGTCTCGTCGTCGAGCTGCTCCTCGGAGAACTGCACCGCACCGTCGGGGAAGTGTCCGCAGAAGATGACGGCGTGCGACCAGAGGTTGCGCACCAGGTTCGCCGTGACGTTCCCGGCCAGCACCGGCAGGAAGAACGGTCCGGCGAGGGCGGGGAAGACGATGTAGTCCTTCGTGAACTGCCGGCGCACCTTGCGGCCGATCGCCTTGAGCTGCGGCCACACGGACGCCCATGTCTTCTCGCCCGAGGCGATCCTCTCCGCCTCCAGGTCGTGCAGCGCGACGCCCCACTGGAAGAACGTGGCGAGCAGCGCGTTCCACAACGGGTTGAACAGGTAGTAGGGGCTCCACTCCTGCTCGTCGGACATGCGGAGGATCCCGTAGCCCACGTCGCGGTCCTTGCCGACGATGTTGGTGTACGTGTGGTGCTCGTAGTTGTGGGTGTACTTCCACGCCTCGGCGGGGCTGGTGTTGTCCCAGTCCCAGGTGCTGGAGTGGATCTTCGGATCCCGCATCCAGTCCCACTGGCCGTGCATGATGTTGTGGCCCAGCTCCATGTTCTCCAGGATCTTCGACGCGGAGAGCATCGCGGTGCCGGCGACCCAGGCGGGCGGCAGGATCCCGGCGAACAGCAGCGCCCGGCCACCGACCTCCAGGTAGCGCTGCTTGCGGATGATCGAGTGGATGTAGTCGGCGTCGCGCTGGCCGCGGTCGGCGACGACGCGGTCGCGGATCGCGTCCAGGCGCCTGCCGAGCTCCTCCACCTGGGCCTCGGTCATCCCGGCGGCGACCGGGGACGGCCGCGATGCGACCGTGCGGACGGGCGGGGCGGGGGTGCCGGTGGGGATGTCGAGCGTGCTGGTCATCGGGTCTCCTCAGCGGGTCGGAGGTCGAGGCGCGCGGTGCCGGTCGCCCCGGTGATGCAGGTCTGGACCATGTCGCCGGGCTCGCCGCGGATCTCGCCGGTGCGCAGGTCGCGTACCTGGCCGTCGCGCAGCGGGAGGATGCAGCTGAAGCAGATGCCCATCCGGCAGCCGCTGGGCAGGAGCACCCCCGCGTCCTCGCCGGCCTCCAGCAGGCTGGCGCCGCCGTCGACCTCGACCTCGCGGTCGCCGAAGGTCACGGTGCCGCCCTCGCCGCCCGTCGAGCGGGTGGGCGGGGTGAACCGCTCCAGGTGCAGGCGCGGTCGGGCATCTCCCCAGTGCTGCTCGGCGGCGTCGAGCAGGCCGGCCGGCCCGCAGGCGTAGGCCTCGCGGTCGCGCCAGTCGGGGCACAGGGTGTCGAGGTCGGCGAGGTCGAGACGGCCGTCGGCGCTGGTGTGCCGGACGGTCGTGCCGGGCCGCGCGCGCAGTTCGTCGGCGAAGATGACGTCGTCGGCGGTCGGCGCACTGTGCAGGACGACGACGTCAGGGTGCGCACCGAGAGTGCGCAGCATGCTCATGACGGGAGTGATGCCGCTGCCGGCCGTGAGCATCAGCAACTTCGACGGCACGGGGGAGGGGAGGACGAAGTCGCCGCTCGCCTGCTCCAGCCGCACGATCGAGCCGACCGGGGTGGCGTCGACGAGGTGCCGGGAGACGAGCCCGTCGGGCAGCGCCTGGACGGTGATCGTGATGTCCCCGTCGCCCTCGGGCCCGGACAGCGAGTACGTGCGCCAGTGCCGCACCCCCGCGATGTCGACGCCGATCCGTACGTACTGACCGGCGCGGTGACCGGTCCAGGCCCGGCCGGGACGGATGACGAGGGTGGTGGCGCGGTCGGTCTCCCGCCGGATGCCGACGACCCGGCCGCGCAGCTCGGTGGTGGACCACAGGGGGTCGACCAGCGACAGGTAGTCCTCGGGGAGCAGAGGAGTGGTGAGTGCGACCAGCGCCTTGAACATGACATCAGTTCAGCACAGAGCGATGTCACATAGCAACAGCAGTCGACTGATAAGGTGTGTCACATGCTTGAGGAAGACGGCGATGTCGAATTGCGGACGATCGACGAGCTGGCCCGCGTCAGCGGTGTCACCGTCCGCAACATCCGCGCCTACCAGGCACGCGGCCTGCTGCCCCCGCCCGAGGTGCGCGCCCGCACCGGCTACTACGGGCCGGGGCACGAGGCCCGGCTCGACCTGATCAAGGAGCTGCAGGGCGAGGGCGTCAAGCTCGACGTCATCAAGAAGCTCCTCGACACCACCGGCGGGTCGACGGAGCAGGTCGTGCGCTTCATCCGCACGGTCCGCAGCCTCTTCGCGGTGGAGGACCGGCAGATCGTCTCGCTCGTCGAACTGGTGGAGCGGTTCAACGAGACGGACCCGAACCTGGTCAAGCGGGCGCAGAAGATGGGTCTGCTCACGGAGATCAGCGAGGCCCAGTACGAGGAGACCAGTCCCCGGCTGATGTCCGCGGCGCAGGCGATGACCGAGATGGGCATCCCGATGACCCGATCGCTCGACGTCGTCGAGCAGCTCCGCCAGCACGCCGACGGCATCGCGAAGATCTACGTCGACCTGTTCCTCGGCGAGGTCTGGCAGCCCTTCGACAACGACGGTCGCCCCGACGACCAGTGGCCCCGCCTCTACGAGGTCATCGGCAACCTGCGCAAGGTCTCCGGCGACGCGATGCTCGCGGTGCTGGAGCTGGCCGTGGCCGAGCGCCTCGACGTGACGTTCGGGCGCGACATCGTGCGCAACGTCCGGACGAGCAGCAGGCCGCCCGCGGCGGAGTGACGCCGCACGGCAGGCGGCCGCAGCGCCCGCCGCCGGACGGACCATTCCCGCTGCTCACGGCGCTTTTCGCCGGGCGCCGCGCACGCGTCGGACCTACCCTCGGGTTCGCGCACCCGCTCGGGGTGCCCCTCGGGGGATGCGCACCGGCGGCCGCCGCGTGGATGTCCCCTCCGCCCCGGCGGCCGCCGGTCCACCCTGCCTTCGCACGTGGGGTCGCGAACGGTTCAGACCAGGAACCGGTACGCCGCGGTGCCCGGCGCCACCAGCTGGATCTTCAGCGGGCTCGCCTCCATCCGCTTCCACAGCGGCTCGTACCCCTCACGCGACGCCAGCTCGATGCCGCACAGCGCCGCACCGGTCTCGCGGTTGTCGCGCTTGACGTACTCGAACAGCACGATGTCGTCGTCGGGGCCCAGGACCTCGTCGAGGAAGCGGCGCAGCGCGCCGGGCTCCTGCGGGAACTCGACGAGGAAGTAGTGCTTGAGCCCGCGGTGCACCAGCGAGCGCTCCACGACCTCGGCGTAGCGGCTCACGTCGTTGTTGCCACCGGAGAGCAGGCTGACGACCGTCGCGCCCGCCGGCAGGTCGAGCCCGTCGAGCGCGGCGCAGGCCAGCGCCCCCGCGGGCTCGGCGATGATGCCGTCGACCTGGTAGAGGTCGAGCATCTCGGTGCACACGCGCCCCTCGTCGACGGTGACGAGCTCGGCGCCACTGTCGCGCACCAGCGGGAAGCTGACGTCGCCGACGCGCCGCACCGCCGCGCCGTCGACGAAGGTGTCCAGCTCGACGAGCGCCTCCGGTGCGCCGGAGGTCAGCGCCACGGTCATGCTCGCGGCGCCCGAGGGCTCCACCCCGATCACCCGCACGCCGGGGTGCTGCGACGCGAGCCAGGTGCCGACGCCGGCGAGCAGCCCGCCCCCGCCCACCGGTACCACGACGACGTCGGGGGCCTGCGCGAGCTGGTCGAGGATCTCCATCGCGACCGTGCCCTGCCCGGCGATCGTGCGCAGGTCGTCGAAGGCGGGGACGACGGTGGCGCCCGTGCGGGCCGCGTGCTCGGCCGCGGCGGCCGCGGCCTCGTCGTAGGTGTCGCCGTCGACGATCAGCTCGACCGCCCCGCCGCCGAGTGCCGCGATCCGCTCGCGCTTCTGGCGCGGTGTCGTACGCGGGACGTGGACGCGGCCGCGGATGCCCAGGCGCGCGCACGCGTACGCCACACCCTGGCCGTGGTTGCCCGCGCTGGCGCAGACGGCGCCTGCCCCGCGCTCGCCGGCACCGAGCCCGGCGAGCAGGTTGTAGGCGCCGCGCACCTTGTAGGAGCGCCCGACCTGCAGATCCTCGCGCTTGAGCCACACGTGGGCGCCGGTGGCGTCGGAGAGCCGGGCGCTGCGCTGCAGCGGGGTGGTGCGGGCGACGCCGGCGAGCCGTTGCGCGGCCTCGGCGACGGATCCGGCGAAGGCGTCGGGGGTCACGGGACGATCCTCCCCGCCGCGGCCGGGGCGCCGGGCACAGGGTCACCCGACCAGGTCATCTCACCGCCGATTAACGCCGCTGTCACCATCCGTAGGCAGAATGGACATCATGATGACCAACGGTGACGAGCACGGCGGGTACGTCGCCGGCCGCTACCGGGACGGCTCGCTCAGCGACGGCTGGACCGACATCGCGCGCTGCGCACCCGGCACCTTCGTGCGGTACGTGGCCCGCTGCGCGTGCGGCTGGAGCGGCCGGGCGCGCCCGGCGACGGTGACCGGGGCCATGGCGGCCCGCCAGGAGTGGTTCCTCGGGCACGTCATGTCCCTCCCGCTCGACGCCCGTGCCGCCGTCTGACCTGCGTCGATAGCGCGGCAGGATCGAGCGATCGGTGATCGGCCGTTGCCGGGCCGCACGGGCCGGACCGACGCTCGTCCCGTGCACCTCACCGTCCTCGGCGCCCAGGCGGGCGTCCCCCGGCACGGCCGGCCCAGCTCCGGCTACCTCGTCTCCGACGCCGGCACGACGGTGCTGCTCGACTGCGGCCCCGGCGTCGCCACCGCGCTGTCCGGGCTCGGCGTGCGACTCGACGCGGTCGTCGTCAGCCACCTGCACCTCGATCACGTCCACGACCTGATCGTCCTGGCGAAGCAGCTGGTCACCGAGCGGGCGCCGGTGCCGCTGCTGCTCGTGCCCGACGGCGCGCGCGAGCTGTTCGAGACCTGGCAGTCGCTGTTCCCGGTACCGACGTTCCCGCTGCTCGACCGCCCGTTCCGGCGGGCGTTCGACATCCGCGGGCACGAGCCGGTGCGGGTCGGGGGCCTCGCGCTGTCGACGCACCCGGTGGCGCACGCCGTCGCCGCCGTCGGCGTCCGGGTCGAGGGGCCGGATGCGACGCTGGCCTACACCGGTGACACCGGCGTCTGCGACGGCCTGCTCCTGCTCGCCCGCGACGCCGACCTGCTGCTCGCCGAGGCCACCCTCGACGCGCCCGACACCGGCTCGCACGGCCACCTCTGCGCCGCCGACGCCGCCCGCGCGGCATCCGCGGCCGGGGTGCGTGCCCTCGCCCTGACCCACCTGCCCGACGGCTCCCACTCCACCGTCACCGCCCGCCGCGCCGCCGCGGCGGCGCACTTCACCGGCCCGGTCCACATCGTCCGGCCCGGCCAGACCCTCCCGTGCTGAGGAGCACCCCGTGAAGAGATCCCTGCCGGCCGCGGTCGCCGCGGCCGCACTCGTCCTGACCGCGTGCGGCGGGCCGTCCGCCGACGGGCCCGTCGAGATCGGGTTCCTGTCCTACAACTACGGCACACCGGACCTGGGCGGCGCCGGGATGGCGCAGCTCGTCGACACCTTCGAGGCCGAGCACCCCGGCATCCGGATCGTGCCGCGCGGCGTGCCCACCGCCGAGGTGCTGACGACGCTGCGCGCGGAGACCGCCGCGGGCTCGCCGCCCGCCGTCGCGCAGATCGGCTGGAGCAAGATGGCCGAGGCCTACGCGTCGCTGCCGGTCACCGCAGTGCAGGAGATCGCCCCGCCGGACCAGTGGGCCGAGCACACCGCGGGGATGGCGCAGAACGTGCTCGCCGCCGTCGCCGACGACGGGGTGGTGCGGGCGATGCCGTTCGGGATGTCGGTACCCGCGCTGTTCTACAACGCCGACCTGTTCCGCGCGGCCGGTCTCGACCCGGACCGCCCGCCCACCACGATCGCCGAGGTGCAGGCCGCGGCGCTCGCGATCCGGGCGACCGGCAACGAGGGCGTCTACGTCGCGATCGCCGACGCCGGCAAGTCCGACTACCTGACGCAGTCGGTCGTCAACTCCGCCGGAGGGGCGCTCGTCGACGGTGACGCGGTGACCGTCGACTCGCCCGAGGCGGTCGCGGGGCTCACCGCCGTCGCCGCGCTCACCGCGACCGGTGCGCAGCCGGCGATCGCGGCCGCCGACGCCGTCGCGCAGTTCGGTGGCGGGCGGCTCGGGATGCTCGTCGTCAGCACCGCGGTGCTGGGCGGGCTGGAGCGGTCCGCGGAGGGTGTGTTCGAGCTGCGTGCCACCGGCTTCCCCCGCTTCGGCGACGGCCCCGCGCGCCCGACCTACTCCGGCGCCGGGCTGGCCGTCCTCACCGACGACCCGCGGGAGCAGGCCGCGGCGTGGGAGTTCATCCGGTTCCTCACCAGCGACCGCGGGTTCACCACGCTGGCGGAGACGATCGGGTACCTCCCGCTGCGCCCCGCCGTCGCCGGGGCCGCCGACCCGCGGCTCGCTGCGTCGTTGGCGCAGCTCGAGGAGGTGACGCCCTACACCGCGTTCCCCGGCGAGAACGCCAACCAGGCGGTCGTGGCGCTGCAGGACGAGGCCGTCGAGCCGATCGTGCTGCGCGGCGCCGACCCGTCGACGACGCTGCGCGCGGTCGCCGAGCGCATCCGCGCGCTGACGGCGTCGTGACGGGCGCGCGTCCCTACCTCGCGCCGCTGGTCCTCGCGCTGGCGGTGTGGGTCTACGGGCCGCTGGTCTGGACCGGTGCGTTGAGCCTCCTGGACTGGGACCTCACCTCGCCCGACCCCGAGTTCGTCGGCTGGGGCAACTTCGCGGCACTGGCCGCCGACCCGCGGTTCGCCGACGCGGTCGCCCGCACCGGCCTCTACGTCCTGGGGATGCTGCCGTTCGCGACCGTCGTGCCGCTGGGCCTGGCGATCCTGCTGTGGCGACGCCCGGGACGGGCGAGCCACGTCTACCGGGCGCTGCTGTTCGCGCCGGTGGTCCTCGCGCCGGTGGCGACGGCGATCTCCTGGCGGTTCGTCCTGCACCCGCTGCAGGGGGTGGCCAACACCGTCCTCGGCGCGCTGGGCCTGCCCACGCCGAACTGGCTCGGGGACCCGGCGACGGCGCTGCCGGTGATCGTCGCGATCACGGCGGGCAAGATCGTCGCGCTCAACCTGCTGCTGTTCGGGGCCGCGCTGGCCGGGCTCGACCGGCGCCTGGTCGACGCGGCACGGGTGGAGGGGGCCACCGAGGCCGAGATCACCCGGCACGTCGTGCTGCCGCAGCTCACGCGGACGACGGCGGGGCTCGCGCTGCTCTGCGTCGTCGTCGCCGGGCAGTGGGTCTTCACGAACGTCGCCCTGCTCACCGACGGCGGCCCGGACGGCAGCACCGACAACGTCTACCACTGGCTCTACACGACCGGGTTCACGTTCTTCGACGCCGGCCGGGCGTCCGCCGCGGCCGTGGTCGTCCTCGCCGCGCTCGCGCTGCTGTTCGGCGCGGGCGCGCTCCTGCGCCGGAGGGCTTCGTGAGGCGGGCGACGTGGCATCTCGTGCTCGGCGGGGCCGCGGCCCTGACCCTGTTCCCCGTGGCCTGGGCGTTCCTGACGTCGTTGCGCCCGGCCAACCGGATCTTCGAGGTGGGCCCGACCGCCGTCACGCTGGACAACTACACCGAGGCGCTCACCGCGTTCCCGATCGGCGGGCTGCTCTGGAACACGTTCCTCACCGCGGCCGCGGTGACGGCCGGGCAGCTCGCGGTGGCGGTCCTCGCGGCGTACGGGCTGGTGCGGTTCCGGGTGCGCTCGGCCCGCTGGATCGTGCTCGCGGTGACGGTGTCGCTGCTGGTGCCGCCGCAGGCGCTGCTCGTGCCGCAGTTCCTGCTCGCCGCGGAGCTGGGCTGGCGGGACACCCTCGCCGGGCTGGTCGTGCCGCAGCTCGCGCAGTGCGGGCTCGCGGTGCTGCTGCTGCGCGAGCACGTCCGGGCCGTGCCGGCGAGCCTGCTGCACGCCGCCGACCTGGAGGGCTCGCGGGCGGGCGAGACGCTGCGGTTCGTCGTGCTTCCGATGCTGGCGCCCGCGCTCGGCGCCGTCGGGATCCTGGTGTTCATCACGACCTGGAACGAGTTCCTGTGGCCCGCTCTGGTCGCGCCGAGCCCGGAGCACACGACCATCCAGGCGGGGCTCGCGCTGTTCGGCAACCAGGAGGGCCCCAACTTCGGCCCGCTGCTGGCCGCCGCGGTGCTCGCCTGCCTGCCGGTGCTCGCGGCGTACCTGGTGGCGTCGCGCCGGATCACCGACGCGTTCCTGGGGGCGGGGGTCCGATGAGCGTGCGGTTGACCGGGGTCCGGCGGACGCACGGGCCGGTCGTGGCGCTCGACGTCGACGACCTGGAGATCCCCGCCGGTTCGCTGACGGTCGTCGTGGGGCCGTCGGGGTGCGGGAAGTCGACGCTGCTGTCGCTGGTGGCGGGGCTGGCCGCGCCCGACACCGGCCGGATCCACCTCGGCGGCGCCGACGTCACCGACCGCCCGCCGGGGGAGCGCGACGTCGCGATGGTGTTCCAGGACTTCGCGCTGTTCCCGCACATGACCGTCGAGCAGAACGTGTCGTTCGGGCTGCGGCTGGCCCGACGGCACGGGCACGGGCCCGACCGGGCGGAGATCGCGCGACGTGTCGGGCAGGCGTGTGAGCGGCTCGGCCTCGCGGGGTTGGAGAGCCGCCGACCGGGCGAGCTGTCCGGCGGTGAGCGCCAGCGCGTGGCCCTGGCCAGGGCGATCGTGCGGCGTCGGGCGGTCCTGCTGCTCGACGAGCCGCTCTCCAGCCTCGACGCCCAGCTCCGCACGCGGGCCCGCGCCGAGCTGGTGCGGCTGCACCGCGAGCTGGGCGCGACGGTCGTCCTCGTCACCCACGACCAGGCCGAGGCGCTGTCGGTGGCCACGCACCTCGTCGTCATGCGCGGGGGGCGGGTGGTGCAGGCGGGTCCGCCGCGCGAGGTCTACGGGCGTCCGGCGGAGCTGTTCGTCGGGGAGTTCCTGGGCGGTCTGAACCTGCACGACCGCGACGGGCTCCGGCTCGCCTGGCGTCCGGCGGAGGGGCGGCTGGTCGCGACCGGATCGGTGTGTGTGGACGGTGACGAGGGGTTCGACGGGACGGTCGACGTCGTCGAGTTCACCGGCGACGGACGGATCGTGCACTGCACCGGACCGGACGGCCGGTGGGCCGTCGCCGGTCCGGGCCCCGACCCGGTGGTGGGCGAACGCGTCCGGGTGCACGTGCCGGCCGCGGCACTGCACCGGTTCGACGCGACGACCGGCGCCCGTTCACGTCCGCGCCACCGGGACGTCGGATCGCCGTCGTAGCGTCCGGCGGGTGGAGTTCCGATACCTCGAGTCGTTCCTCGTACTGGCCGACGAGCTGCACTTCGGCCGGGCCGCGGCCCGGCTGCACCTCGCCCAGCCGTCGCTGACGCAGCACCTGCAGCGGCTGGAGCGCCGGGTCGGGGTGCGGCTGGTCGAGCGCAGCTCGCACCGCGTGCGGCTGACCGACGCGGGCGCGGCGTTCCGCGACCAGGCCCGGCGGGTGCTGGAGCAGGCCGAGACGGCGGTGCGGACGGCCCGGGAGGTGGCGTCGGGGCAGGCGGGTGAGGTCGCGGTCGGGTTCAACCACCCGGCGGGGGTGCGGATCCTGCCCGGGGTGTTGGCGCGGCTGGCCGTCGCGCACCCCCGGGTCACCGCGCGGCTGTCCGAGCGGCGCAGTGCGGAGCAGTTCACGGCCGTCGCGGCGGGGAAGCTCGACGTCGCGCTCGCGTTCGGCCCGCCCACCGACCCGGTGCTGTGCTCCCGGGTGCTCGACGACGTGCCCGTGGTGGCGGTCGTCGCGCCCGGCCACGTGCTCGCCGGGCGGCCCGCCGTGGCCGTGGCCGAGCTGTCCGGGCACGACTGCGCGCTGTTCGCCCGCGCGGTGAGCCCGGCCCTGCACGACGCCGTCACCGGGGCGGCGGCACGGGCGGGCGTGGTGCTGCCGGTGGCGGTGGAGGTCGACGACACCGGGGCCACCGGGATCGTGCTGGCCGGGCGTCCGCTGGTCGGGTTCGCGTCCCGGGACCGGGCGGTGGAGGTCGCGGCCCGCGGGCTGTGTGCGGTGCCGCTGGTGGAGCCCGAGCCGGTCGTCGCGCTGCACGCGGCCTGGCGCCGCGACGCCGGGCCGTCGGCGTTCCTCCGCTGCCTGGATCAGTGGATGTGCGAGCGCCAGTCGGCGGGCACCCGTCCGGCGGGGCCGGGCGCGGTCTGGTCCGCGGGGTGGTGCAGCGGGGGAGCGAGCTCGGGTCCGTCGGCCGCGGTGCCCGTCGCGTAGTCCCAGAACCAGTCCTCGCCCGGCTCGTAGCTGCGGACGACCGGGTGCCCGGTGGCGTTCCAGTGTGCGGTGGCGTGCTGGGCGGGGGAGGAGTCGCAGCAGCCGACGTGGCCGCACTGCGCGCAGCGGCGCAGGTGCACCCACCAGCCGCCGGCCGCGTCGCAGTCGAGGCAGCCGGGGCCGCTGGGCGGGATGCTCGGGTCGATGGTCGTCACCGGGCCATCATGGACCTCCGGGACGGTCAGTGTTGACCGTTATGCTGTACCCGCCCTAACCTGCGCACATGGACCGACACCACTGGCTGCGTCGCATCGAAGAGCTCGACCCCGTCGCCGACGCCGTCGAGATCTACGGGATCAGCGCGACCCACGAGTTCCCGTGGGACTACAACCAGTCGCTGTCGTTCGCGCTGTTCCGCACCTACGCGGTGCCGAGCATCGGGCGCCTGCTCGCGGAGACCGGCGAGTTCACCGAGCGCGTGCAGAAACGCTACGACGACACCACGCTGATCCTCGACGCCGTGCTGGAGCACGGGCACGCCAGCCCGCAGGGCCGTTCGGCGATCCGGCGGATGAACCAGATGCACGGCGCGTACGACATCTCCAACGCCGACTTCCTCTACGTCCTGGCCACGTTCGTCGTCGTGCCCATCCGGTGGATCGACGACATGGGGTGGCGGCGCCTCTCGGAGCACGAGCGGATCGCTGCCGCGCACAACTACCGCGAGCTCGGGAAGCTCATGGGGATGAAGGACATCCCGGAGACCCACCGGGAGTTCGCGACCTACATGGACGACTACGAGCGCGAGCACTTCGGCTACGACCCGGGCGCCCGCGCCGTCGCCGACGCCACGCTCGGGCTGTTCGCGACGTTCCCGCCCAACCACCTCGCCCCGGAGAAGGTCGTCACCCGCTTCTCCTACGGCCTGATGGACGACGCGCTGCGCGACGCCTTCCGCTACCCCCGCATCCCGGCCTGGGAGCAGCGCGCGGCCCGGGCCGCGGTCCGGGCCCGCAGCGCCGTGGTGCGGCGGATGCGGCCGCGGGAGGAGCCGAGGTTCGCTCGCGAGCTCCCCAACGTCCGCAGCTACCCCGACGGCTACGACGTCTCGACCCTGGGCACCTTCCCCCGAGGCTGCCCGGTCCCGCACGGCCCGTCCTGACCACTCCGCGAGTGTGCCGCCGCCCGGCGAGTGTGCGGTTGCCGCCCGGTACGCGGGCGGCCGCCGGTACCGCTTCGGCACACCCGCCGGGGTGGATCGGAGGAATCGCGGTCAGGGGGGTGGGGGGCCGGTCGTGGTGCCGATGCGCAGCGCCACCGGGAGGAGGGTGTCCTCCGGGTGCAGGCCGTCGGCCAGGTCCATCGCCGCCTGCGCCGCGCGCCGACCCTTCTCGTCGGTCGGTTGCACCACCGTCGTCAGGCGGGTGGCGCCCAACCAGGGGAGGTCGGCGCCGTCGAACCCGGCCACGCTGACGTCGCCCGGCACCTCCAGCCCCAGCTCCGCGGCCGCCTGCAGCACCCCGGCGGCGAGGATGTCGCTCTGCGCGATCACCGCGGTGGGCCGTCGGGCCGCGGGGACGTCGAGCAGGACGCGCCCGGCGTGCACGCCCTCGTCGACGGCGTTGCTGGCCGTCTCGAACGCCGGCACCGCTCCGAAGACGTCCTCGACGCCCTCCAGTCGGTGCCGCACGTCGCGGTAGTGGGCGCGGCCGCGGCGGGCGCCGTCGACGGGCCCGCGCCGCCCGTCGAGCCGCAGCGGCATCGCGACGACCTCGACGCGGTGGTGCCCGAGCCCGTGCAGGTGGCGGGCGAGGTCGGCGGTGCCGGAGCGGTCGTCGATGTCGACGAGGACCACCCCGGCCACCGCCGGCCCCTCGACGGCGACGACGGGCACGCCGCGGGTGAGCAGCAGGTCGAGCGCGGGGTCGTCCTCGAGACCGCAGGTCGCGAAGATCGCGGCGTCGAGCGGGATCCGGGCGATCTGCGCGGTCGACGGGCGGCCGGTGTCGCCGGCGAGGAGCAGCAGTCCGACGTCGTGTGCGCCGAGGACCTCGGTGATGCCGTCGAGCAGTTGGACGGCGACCGGGTCGCGGAACGCGTAGAGCAGGCGCTCGCCGACGAACGCCCCGATGACGCCGCTGCGGCCGCGGCGTAGGGAGGCCGCGATCGGGTCGGGGCCGGCGTAGCCCAGCTCGGCGGCGGCCGTCAGCACGCGCTCGCGGGTCGGTGGGGCGACCCGCGGGCTGCCGGAGAACGCGAGTGACGCCGTCGACGGCGACACCCCGGCGCGCGCGGCCACGGTGGCCAGGGTCGGGCGGGCGCTCACGGGGGGAACGGTAGTCCGACGGCGAGTTGCACCGCCGCCACCACGGTCGCCGCGCTCCAGACGAGCGTGCGCAGGAGGTTGGCGCGCAGGAGACGGCGCAGGTCGCGGCCGGTCTCGAGCCGGTCGTGGGCGGGTACGGCCCCGGCCACCGTGAGCACGACACCGGCCGCGGCGAGCACCGCGAGCGGAGCGAACTCCCACGGCGACGCCAGCAGCAGTGCCCCGACGGACACCCCCTGCACGAGCCACGGCGGCCCGACGACCCAGCCGATCCGCCGCAGGTGCTGGCGGTGGTACGCGGGCCACTCCGCCGGTCCGACCAGCGCGAACGCCGGGTAGACGACCACCTGCACCACCCAGCCGACGCCCGCGAGCACCGCTGTGGAGACGAGGTGCAGCTGTAACCAGGTCACGCCCGACCCTATCCGTGGCGTACTCTCGTCCGCGCATCGAATCGATTCGACGGGAGCATGTGGTGACGACCGAACTGCGCCGGGCGCGCAACGCGGTGGTGGTGGCCTTCGCCGTGAACGGGCTGGCGTTCGCGTCGTTCATCAGCCGCACCCCGGCGATCGCGGACGGGCTGGGCCTCACGACCGCGCAGCTCGCGCTGATGCTGCTGTGCCTCTCGGTGGGGTCGGTCGCCGGACTGCCGCTGGCCGGCCCGCTCGTCGCGCGGCTGGGCCCGGGTCGATCGGTGCTCGCCGCGGCGCTGACCGAGACCGCCGGCCTCGCGAGCCTGGCCACCGGGCTGCTCACCGGGACGGTGCTGCCCGCCGCGGTTGGCCTCGTGATCACCGGTCTCGGCACGGGCGTGTGGGACGTCGCGATGAACGTCGCCGGGGCCGAGGTCGAGCAGCGCCGCGGCCGCACCCTGATGCCGCGGCTGCACGCCGCGTTCAGTGTCGGCACCGTCACCGGGGCCGGGATCGGCGCGGCCACCGCGGCCACCGGCGTCCCGCTGGCCGCCCAGATCGTCGGCGTCGTCGTGTTGATCCCGATCGTCATGACGGTGGCCGTGCGCGGGTTCCTCCCGTCGACCCCCGCCCCGACGAAGGCCGAGGGCGGCAGCGGGGTGCTCGCGGCCTGGCGCGAGCCGCGCACGCTGCTGATCGGCGTGCTCGTCCTGGGCTTCGCGTTCACCGAGGGGTCGGCCAACGACTGGATCGCCTACGCGCTGGTCGACGGCTACGGGTCGAGCGAGACCGTCGGCGCGATCGCGTTCGGCATGTTCGTCACCGCGATGACGATCGGGCGCACGTTCGGCGGCTCGGCCCTGGAGCGCTTCGGGCGGGTCGTGGTGCTGCGCGCCGCGGCCGGGCTCGCGCTGGTCGGGCTGCTGCTCGTGCTCGTCGGGGGGTCGGTGCCGGTGGCACTGGCCGGTGCGCTGCTCTGGGGTCTCGGTGCGTCACTGGGCTTCCCCGTCGGGATGAGCGCGGCCGCCGACGATCCCGCGATGGCCGCGGCGCGGGTGTCCGTCGTCAGCTCGGTGGGGTACACGGCGTTCCTGGCCGGGCCGCCGCTGATCGGCCTGCTCGCGCAGGACGCCGGCATCCTCAGGGCCTTGTTCGTCGTGCTCGGTGCGCTGATGATCGGCCTGCTGGCCACCGGGGCCGCGCGGCCTACTGGAACGACACGAACACCGGCGGAACCGGCCCGACCCCGAGGGTCTGCTGCGGGCTGAACATCGGCGTGTCCTCGTCGTAGAAGTTCTTCCAGCCCCAGTCGACGCCGGCCGGTTCGCCGTCGTGCAGCGCCGCCCAGGTGCCGAGCTTCTCCCCGGGCACGCCGAAGCCGTCGGCGTGCAGGAGCACCGCGAGCTCGTCGCGCGAGGTGTCGAGGCGTTCGCGGCCCTGGATCATCGAGAGCCGGAACTGGTGCACCATCAGCAGCTTCTGGGGCAGCGCGTCGTCGCGGGTCAGGTCGGCCAGCCAGGTGCTCACGGCGTTGATCTCCTCGACGCCGACTGCCCCGATCTGCTGCGACGGCCGCTCGTCCGGCCCCAGGCGCCACTCCGGGTCCAGTGCGAGCCCGACGTGCGGCTGCGTGAGCAGGTCGGCGTAGCGCCGGGCCTGGGTGAGGAAGTCGGCGCGGCCGGGCTGCAGGTCGAGGACGACGTACACGCCCGCCTCGCGCGCCGCGTCGACCCACGGCCGCAGGAACTCCACGGTCGCCTCGGAGCTGAAGTCGCCGTCGGGGCCGGGTCCGGCGTCGGCGACGGTGCTGATCAGCTCGAACGCCGGCACGACGGGCTGGTCGGACACCGGCTGGTACTCCGCGGCCAACGCCTGCGCCCGCGCGATCGACTCCGGGATGCCCTGCTCCCCGAGGACGCCGAGCGCGGGCACGCCGGGGTGGCCGTAGAGCGCGACCATCCGGTGCCCCGGGAACAGCACCTGCCCGCCGCCGGGCAGTGCCGACCCGCCTGCCGCGACGTCGAGCCGGGCCGAGAGCCGCTCCGCCGGTCCGAACCCTTCGCCGAGCGCGACGACGTGGGCCGGGCGCGGGTCCAGACCGGGCGGCGGCGCGATGCGGGGGTCGGGATCGGTGACGGCCTCGACGCGCGCACCGGACGCCCGTGCGGTGGCTGCGGCGGGGGAGGTGGGGTCGACGGTCAGGACCAGGACGTCGCGGGCCGGCGGGGCCGTCACGTCGGGGTCGTCCGCGGTGACGACGCGCCCGGACGCGGCCACCCACGCCTCGGCGCCCGTCCCGACCGGCAGGACCGTCGTGGCGCCGAGCCGGTCGAGCTCGGCCGACGGGTCACCGGTGAGCAGCAGCGGCACCCCGAGACCGGTGGCCCGTTCGCCCGCCTCGGCCTGCGCCGCCGGGTCGTCGGCGGCGGCGAGCACGGCGAGCGGTGACGACGCGAACAGCGTGGTGCTGGTGTCCGTCGCGAGGGCGGCGGGGTCGCCGTCGAGCACCGTCACGGCGTAGGCGGGCTCGCTGACCTGCGGCGCCAGGGCCGGTGGCGGCGGACTCACCGTGCACCCGGCGAGCAGCACGACCAGTGCGGCCACCCATCCGTGTCGTGCCCGGCCACCCGTCGGCGTGCTGCGTTCCCCCACCTGACGCCACACTAGGTGATGTCCGGCGCCCCGGCCGGACGGCCGATACCGTCGCGCCATGGGGGATCTGACACTGGACGAGGAGCTGTTCCTGATCTCGCGGGACCCCGAGTCGGGCCGCGACCGCAGCACCGTCGGCATCGACGTGCCGCTCGCCGGAGCGGTGCTGATCTCGCTCGCCGTGGCCGCCGCGATCACGCTGCAGGACGGGCGGGTGGTGCCGCACAAGTACGCGTCGCTGCCGCGGGCGCACCTGCAGGACGCGCTGGCGCTGCTGGCCGAGTCGGACCGGCCGCGCAAGCCGAGCCACTGGCTGAACCGGTTGCCGCGCAAGCTCTCCCTCCAGGAGACGATCGGCGTCGGGCTGGCGGAGCGAGGCATCGTGCGCGACGAGCGGGTGAGCTTCCTCGGCGTCACCGTCAGGCGCTTCCCGGACGTCGGACCCGAGCCGCGCTCCTCGCTGGAGGGGCTGGTGGCGGCAGCGCTGACCGGTCGTGAGCCCGACCCCGACCCGCGCACCCGGCTGCTCGCGGGTCTGCTCGGGCCGGCCGATCTGGTGAAGAAGCTCGTCGAGCGGTCGGAACGGCGGGACGCGCGGAAGCGGGCCACGGCGTTCACCGAGGAGACCCCGCTGGGCGGGGAGGTCGCCGAGGTGGTGGCCGCCGCGCAGTAGGCGGTGATGATCGGGGTGGTGGCGGCGTCGGTCTCCGGCGCCGGGGCCGACGGGGGTGGTGGCTCCTAGGGGACGGGGACGTTCCACCGACGCCACAGGGCGAGGACCCGCAGCCCCGCCACCAGCACCGCGGCGGCCAGTGTGACCGGGAGCTGGGGAAGCCCGAGGCGGTCACCGACGACGACGACGGCAGCGCCCGCTGCCGCGGCCAGCGCGTAGATCTCGCGGCGCAGGACCGTCGGGATCTCGTTGAGCAGCAGGTCGCGCAGCACACCGCCGCCGACGCCGGTGATCACCCCGACCAGTGCCGAGGTGATCGCCGGCGCGCCCGTGCCCAGTGCCACCGCGGTGCCGGTGGTGACGAACAGCGCAAGCCCGAGTGCGTCGGCGAGCTGCACCCCGCGGCGCAACCGCGCGACCGCCGGGTGCCAGCGGAACACCAGCAGCGCGACGACCGCCGGCACGAGCAGGTAGGGCCACTGGCGCAGCGTCGAGGGCGGGGTGATGCCGAGGAGGAGGTCGCGCACGATCCCGCCGCCGAGCGCGGTGACGGCGGCGAGGACGACGACCCCGAACACGTCCAGCCGGGCGTGGACCGCGGCCAGTGCGCCGGAGGCGGCGAAGACGGCGACACCGAGTAGGTCGAGGACGACGAGCACGGGGCGAGCCTAGATCCGCGACTCGCGGGCGTGAGAACAGCGACTCGCGGGATGGGGTGCGGGGTCAGGGGGTGTGCAGGGCGGCGGGGAGGGTGCGGGCGGCCTCGGTCAGGCTCGGGCCGTACCAGGTCAGCAGCCTGCCGCTGACCAGCGCGGACGGGACCCCGGGGAACGCTTCGGGTCCGTCGTCGGCGGTGAACAGGTACGGCTCGTCGGGGAGCACGGCGAGGTCGTGCGCGGGGAGTGCGGCGGGGTCGAACTTCGGGTACCGCTCCGGGTCGTCGCCCAGCACGTTGTCGACGCCGAGCCGGGCCAGCAGCGCCCCGGTGAACGTGTCGGACCCGACGGCCATCCACGGCTTGCGCCAGATCGGGATCACCGCCCGCCGCCGCCGCGACGGGACGGGGACCGCCGCCCACGCCGCCTCGGCCTCGTCGAGCCAGGCCGGCCGGCCGAGTCGGCACGCCGCGAGCATGCGGGCGAGCGAGCCGAACGCGTCATCGAGCGTGCGGATGTCGGTGACGTAGACGGCCACCCCGGCGGCGCGCAGCGCGTCGAGGTCCGGGACCCGGTTCTCCTCCTGGTTCGCCACGACGAGGTCCGGTCGCAGGGCGACGATCGCGTCGACGTCCGGGTTCTTCGTGCCCCGGATCCGGGCGGCGTCGAGGTCCCCGGGGTGGGTGCACCAGTCGGTGACGCCGACGAGCAGGCCGGGCGCGGTGGCCGCGACGGCCTCCGTCAGCGAGGGGACGATCGACACCACTCGTCCCACGGTGTCCGATACGTCCACGTCGGTCCCGAGGTCATCCACAGCCACCCGGGTGACCCTACGGGGATGGCGCGTGACGACCGCGTTTCCGGTCGCCGCAACCTCTTGACAGCGGGCCGGGTGCGCAGCGACCGTTGTTGCGCCAGGTGCACCCCGTTCCGTACTGCGCTTCCGGAGCCCTCATGATCTACGTCTGCGCCCTCGCCGACCTCCAGCCCGGCACGGCCCGCCGCCTGCCCCTCACCCCGCCCGTCTCGGTCTTCCACACGACCGACGGCGAGCTCTACGCCATCGACGACACCTGCACCCACCAGGACGCCTCGCTCGCCGACGGCTGGCTGGAGGGGTGCGAGGTCGAGTGCCCGCTGCACGCGGCGATCTTCGACCTGCGCACCGGCGAACCGGACGGCCTGCTCGCGCGCCGCCCGGTGCGCACCCACCAGGTCGTGATCGACGCCGACGCCGTCTACGTGCTGGTCGCGGCCGACATCACGCTCGACGTGGCGTCGTGACCCCGCGCGTCGTCGTCATCGGCGCCGGTGTCGTGGGCGCCGCCGTCGCCGACGAGCTGACCGCACTGGGCTGGACCGACGTCACCGTCCTCGACCGCGGCGAGCTCCCGCTCCCGGGCGGCTCGTCGTCGCACGCCCCCGGCCTGGTGTTCCAGACCAACCCGTCCAAGACGATGGCAGGCCTCGCGCAGTACACCGTCGAGAAGATGACGGAGCTGGGCGCGTTCAACCCGGTCGGCGGCCTGGAGGTCGCCATCACCCCGGAGCGACTGCTCGACCTGCGCCGCCGCCACGGACTCGCGCAGAGCTGGGGGATCGACTCCCGACTCGTCGACGCCGACAAGTGCGCCGCGCTGCACCCCCTGCTGCCCGCGCGCCACGACGACGGACACAGCGTGCTCGGCGGCTTCCACACCCCCACCGACGGCCTGGCGAACGCCCCCGGCGCCGTCGCCGCGCAGCTCGCCCGCGCCACCGACCGCGGAGCGCGTGTCCTCGGCGGGCACCGCGTCCTGGAGATCCTCACCGAGCACGGCCGCGTGACCGGCGTCCGTACCGACCACGGCGACGTCCCGGCCGACCGCGTCGTGTCCTGCACCGGCTTCTGGGGCCCGCAGACCGGTGCGCTCGTCGACCTGGCTATCCCACTGCTGCCGATGGCGCACCAGTACGCCACCACGACGCCGCTGCCCGAGCTGGCCGGCGCCACCCGCGAGGCGAGCGCGGTGATCCTGCGCCACCAGGACCGCGACCTCTACTTCCGCGAGCACACCGACCGCATCGGCATCGGCTCCTACGCCCACCGCCCGATGCCCGTCGACCTGGGCGACCTGCCGACCGAGACATCGCCCGCCCACCCGATGCCCAGCAAGCTCGACTTCACCGTCGAGGACTTCGCCCCCTCCTGGGGCGACGCGCGCGCTCTGCTGCCGTCGCTGACCGAGGTCGAGCACGGCTTCAACGGCATCTTCTCCTTCACCGCCGACGGGATGCCGCTGATCGGCGAACATCCTGCGGTTCAGGGCTTCTGGGTGGCCGAGGCCGTCTGGGTGACGCACTCGTGCGGCGTCGCGCGGGCCGTCGCGCGCTGGATCGTCGAGGGGGAGCCGGGCGTCGACCTGCACGAGGCCGACCTCGCCCGCTTCGAGGAGCCGCAGCTCGCCCCCTCCTACGTGCAGACGCGGAGCGAGCAGAGCTTCGTCGAGGTCTACGACATCATCCACCCGCTCGAGCCCCCGGTGCGGCCGCGGCCGCTGCGCGTGAGCCCGTTCCACGCCCGTCAGGTCGAGCTCGGCGCGGTGTTCACCGAGGGCGCGGGCTGGGAGCGGCCGCTGTGGTTCGAGGCGAACGCCGACCTGTCCGAGGTCGGCCGGATCCCCGGGCGCGGGGAGTGGGCGTCGCGGTTCTGGTCGCCGATCGCCGGTGCCGAGGCGCTGGTCACGCGCGAGCGCGTCGCGATGTACGACATGACGCCGCTCAAGCGCCTCGAGGTCTCCGGCCCCGGTGCCCTCGACCTCCTCGACGGCCTCACGACGAACGACCTGCGCAAGAAGCCGGGTGCCGTCACCTACACCCTGCTGCTCGACGGGAACGGCGGCGTCCGCAGCGACCTCACCGTCGCCCGGCTGGCCGAGGACCGCTTCCAGGTGGGCTGCAACTCCAACCTCGACCTCGACGTGCTCGCGCGCGCGGCCGGGGACGACGTGCAGGTCCGCGACATCACCGGCGCCACCTGCTGCATCGGGCTGTGGGGTCCGAGGGCGCGCGACGTGCTCGCCTCGCTCACCACCGACGACGTCTCGCACACCGGTTTCGGCTACTTCCGGGCGCGGCGCATCCACGTCGGCGAGGTGCCGGTCACCGCGATGCGGCTGTCCTACGTCGGCGAGCTGGGCTGGGAGCTGTACTGCAGCGCCGAGTTGGGGCTGCGGCTGTGGGACCTGCTGTGGGCGGCCGGGCAGGAGCACGGCGTCATCGCGGCCGGGCGCAGCGCGTTCAACTCGCTGCGGCTGGAGAAGGGCTACCGCTCCGCGGGCACCGACATGACCACCGAGCACGATCCGTACGAGGCCGGCATCGCGTTCGCGGTGAAGCCCCGCGCGGAGGTGCAACCGGCCCGCCGGCTCGTGCCGCTGCTGCTGGAGGACCCGGCGCACGTCGTCATGGGCAAGGAGCCGGTGTTCCACGCCGGGGCCTGCGCCGGGTACGTCACCAGCGCGGCCTACGGCTACACGATCGACGCCTCCATCGCCTACGCCTGGCTGCCCGCAGCGGCGGCGTCGCCGGGCACTCCGGTGCAGATCGAGTACTTCGGCGAGCGCCTCGCAGCGGTGGTGGCCGCCGAGCCCCTGTTCGACCCCGAGATGAAGCGGATCCGGTCGTGAGCGCCGCCGCCGACGAACTCCTTCCCGCGGAGGCGAAATGAACACCGTCGACGTCATCGTGGTCGGCCTCGGCGGGATGGGGTCGGCCACCGTCCGCCACCTCGCCGCGCGCGGGGTGCGGGTGCTGGGGCTCGAGCAGTTCACCCCGGCGCACGACCGCGGTTCCAGCCACGGCGGCTCGCGGGTCATCCGCCAGTCCTACTTCGAGGACCCGGCCTACGTCCCGCTGCTGCTGCGCGCCTACGAGCTGTGGGAGGAGGCGGAGAAGGACGCGTCGGTCGACCTCCTGACACTGACCGGCGGTCTCTACCTCGGCCCGGAGCAGAGCACGACCTTCGCCGGGAGTCTGCGTGCGGCACAGGAGTGGGACCTCCCGCACGAGGTGCTCGACGCCGACGCGGTCCGCACCCGCTTCCCGACGATCACCCCGGCCCCGGACGAGGTGGCCGTCTACGAGCAGCGCGCCGGCTTCGTCCGCCCGGAGGCGACGGTCGCCGCGCACCTCGACCTCGCCGCCCGCGACGGCGCCGACCTGCGCTTCGGGCAGCAGGTCCTCGACGTCACCGAGGCGGGCGACGGGGTCACCGTCCGCACGTCGGACGGCACGTTCACCGCCGGGCACGTCGTCGTCAGCCCGGGGGCGTGGGCGCCGTCGCTGCTGCGCGACCTCGGCCTGCCGCTGCGCGTCGAGCGCCAGGTGCAGTACTGGTTCGCGCCGCCGGGCGGGGTGGAGCCGTTCGTCGACAACCCGGTGTACGTCTCCGAGCAGGCCGGGGGAGCGCAGATCTACGGCTTCCCCGCGATCGACGGGCCGCGCGGCGGGGTGAAGGTCGCGTTCTTCCGCCGCGGCACCGACGCCGACCCCGACGCGCTCGACCGCGTCGTCACCGACGCCGAGGTCGACGAGATGCGCGCGCGCGTCGCCGACACGCTCCCGAGCCTGGTCGGGCCGCTGGTGCAGGCCGTGCCGTGCATGTACACGACCACGCCCGACGAGCACTTCGTGATCCGCCGCCGCGACCGCGTCACGATCGCGTGCGGGTTCTCCGGGCACGGCTTCAAGTTCGTGCCGGTGATCGGGGAGATCTGCGCCGACCTCGCGACGACCGGCTCCACCGCCCACCCGATCGGACTCTTCGACCCGGAGCGCCTCACGTGACCGCCGTCCAACCGTCGCTGATCACGACGCTCCCCGGCTCCGCGTACACCGACGCGACGCTGTTCTCGCTGGAGCAGGAGCGGATCTTCGAGCAGACCTGGACCTGCGTCGCGCTCGCCGCCGACCTCACCGGGCCCGGCGCGTTCCGGACCGTCACCGTCGGCCGCGAGTCGGTGGTGCTCGTCCGCGGCCGCGACGGGGCGGTCCGCGGGTTCCTCAACGTCTGCCGCCACCGCGGCGCGGCGCTGTGCACCGAGGAGTCCGGGCAGCTGCGCCGCAACCTGCAGTGCCCGTACCACGCCTGGACCTATTCGCTGTCCGGCGAGCTGATCGCCGCCCCGAACCTCACCACGATGCCCGACGTCGACCGCGCCGAGTACGGCCTGCACGTCGTGCACCTGCGGGAGTGGCTCGGGTACGTGTGGGTCTGCCTCGCGGCCGACCCCCCGTCGTTCGACGACGACGTGATCGGCGAGGTGGTGACGCGCCTGGGCGACGTCGACTCGATCGACCGCTACGACGTCGGTGCACTCGTGCTCGGCCGCCGCATCCGCTACGACGTGGCGTCGAACTGGAAGCTCATCGTCGAGAACTTCATGGAGTGCTACCACTGCGCCACGATCCACCCGGAGCTGACCGAGGTGCTCCCGGAGTTCGCCGACGGCTTCGCCGCGCAGTACTTCGTGGGCCACGGCGCGGCGTTCGCACCCGACGCACAGGGCTTCACGGTCGACGGTCGGGCGGGGGCCGACCGGCTCCCGGGGATCGCGGAGGACCAGGACCGCCGCTACTACGCGATCACGATCAAGCCGCAGGTGTTCGTCAACCTGGTGCCCGACCACGTGATCGTGCACCGGATGACGCCGCTGGCCGCCGACCGCACGGTCGTCGAGTGCGACTGGCTCTTCGCCCCGGGGGTCACCGAGATCGACGCGAGCGTGGAGCTGTTCCACCGCGTCAACCAGCAGGACTTCGCCGCGTGCGAGCGCACCCAGCCCGGCATGGGAAGCCGCGCGTACCGCAACGGGGGAGTGCTGGTGCCCAGCGAGCACCACATCGGCGAGTTCCACCGCTGGGTCAGCGACCGCCTCGCGTGAGATGACGGTCAGCGTCGTCCGGCCGTGATCGAACAGCGCTGACCGCCATCTCACGACGAGTTGTCGCGAATCGCCACGGGGTGTGGGGGTGGTTCGTGATGCTCTTCGGGTGTCCGTGCCGGGGTGGCCCGCCGTGTTCCGGGGGTCGGGTGCGGTCTCGGCCGGTCTCGTCACGCCGGGGCGGTTGCGGGGGCCGGGGTTCGTGCGGCTCTTCCCGGACGTCTACGCCCCCGCCGGTGACGGTCCGCCGGACCTGGCCCTGCGGTCGACCGGTGCGTACCTGTTCGTGGGGGCGCGGTGTGGTGGCGGGGTACTCCGCCGCGGAGCTGCTCGACGCGTCCTGCGGCCCCGTCGGCGCGCCGGTCGAGATCACGGTGCCCGGTGGCGGCGTCCACCCGTGCCCCGGCCTGGTCGTGCGGCGCGACCGGCTGCTCCGCAGCGAGGTCGTGCGGGTGGCCGACGTCCCGGTGACGACGCCGCTGCGCACCGCGTACGACCTCGCGCGCACCCGCGCGGATCTCGTCGACGCCGTCGCCGCGGTCGACGCGCTGAGCCGGGTGGGGAGATTCGCCCCCCAGGAGGTGCTGCGGTGGGCGGAGCGCTACCCGCGGGCCCGGGGGAGACGCCGCCTCCCGCGCGTGGTGGACCTCGCCGACCCGCGGGCGGGATCGCCGATGGAGACGCGCCTGCGGCTCCTGCTGGTGCTGCGCGGGCTGCCGGGGCCCGAGGTCCAGTGGGTGGTGCAGGACGAGCGCCGCCGCCGGGCCGTCCGGCTCGACCTCGCGTACCCGGAGCGGCGCATCGGCATCGAGTACGAGGGGGCCGAGCACACGAGACCCGAGCGCGTGCTGCGCGACGTCGGCCGCGGCACGGACCTGGTCGACCACGGCCGGCGCCTGTACCGCTTCACGAAGTACGAGGTGTACGGCGAGCCCGACGAGGTCGTCGCGAAGATCGAGCGGGCGCTCGGCGCGTGAGATGACATCCAGCGCTGCTGCACGCGGGCCGAACAGCGCTCAGTGGACCCTCACGCGGCGTACCAGCCCATCCGCTTGGAGATCTCGTCCGCCCCCCGGACCAGGGGGGCCGTCAGCGTGGCGAGGCGGTCCTCGTCGAGGCGGTAGGCCGGGCCGCTCACGCTCAGGGCCGCGATCACGTTGCCGCTGCGGTCGTGCACCGGGGCGGCGACGGCGTTGAGGCCCGTCTCGTACTCCTCCAGCGCGACGGCGTACCCGGAGGCACGGACCTTCGCGAGCTCGCTCTCCAGGGCGTCGATGGTGGCGGTGCGGGGGGTCAACCGCTCCATGCCGGACGCGGTGAGCAGCGCGGTCCGGTGCTCGGCGGGCAGGTGGGCGAGCAGGATCTTGCCGCTGGACGTGCAGTACAGCGGGGTGAGGCGGCCGATCCAGTTGTGCGTGGAGACCGTCGACGGGCCGAGCGCCTGGTCGACGTTGACCGCCCAGTGCCCCTGGAGCACCGCGAGGTTGATCGTCTCGCCCATCTCCGACGCCAGCCGGGAGCAGACGGCGCGGCCCTGCCGGGTGACGTCGAGGCGGTCGGAGACGGCACCGGCGAGCGGGATCAGGCCGAACCCGAGGCGGTACTTGCCCCGGTCCTCCGCCTGCTCGACGAGCCCGCGCCCCTCCAGCGCACCGAGGAGGCGGAACGCGGTGGACTTGTGCACGTCGATCTCCGCGGCCACCTCGCTGACGCCCGCCTCACCGCGTCTCGCGAGGATCTCCAACACGCTGATGGCCCGATCGACGGACTGGACGCCCCCATCCCGAGCAGCAGTGTTGCCCATGGCGAAACTATAAGCACCAATCCGAACCGAGTGCTTGACGTGGCGGCGCGGGTGAGGACGATCAACGCGTGCCCAGCCTCTTCATCGACGGAAAGTGGACCGCCGGCACCGGCGGTACCGACGACGTGATCAACCCGTTCGACGGGAGCGTGGTCGAGACGGTCGACCAGGCGGGCCCCGACGACGTGGCGCGCGCGGTCGCCGCCGCGCGCGCCGCCTTCGACACCGGACCGTGGCGGACGACCCCGGCCCCCGAGCGGGGCGCGCTGCTGCGGCGGATCGCCGACCTGCTGGTGCGCGACAAGGAGTCCATCGCCCGCACCGAGACCCTCGACACGGGCAAGACGATCGTCGAGTCCCGCATCGACGTCGACGACGTCACCGCGGTGTTCCGCTACTACGCCGACCTCGCCGACAAGGACCCCGGCCGGATCGTCGACGTCGGGCAGGCGAACGTGCTGTCCCGCGTCGTGCACGAGCCGGTGGGCGTCTGCGTGCTGATCACGCCCTGGAACTACCCGCTGCTGCAGCTGTCCTGGAAGCTCGCGCCCGCGCTGGCCGCCGGCAACACGTGCGTGATCAAGCCCAGCGAGGTCACGCCGCTGACCAGCGTGATCCTGGTGCGCCTGTGCGAGGAGGCCGGGGTGCCGCCGGGCGTGGTCAACATCGTGCTGGGCAACGGCCGCGACGTGGGCGCGCCGCTGACCGAGCACGCGGGAGTCGACATGGTCAGCTTCACCGGCGGGCTGACGACCGGGCAGGCGATCATCCGCGCGAGCGCCGCCACCGTGAAGCGGGTCGCGGTGGAGCTGGGCGGGAAGAACCCCAACATCGTCTTCGCCGACACCCCGATCGACCTCGCCGCCGACTGGGCCCTGACGGCGGTCTTCCTGCACGCCGGGCAGGTGTGCTCGGCGGGGGCGCGGCTGATCGTCGAGGAGTCGATGCACGACGAGCTGGTCGCCGAGATCGGGCGGCGCGCGGAGCTGATCCGGCTCGGCGGCGGGCTCGTCGAGGGCACCGAGTCCGGGCCGATGGTGTCCGCGGCACAGCGCGAGAAGATCGAGCGGTTCGTCGCCGACGCCCTGGCCGACGGGGCGCGGCTCGTCGCGGGCGGGAAGCGGCCCGACGAGCCCGAGCTGCAGGACGGGTTCTTCTACCGGCCCACCGTGCTCGCCGACGTCAGCCGGGACTCCCGGGTGATCCGGGAGGAGACGTTCGGGCCGATCCTCACCGTCGAGACGTTCCGCACCGAGGCGGAGGCGATCGCGCTCGGCAACGACACCGAGTACGGCCTCGCCGGAGCGGTCTGGACCCAGGACATGGCGCGTGCGCACCGCGTCGCCGGGGCCCTGCGCCACGGCACGGTGTGGATCAACGACTACCACCCCTACGTCCCCGCTGCGGAGTGGGGCGGGATGGGGTCCTCCGGCAACGGGAGGGAGCTCGGGCCGACCGGGCTGGCCGAGTACCAGGAGCACAAGCACATCTGGCACAACACCGCGCCGGCTCCGATGCGGTGGTTCCGAGGAGAGGAATCATCATCATGAGCACGAGCCAGGACGACGGGATGGCCGAGTTCGGCTACTCCCAGTCGCTCGACCGCAGCATCGGCAAGTTCGCCAGCTTCGCGGCGGGTGTCAGCTACATCTCGATCCTCACGGGCACCTTCCAGCTCTTCTACTTCGGCTACGCGTTCGGCGGGCCGGCGTACTGGTGGAGCTGGCCGATGGTGTTCGCGGGCCAGATCACCATCGCGCTGTGCTTCGCGGAGCTCGCGGGGCGCTACCCGGTGGCGGGGTCGGTCTACAACTGGTCCAAGCGGCTCGGGCGGCCGGTCACGGGCTGGCTCGCCGGCTGGATGATGTTCACGGCGTCGGTCGTGACGCTCACCGCGGTGGTGCTGGCCTACCAGATCACGCTGCCGCAGATCTGGAGCGGCTTCCAGCTCGTGGGCGACGGCACCGGCGAGACCGACTTCGCCATCAGCGCCGTGATCTGGGGAGCGATCCTCATCGCGTTCACCACCGCGGTCAACGCGTTCGGTGTGAAGCTGATGGCCCGGATCAACAGCGCCGGGGTGTTCATCGAGCTGGTCGCCGCCGTGCTGCTCATCGTGCTGCTCGCCGTGAACATCGTGAACCCGCCGACGGTCCTGTTCGACACCCAGGGCCTCGGCGAGGACAGCGGGCTCGGTTACCTGGGCGCGTTCCTGGTGGCCGCGCTGGCCAGCGCGTACGTCATGTACGGCTTCGACACCGCCAGCTCGTTGGGGGAGGAGACGGTCGACCCGCGCCGCACCGCGCCCACCGCGATCCTGCGGGCCGTCATCGCCTCGTTCGTGATCGGCGGACTGATCCTGCTGTTCGCCATCCTCGCTGCGCCCGACCTGGCCGACCCGGCCCTGGGCACCTCCGCCGGCGGCCTCCAGCTGATCGTCCTGCAGGCGCTGGGCAGCACGCTGGGCAAGGTCTTCCTCGTCACCATCGTCATCGCGGTCACCGTCTGCGCGCTCGCCGTGCACACCGCCGGCATCCGGCTGATGTTCGCGATGGCCCGCGACAACGCCCTCCCGGCGGGCGCGACGCTCGCGAAGATCGACCCCAAGCGCAAGACGCCCGTCGTCCCGGCGGTGCTGATCGGCGTCGCGTCGGTGCTGATCCTGGTGGTCAACATCGGCACGCCGAAGATCTTCACCGCGGTCACGAGCGTCGCGATCATCATGATCTACATCGCGTACCTGCTGGTCACCGGACCGATGCTGATGAAGCGGCTGCGGGGCGAGTGGCCGGACGCGGGAGGGGGCACGGGCTACTTCTCGCTCGGCCGGTTCGGTCTCCCGGTCAACATCGTCGCCGTGCTGTGGGGCGGGGTGATGGCGCTGAACCTGGCGTGGCCGCGCGAGGAGGTCTACGGGGAAGGGGCGCTGGCCTACATCGCGTTCATCTTCATCGGCTCGGTCATCGTGATCGGGCTGGCCTGGTACCTGATCCGCGGCCGTCACCACATCGGCACGCTGCCCGAGCACATGGCGAAGAACCTGGAGCAGGCCCCATGACCCCGTGCGCGGATATCGTCGCCAGGGCAACCGTGTCCGCGCAGGACCCCCGGAGGGGCAGATGACCGACACGTTCGACTACGTCGTCGTCGGGGGCGGGTCGTCGGGCTGTGCGCTCGCGGCGCGGCTGTCCGAGGACCCGGCCGTCACCGTCGCGCTGCTGGAGGCCGGGCCGTCCGACGTCGACGACCCGGCGATCCTGCGGCTCACCGACTGGATGGGCCTGCTCGACTCCGGCTACGACTGGGACTACCTCGTCGAGCCGCAGGAGCACGGCAACTCCTTCCTGCGCCACGCGCGCGCGAAGGTGCTGGGCGGGTGCTCGTCGCACAACTCGTGCATCGCGTTCTGGACCCCTCGCGAGGACCTCGACGAGTGGGCGGCCTCCGGCTGCGAGGGCTGGTCGGCCGACGAGTGCTGGCCGCTGCTGCAACGCCTGGAGACCAACGACGGGCCGTGGCAGGGGCACGGGCGCTCCGGGCCCGTCAACCTCATGCAGATCCCGCCCGACGACCCGTGCGGCGTCGCCGTGCTGGAGGCGGCGGCGGGCGTCGGGCTGCCGACGGTGCGGTTCAACGAGGGGCACACCGTCACCGACGGTGCGGGGTTCTTCCAGATCAACCAGTTCCCCGACGGCACGCGCGCGTCGGCGTCGGTGAGCTACCTGCACCCGATCCTGGGGACCCGGACCAACCTCTCGGTGATCACCGGGGCGTGGGCGTCGCGTGTGCTGTTCGACGGCAGGCGGGCCACCGGCGTCGAGTACCAGCAGGACATCGGACCCGGCCGGCGCACCGTGACCGCGCGCCGCGAGGTGATCCTCTCGACCGGTGCGGTCGACACCCCGAAGCTGCTCATGCTCTCGGGCATCGGGCCGGGGGAGCACCTGCGCGAGTTCGGGATCGACGTGCTCGTCGACGCCCCGGGCGTCGGTGCCAACCTCGACGACCACGTCGAGGGGCTGGTCATGTGGGAGGCCGCGCGGCCGATGGTCACGCGCTCCACGCAGTGGTGGGAGATCGGGCTGTTCGCCCGCACGCGGGACGGCCTGGACCGGCCGGACCTGATGATGCACTACGGCTCGGTGCCGTTCGACCTGAACACGGTGCGCTGGGGCTACCCGACGACCGACAACGGCTTCTGCCTGACGCCGAACGTCACCCGCGGCCGGTCACGGGGCACCGTGCGGCTGCGCAGCCGCGACTTCCGGGACCGCGCGCGGGTCGATCCGCGGTACTTCACCGACCCCGAGGGCCACGACATGGCCGTGATGCTGCACGGCGTGAAGCTCGCGCGGCGGATCGCCGAGCAGCCCGCGCTCGAGGAGTGGATCACCCGGGAGCTGACGCCGGGGCCCGAGGCCGTCACCGACGCCGACCTGGCCGACTACATCACCAAGACCCACAACACCGTCTACCACCCGGCGTGCACGGCGAAGATGGGGCCGGACTCCGATCCCCTCGCGGTCGTGGACCCCCAACTGCGGGTGCGCGGGGTGGAGGGGCTGCGGATCGCCGACGCGTCGATCCTGCCGTTCCTGCCGGCGATCAACCCCAACATCACCTGCATGATGGTCGGGGAGAAGGCCGCGGACCTGCTCCGTGCCTGACCCCTGGGCGCGACAGGACGCGCTCGCCCGCTCCACCACCGCGTGGGGTGCGGCGAGCGTCGCGGCCGGGCTGGGTCTCGCCGCGGCCCGGCGCGGGCCCTGGGCCACCGCATTCGGGTTGCAGAACGCCGGGTGGGGGGCGGTGGACCTGGCGGTCGTCGTGGTCGCCGGACGGCTCAAGGCCCGCCGGATGGCGCGCGTCCCCGATCCGCACGCACCGACGGCACTGGCCGCCGAGTCCCGGAAGCTGCGCCGGGTGCTCCTGCTCAACGTCGCGCTCGATGCCGGGTACGTCGCGGGTGGCGCGGCGCTGTGGCGGTGGCGGCGCGGGCGACCCGGCCCGGCGGGGGCGAGCGCCGGGATCGTCGTCCAGGGCGCGTTCCTGCTGCTGCACGACGCCCACCACGCCTACTGGTCGGGTCGCCGGTGACACGCACGGCGATCGTGGTCGGGACCGGCCGGTGACCGTCGGGGCGTTCCTCGGCGCCCACCCACCCTTCGACGCCCTCGACGAGGACGAGCTCTCCGCGCTGGCCGCCGTCGCGGAGCCCGAGGAGCACCGCTCGGGCACCACGATCCTGGCCGAGGGACTCGGCCCGCCCGCGCACGTCCGCGTGGTGCAGTCCGGAGCGGTGGAGATCGTGCACGGCGGCCGCGCGCTGGACCTCCTCGGCCCGGGGGAGCTGTTCGGGCACGCCGCGATGCTGTCGGGCCTGCCGCTGGGCTTCTCCGCCGTGGCCCGCGGGGCCACCACGTGCCTGCGGCTGCCCGCGGAGTCGGTCCGGGTGCTGCTCGGGCGGCCGAGCGGGCTGCGCTACATCGCCCGCTCGCTGCTCGCGCCGACGCTGCTCGGCGGTGACCAGGGGCCCGATCCCGCGCAGCGTCCGGTCGGCGAGCTGGTCCGCGCGCCGCTGTGCACGGCCGCGCCCTCGACGTCGATCCGGGACGCGGCGCGCCGGATGACCGACTGCGGCGCGTCCGCCGTGGTGGTGCCGCTCGTCGACGGGCGCGTCGGCATCCTGACCGACCGGGACCTGCGCGCGGTGGTCGCCGACGGCACCGACACCGCCGCCACGGTGACGTCGGCGATGACCGCCCCGGCCTGGACGGCCGCGGCCGACCGGCTCGGCGGCGAGGTGCTGCTCGACATGCTCGACCGCGGCGTCCGGCACGTCCCGGTCCTGTCCCCGACGGGGACCGTGCTCGGCGTGCTGGAGGACGTCGACGTCGTCGCGGCGTCGACCCGCAGCAGCTTCGGGCTGCGCGCGCGGATCGCGCGGGCCGGGTCGGTCCCCGAGGTCGTGGCGGCGGCCAAGGAACTGACGCCCACGATCATCGGCCTGCACGACGCCCGCGTCGCCGCCGGGGACATCGCGGGCATCACCGCGGTCGTCGTCGACGCCCTGACGCGCCGCCTCGTCGACCTCGCGGTCGCCGACCTGGGCGCGCCCCCGCGCCCACTGACCTGGCTGGCGCTCGGCAGCCTTGCCCGCCGCGAGGCCGTGCCCTCCTCCGACGTCGACAGCGCGCTGGTCTGGGTCGGCCCGGAGCACGACGCCGAGGCCGCCGCGCACTCCCGGGCGCTCGCCGGGCGGGTGCTGGCCGGGCTCGCCGACGCCGGGTTCCGCGCCGACGCGAACGGCGCGGTCGCGACGAACCCCCTGTTCGCCCGCTCCTACGAGGCGTGGGCCGCCGCGGCGCGGAGCTGGCTGCACGACCCGACGCAGGTCAAGGCCCCGATCCTGGTGTCGCTGGTGGTCGACGCGCGGCCGGTGTGGGGGGCGCGGTCGAGCCCGGCGGTCCCGGACGTCTTCCGTGATGCCCGCCGCCATCCCGACCTGCTGCGCCTCCTCGGTCGCTACGCCCTCGCGCACCGCCCGCCGACCGGGTTCCTGCGCGATTTCGTCGTCGAGTTCTCGGGCCGGCACCGCGGGCGGCTCGACCTCAAGCGCGGCGGGCTCGTCCCCGTCGTCGACCTCGCGCGCTGGGCGGGCATGGCCGCCGGGGTGACGAGCGCGTCGACCCCGGCCCGGCTGCGCGCCGCGGCGGCCGCGGGCACGCTGCCGCCCGCCGCGGCGGCGACGCTGGAGGAGGCGTTCCACCTGGTGCTCGACCTGCGGTTGGCCCACCAGGTGGAGCAGCTGCGGGCCGGGGAGGAGCCGGACGACCTCGTGCGCCCGGTCGACCTCAGTGCCGTGACGCGGGCGTCGCTGCGGGAGGCGTTCCGGGCGGTGGCGTCGGTGCAGCGGCGGATCGTCGCGGACCTCGACCTCGGGGTGCGCTGACCTGCTCCGCCCGCAGTTCCTCCGCCACCTGGCAGGGGTTGACCGGGGCCGAGCCCAGCGCGATGCGGGCCAGGAGATCGCGGAGCACGGTGCGCTCGTCGGCCGCCAGCGGGGCGAGCACGGCGTCCTCCGCGCTGCGCAGGGCCCGCTCCACCGCGCAGAGCCGGGCGCTGCCGTCGTCGGTGAGGGAGAGGAGCCGGGCGCGGCGGTCGGCCGGGTCGGGGCGGCGCTCGACGAGACCGGCGCCCTCCAGGTCGTCGATCAGGTAGGTCATCACCGTGCGGTCGACGCCCAGGTGCTGGGCGAGAGCGAGCTGGCTGCCGGCCTCGCCGCGGCCCGCGGCGGCGAGGACCTGGTAGCCGCGCGGGCCACCGGGGACCCCGGCGACGACCTCGTCGACCGCGCGCAGGTAGCTGCGCATGACCGTGCCCAGCGCCCAGCCCAGATCGGACTCCAGGCGCGGCGGTGTGGTCACGGTCGCAGTCTACGCAGGAAGCAGATCCGGATGTTGTCTGTTGGAGCGATCATCTGCTAGACAGAACATCGTCTGCACCACACTTCTGAGGAGGATCCGATGAGCCTGTTCCGCCTGGACAGCAGCATCCGCGTCGACGGTTCGGTGAGCCGGGAGGTCGCCGACGCCCTGGAGAACGCGTACGTCGAGCAGCACCCGAACGCCACCGTCACGCGTCGCGACCTGGTCGCCGACCCGCTGCCGAACGTCTGGCCGGTCGCCGCGTTCGCCGGCTTCACGCCCGCGGAGCAGCGCACCGACGAGCAGCGTGCGGCCCTCGCCGTCGCCGCGGGTCTCGCCGACGAGGTGCTCCGCGCCGACGCGGTCGTCGTCGCCACGCCCCTCTACAACTTCGGCGTCCCCGCGCACCTCAAGGCCTGGATCGACCTGCTGATCACCGACGCGCGCTTCGGGCCCGGCACCTCGCCGCTGGCCGGACGCCCGGTCACGCTGGTGATCGCCCGTGGCGGCGGCTACGGCGCCGGCACCCCGCGCGAGGGCTGGGACCACGCCACTCCGTACCTGGTGCGCATCCTGGCCGACGTCTGGGGGGCCGACCTCACCGTCGTCGAGGCCGAGCTGACGCTCGCCCCGGTCACCCCGGCGATGGCGGAGCTGATCCCGCTCGCCGAGGCCTCGCGCGCCCAGGCGCTCGAGCAGGCGGCGGCGGTCGGCAAGGCCCACGCCGCCTGAGCTCTGTGATCTGATCGGGCCATGCATCCGCTCGACGCCCCGGTGCACTCCGCACTGACCGGCACGCACGCCCCGTTCGCCCAGTGCCGGGGATCGGCGCTGCGCTATCCGCCGGAGATGTCGATCTGGGCCGCGTTCCCGGACGACGCCGACGGATGGCGCGACGCCGAGGCGTTCGGCGCCGTCACCACCGCGGGCGACCCGCGGACGGCGCCGGCGGGCTGGGAACGCACGATGCTGATCCCGGGCGTCCAGTACGACGGGTCGGGGATGGCCGTGGTGCCCGACCCGGAGGCGCTCGTCCTCGGCCCCGACGACGTCCCCGAGATGCTCGACCTGGTCGAGCGCACCCGGCCCGGCCCGTTCGCGAAGCGCACGATCGAGATGGGCACCTACCTCGGCATCCGCGACGGCGGCGTGCTCGTCGCGATGGCGGGGGAGCGGATGCGCCCGGCGGGCTGGTCGGAGATCAGCGCGGTCTGCACGGCGCCCGAGGCGCGCGGGCGCGGGCTGGGCTCGCGGCTCGTGCGGGCGGTCGGCGCGGCGATCCGCGACCGCGGCGACGTCCCGTTCCTGCACGCCGCCGCCGAGAACACCGCTGCGCTGCGGCTCTACGACCACCTCGGCTTCACGCTGCGGCGCACCCTCGAGTTCGCCGCGTACGAGTACCTGGGTCCCGTCTCACACCGCTGACCCCGGCCGGGCGACGTAAGGTCGATAGCGATGACAACGACCCTTGCCGCCACCACCGGCCACGAGCGCGGGACGCCGGAGTACCGGCGCCTCGGGGCGGCGCTGTGGTTCGGCGGTATCGCGACGTTCGTGCTGGTCTACTCGGTGCAGGGGCTGCTGCCGACCCTCGCGACGGAGTTCGGGGTGTCGTCCTCGACGTCGAGCCTCGTGCTCTCGGCCACCACCGGCACGCTCGCGCTGGCGATCGTCCCGCTGGCGTCGGTCGCCGAGTCCTGGGGCCGCGCGCGCGTGATGACGTGGGCGCTCGCGGTGTCGGCGGTCCTGGCCCTGCTCGCGCCGCTGGCGCCGACGTTCGGCGTGCTCATCGGGATCCGGGCGCTGCAGGGCCTCGCGCTCGCCGCCCTGCCCGCGCTGCTGATGACGCACGTGACGCGGGAGGTCGCGCCGCGTTGGCTCGGCGGCGCGGTCGGCCTGCTCATCGCGGGCAACACGATCGGCGGGCTGTCCGGGCGGCTGGTCGCCGGGTTCGTCGCGGAGTTCGGCGGGTGGCGGGCCGGGATGGCGGCCGTCGGGGTCGTGTCGCTGGCCGCCACGGTGGCGTTCCGGGCGCTGCTGCCGCCCTCGGTCGGGGTGCAGGCCGCCCCGGTCCGGCTGCGCGACCTCGGAGCCCCGCTGCGCGTGCACCTGCGCGACCCCGGGCTGCGCAGCCTGTTCGGCATCTCGTTCGCGCTGATGGGCACGTTCGTCACGGTCTACAACTTCCTGTCCTTCCGCCTGCTCGCCGCGCCGTTCCTGCTTCCGGGCGCGCTGGTCGGCCTGGTGTTCCTCGGCTACCTCGCCGGCACCGTCACGTCGACGACGGCGGGGCGCCTCGGCGACCGCTTCGGCCGCCGCAAGGTGTTGTGGGGAACGGTGCTGGTGGCGCTGGCCGGGGCCTGGATCACCGTCCCCGACGTCCTGCCGCTGGTGCTCGTCGGCGTCCTGCTGCTGACGATCGGCTTCTTCGGTGCGCACTCCGTGGCCAGCAGCTGGGTCGGGCGCCGGTCGGTGCTGCTGCCCGGCGGGGACCCGAGCCAGGCCTCGTCGCTGTACCTGCTCGCCTACTACGGGGGCTCCAGCGTCGGCGGCCTGCTCGGCGGCGTCGCGTTCGACCTCGCCGGGTGGATCGGCCTGGTCGGCTACGTGACGGTGCTGCTCGGCACGGCGCTCGTGCTGGCGGTGCACCTGCGTCACGTCCCAACCCCGTAGACCCGCGCACGGGTCACATGTTGCGCCGGTACTGCCCGCCGACCTCGAAGAACGCCTCGGTGAGCTGGCCCAACGAGCACACGCGGGAGGCGGCCATCAGCTCGGCGAACACGTTGCCCTCCCCGGTGGCGACGTCCTGCAGCCGCCGGATCGCCTCCTGCGCCTCGCTGCCGTGGCGGCTCTGGAAGTCGGCGAGCCGTTCGAGCTGGCTCTCCTTCTCCGCCTCCGTGGCGCGCATGAGCTCGATCTCGACCGGGCCGGCGTCGGGGTCGTCGGGCTTGAGGAACGTGTTGACGCCGACGAGCGGCAGCGTGCCGTCGTGCTTGCGGTGCTCGTAGAGCATCGACTCGTCCTGGATGCGGCCGCGCTGGTAGCCGGTCTCCATCGCGCCGAGCACGCCGCCGCGCTCGGAGATCCGGTCGAACTCGGCCAGGACGGCCTCCTCCACGAGGTCGGTCAGCTCGTCGACGACGTGCGAACCCTGCAGCGGGTTCTCGTTCATCGACAGGCCCCACTCGCGGTTGATGATCAGCTGGATCGCCATCGCGCGCCGCACCGACTCCTCGGTCGGGGTGGTGACCGCCTCGTCGTAGGCGTTGGTGTGCAGCGAGTTCGCGTTGTCGTAGAGCGCGCACAGCGCCTGCAGCGTGGTGCGGATGTCGTTGAAGTTCATCTCCTGCGCGTGCAGCGACCGCCCGGAGGTCTGCACGTGGTACTTGAGCTTCTGGCTGCGCTCGCTCGCCCCGTACTTCTCCCGCATCGCGACGGCCCAGATCCGGCGCGCGACCCGCCCGATGACGGTGTACTCCGCGTCCATCCCGTTGGAGAAGAAGAACGACAGGTTGTGGGCGAAGTCGTCGATCGACATGCCCCGAGCGAGGTAGCTCTCGACGAAGGTGAACCCGTTCGACAGCGTGAACGCGAGCTGGCTGATCGGGTTCGCCCCGGCCTCGGCGATGTGGTAGCCGGAGATCGAGACCGAGTAGAAGTTGCGGACCTTGTGCTCGATGAACCAGGCCTGGATGTCGGCCATCATCCGCAGCGAGAACTCCGTGGAGAAGATGCAGGTGTTCTGGCCCTGGTCCTCCTTGAGGATGTCGGCCTGCACCGTGCCGCGGACGTTCGCGAGCGTGAACGCGGTGAGCTCCTCGCGCTCCGCGTCGTCGGGCTCGCGGCCCTCCTCGTCGACGAACCGGGAGAGCGTCTGGTCGATCGCGGTGTTGAGGTAGAACGCCAGGATCGACGGTGCCGGGCCGTTGATCGTCATCGACACCGAGGTCGTCGGCGAGGTGAGGTCGAACCCGCCGTAGAGGACCTTCATGTCCTCCAGCGTCGCGATGGAGACGCCCGATGTGCCGACCTTGCCGTAGACGTCGGGGCGGGTGTCGGGGTCGCGGCCGTAGAGGGTGACGGAGTCGAACGCGGTGGACAGCCGTTTGGCGTCGGAGTCGTCGGAGAGGATCTTGAACCGCCGGTTGGTGCGGAACGGGTCGCCCTCGCCGGCGAACATGCGCGCGGGGTCCTCGCCCTCGCGCTTGAACGGGAACACCCCCGCGGTGAACGGGAACCTCCCCGGCAGGTTCTCGCGGCGCAGGAAGCGCAGCAGGTCGGCGTCCTCGGTGACGCTCGGCAGCGCCACCCGGCGCACCTTGTTGCCCGACAGCGTCTCGCGCGTCAGCTGGGTGCGGAGCTCCTTGTCACGGATCTTCACGACCAGCTCGTCGCCCGAGTAGTCCTCGACGACCTGCGGCCAGGTGTCGAGCAGCTCCGCGGCGGCGGCGGGCAGGGCCTTCTCCGCCTTCGCCAGCTCGTCGTCGACGGCCTCGCCCACCAGTTCGCGTGCGGTGCGCAGGTGCTGGCGCACGCGCGCGGCGTCGACGGCCTTCTCGGTGTCGGCGTGGTAGCCGCGGACGGTCTCGGCGATCTCCGAGAGGTACCGGGTGCGCTGCGGGGGGATCACCGCCGCGTGCTCGGCGGAGGTCTTGCGGTCGGTGTGCGGCAGCCGTCCCTCGCCCGCGACCAGGCCGTTGTCGACGAGCAGCTCGCGCAGGTGCTGGTAGAGCGCGGTGACGCCGAGGTCGTTGAAGGTGGCGGCGGACGTGCCGTAGACCGGCATGTCCTCCCACGTCCTCCCGAACTCCTCGCGGTTGCGCACGAGCTGGCGCCCCACGTCGCGGCGGGCGTCCTCGGCGCCGCGGCGCTCGAACTTGTTGATCGCGACGACGTCGGCGAAGTCGAGCATGTCGATCTTCTCCAGCTGCGACGCGGCGCCGAACTCGGGCGTCATCACGTACAGCGAGCGGTCGACGAGCCCGGCGATGCCGGCGTCGCCCTGGCCGATGCCGGGGGTCTCGACGATCACGAGGTCGAACTCCGCCGCGCGCAGCACCGAGATCGCGGAGGCGAGGTGCTCGGGCAGGCTCGCGTCGGCGCCGCGGGTGGCCATCGAGCGGAAGAAGACCTGCTCGCCGCCGAGGGAGTTCATCCGGATCCGGTCGCCGAGCAGCGCACCGCCGCCCTTGCGCCGCGTCGGGTCGACGGCGAGTACGGCGATGCGGAGCTTGTCCTCCTGGTCGAGGCGGAAGCGGCGCACGATCTCGTCGGTCAGGCTCGACTTGCCCGACCCGCCGGTGCCCGTGATGCCCAGCACCGGGACCGGGCGCCGCGGCTCCAGGTCGAGGCCGGCGGGGAGCTTCCCGGACTCGGCGAGGGTGAGCACGCGGGCGAGCGTGGTGTGGTCGCCGGTGCGCAGACCGTCGAACGAGGCCGGGGGAGTGGCCGTCAGATCCGTGTCGCACTCGCGGATCATCAGGTTGATCATCCCGGGCAGGCCGAGCTTCTGGCCGTCCTCGGGGGAGAAGATGCGGGCGACGCCGCGGCTGTGCAGCAGCTCGATCTCGGCCGGGACGATGACGCCACCACCGCCGCCGTAGACCTTGACGTGCCCGGCGCCGCGCTCGCGCAGCAACTCGACGAGGTAGGAGAAGTACTCGACGTGCCCGCCCTGGTACGAGCTGATGGCGACGCCCTGCGCGTCCTCCTGGATGACGGCCGCCACGACCTCGTCGACGGACCGGTTGTGCCCCAGGTGGATCACCTCGGCGCCCTGGCGCTGCAGGATCCGCCGCATGATGTTGATCGCGGCGTCGTGGCCGTCGAACAGGCTGGCGGCCGTGACGAACCGGACGGGGTTCGCGGGCACGTGCAGGTCGGTCATCGCCGAAGTCCTCTCGTCGGGGAGCCTTCCGGTGTTCGCGCGAACCCCGGCCGACGGATTTAGTTTGGCATCCGACTATTGGACGTACAAGTGGCCGGGCGAGTGACGTCGACCCGGCCGATCAGGCGACGGCGCGGCCGGCCGGTTCGAACTCGCTCGCCTGGAACGTACTCGCGTCCAGGACCTCCGGTGCGGCGGTGCGCGTGCGCCGGCCGACCGCCTCCGCCAGCGCTCCGAGCGCCACGAGCACCAGCCCGGCGACGGCGATGGACCCCACCGCCGCCTCCGGTGCGATCAGCGCGAGCGCGAAGGCGACACCGGGCCACCAGAAGAGTGCGCGCAGCGAAGCAGGGACCGTCCAGTCGGGTGAATCCGGCGCCATGTCCTGCCCTTACCCCCTCCGTCCGGGATCCATGCGCGTCCGGGCGGGTCGTCTCGTAGCGTGGAGGGATGGATCACGCCGCCGCACTGGTCGAGCAGAACCGGTCGCTCGCCGAGACCGTCCGGGACGCCCCGTCGGACACGCCCGTCCCCACGTGCCCGGGGTGGACGCTGCAGCAGCTCGTCCGGCACGTCGGCCGCGGCGACCGGTGGGCCGCCACCATCGTCCGGACCGGCGCGTTCGTCGATCCGCGGGAGGTGGCGGGCGGCAAGCCCGGCGACGACGTCACCGGCTGGCTGCACGAGAGCCCGCGCACCCTGCTCGACGCCGTGGCCGACGTGGGTCCGGACGTCCCCGTCTGGACGTTCCTCGGCCCGCGCCCGGCCGTGTGGTGGATCCGGCGGCGGCTGCACGAGTCGACCGTGCACCGGGCCGACGCCGCTCTCGCGCTCGGCCTGCCCTTCGTGATCGAGCCGGCGTTGGCCGCAGACGGGCTGTCGGAGTGGATCGCGCTGGTGGCCGCCCGTCCGGCGTCCGAGCTCCCCGGCCCGTTGGAGCCGGGCACGTCGATGCACCTGCACGCCACCGACGACGGGCTGGGTGAGGCGGGGGAGTGGATGGTGACCGCGGGCGAGGACGGCACCCTCGCCTGGGAGCACGGCCACGCCAAGGGTGCGGTCGCCGTACGGGGTACTGCGGCCGACCTCCTGCTCGCCCTCACCCGGCGGATCCCGCCGTCCGCGGTGGAGGTCCTCGGCGACGCCGCTGTGCTCGACACCTGGCTCGAGCGCACGGCGTTCTGAGCGCGCCCGGCTCAGTCCAGGTCGGCGGGGAGCAGATCCATCAGCAGGCCGTCGTGCCAGCTGCCGTCGAGGCGGCGCTCGTAGTCGCGCATGATCCCGATCGGCCGGAATCCGACGCGGGTGTAACTGCGGATCGCGCGCTCGTTGTGGGCGGCCGGGTCGATGACGATGCGGTGGTGGCCGCGGACCTCGAACAGGAACCGGGCCATCGTGCGCATCGCGTCGGCGCCCAGCCCCTGGCCGTGGGCGTCGGGGTGCAGGGCGAGGTCGAGGCCGGCGTGGCGGTGGTCGGCGTCGTCCTCCTCGTAGTAGATGATCAGCCCGACGACCTCGCCGTGCAGCTCCACGGCGTAGCCCTGCGGGCCCAGCAGCTCGCGGCGCACGCGCTCCAGGTCGTAGCCGCCCCACCACTTCGCCACCTCGGGGTGCGAGAGCACCTCCAGGAACCGGGGGACGTGCGCGGCCGTGGTCGGCCGCAGGACGACGGTCTGGCCGGCGATGGCCGAGGGGGACGGTGTCACGTGACGACCTCCACGGGTGCGGGCGCGGTGAGCTCCAGGCGGGCGCGCTCGGCGAGCGCGGCGGCCGACGTCGGCTGCTCGAAGAACACCTCGGCACGGCGGTCGGTGATGTCGAGCGTGGCGATGGTGTTGCCGAACAGGGGGCCGGCGAGGCGCTCCCAGTCGACGGTCTTCGCCGGTGCGCCCGCCTTCTCCGACCACCGCTCGGTGAGCCGCCGGGTGAACCGCGACCAGCCCAGGCGGAATCCCGGCTTCACGAACCACTCGACATGGTTGTGCACCGGCGAGCACGTCAGTTGGTGGACGGCGGCGGGTGGTGCGGACTCGAGGTCGGCGCGGGCGGCGTAGCTGTGGTGGACGTCGCCGGAGAGCACGTTCACCGACGCGACCCCGCTCTGCGCGGCGCGCTCGATCATGCGGGTCAGCCGGTCGAACGACTCGCGGAAGGCGGCCCAGTGCTCCAGGTCGGCGCCCTGGCGGATCGACTCCCCGAGCCGCCCCCGCCACCCCGGCTTCGACGCCGCGATCTCGTTGACCGTCTGCAGCTCGCCGATCGCGTGCGGCAGCAGCCACGGCAGCGACGTGCCGAGCACCAGGTGGTCGACGGTGCCGGGCGCGTGCACGGCGGCCTCGACCCAGTCGAACTCCGGGTCGCCCAGCATCAGGTGCTGCCCGTCCTCGAGGATCCGCCCGTTCCGGGAGTCGATCATGACGAACCGGCTGCGGCCCAGGTCCCAGCGGAAACTGAACCGCACCCCCTTCGCGCCGTCGGTCTCGGCGTCGGCGCGGTCCGCCAGCTCGGCGAGCTGCGGCCAGGCGTCGCCCTGTGCGCCGAGGATGCGCGCGGCGTCGGCGTCGGCGGCCAGCTCCTCGGGCGGGAGGTTGCCGATGTGCTGGAACACCCAGTACGAGGCCAGGCCCGCGCGGATCCGGTGCTCCCACCAGGTCGTCGCGCGCATCTCGTCGCGCCAGGCCTTCGAGGTGTTCCAGTCGTCGCGCACGTCGTGGTCGTCGAAGATCATCGCGGTGGGCACGGTGGAGAGCAGCCAGCGGATCTCCGGGTCGGACCAGGCGTCGCGGTAGAGGCCGACGTACTCCCCGAAGTCGACGATCTCGTCGTCGGGCCAGTCGGGGTGGCTGTCGCGGCGCCCGGCGATGCGGCGGCGGATCTGCGGCGTCAGCTCGTCGGCGTAGACCTGGTCGCCGAGCAGGAGCAGCGCGTCGGGCCACTCCTCGGGATCGCGGCGCACCATCCGGGAGGCGTACGCGTCGAGCGCGTCGATCCCGAGCTTGGCCGACAGTTTCGGGTCGGCCACCTTCGCGTAGCGGCACGACCCGAAGATGATCCGGTTCGACCCGTCGGACTCCGGGCCGCGCGTGCGGATCAGACTGGCCGGGAACGGCGTGTTCGTCAGCGGCCACACCTGCTCGCCGTCGAGGTGCACCTCGTAGGGGGTACGGCTGTCGGGCGTCAGACCGGTGACCCCGACCAGCGCGAAGTGGTGGCCCTGCACCTCGAACGTGCGAGTCTCGCAGCCGAGGACGCGGACGGTGGCGGGGCCGTCGGTCTGCACCCACACCTGCGCTGTGGTCTCGCCGACGTGCCGCAGGACGGGTCCGAGAACGAGCATGCCGTCACCCTACCGAGGTACGGCCGTCCTCGAGGGCGAGCAGCGCGGCGCCGACCAGGCCGGCGTCGCCGCCGAAGGTCGCAGCCACGATCGGGGCCGTCGACCGGGCCTCGCGGGCGTAGGCGAACTCGCGGGCGGCGCGACGGGCCGGTTCCAGCAGGAGGTCGCCGGTGCTGACCAGCCCACCGCCGACGATCACCGCCTCCAGCTCGAAGATGTTGGCCAGCGACGCGATACCGACGCCGAGCCAGCGGCCCAGCCGCCCGAACAGGTCCAGGGCGGTCGGGTCGCCCTGCCCGGCCGCGGCCGTCACCGTCTGGCCGGTGACCTCGCCCTGCTCGGCACCGAGCCGTGCGATCAGGCCGTCGGGATCGTCGGCGGCGGCCTCGCGGCCCATCCGGGTGAGCGCGGTGCCGGAGGCGTAGGCCTCGAAGCAGCCGTGGTTGCCGCAGCCGCAGACGGGGCCGTCGGGGTTGAGCACGATGTGCCCCAGCTCCGCGCCGCGTCCGGTCGGACCCCGGTAGATCTGCCCGCCCAGCACCAGTCCGCCACCGATCCCGGTGCCGACGGTGACCAGCACGAGGTCGCGGTACTGCCGCGCTCCCAGCCGGGCCTCGGCGAGCGCGGCGACGTTGGCGTCGTTGTCGATGACGGCGGGCAGCCCGGTGGCGGCCTCCAGTTGCTCGCGCACCGGCCAGTCGCGGTAGGCGTTGTTCGGGGCCCACAGCATCCGACCCTGCGGCCACTCGACGATCCCCGCCGCACCGACCCCGATCGCGGACACGTCGTCGTGCTTCGCGCGCAGCCGCTCGACGATGTCGAGCAGCACCGCGGACACCGCCTCGGCGTCGGAATCCTCCGGCGTGGGCTCGACCAGCTCGGTCAGTACCGTGCCGTCGGCGTCCACGACACCGCCCGCGATCTTGGTGCCGCCGACGTCCAACCCGATCGCCCGCTGTCTGCTCACACCGGAATGATGGCACCGCCGGTGTTTCGCCCGACCCAGGATGGGGAACTGCCCGACATGCTCCTTCGACGAGTCGCCCGACCCATGCTCGCTGCTCTGTTCATCCAGGGCGGCATCAATGCGCTCAAGGCGCCCCAGGGCCACGTCGAGGCGGCCCGGCCCGTTCTCGACGCGGTCGCCCCGGCCGTGGACAAGGCCGTCGAGGTGGCGCCGATCGACCAGCGCCCCGACGACGAGCTGCTCATCCAGATCGACGCCGGCGTCAAGATCGTCGCCGGGTCGATGCTGGCACTGGGCAAGTTCCCGCGCCTGGCCTCCACCGCGCTCGCCGCGTCCCTGATCCCCACCACCCTGGCCGGTCACCGGTTCTGGGAGGAGACCGACGAGGCGAAGAAGGCGGAGCAGCAGATCCACTTCTTCAAGAACGTCGGCCTGCTGGGTGGCCTGCTGATCGCCGCCGCCGACACCCACGGCAAGCCGTCCGTCGCCTACCGGGGCAAGCGGGCCGCCCGCCGCGCCCAGGCCGCGGTCCTCGACCTCACCCAGACCTCCGGTCCGGGCATCGGCGAGCGTGTCAGCTCGGTCGCGCAGGACGCCACCGGCGCGCTCGGCGGGGTCGCCGCCGGCATCGTCGGTGCCGCGCCCGGCGCCGGTGCCGCGGTCTCCTCGTTCGCGCAGAAGGCAGGCACCCAGCTCTCCGCCGCCGGCACCGAGGCCTCCGCCCGCGCGTCGGAGGTCGGGCAGGACCTCTCCGTCCGCGCCGCCCGCGCCGCCAAGAAGGCCGAGCAGCGCGGGGCCGAGCTGCAGAGGGTGGCCGAGCAGCGCAGCGCCGAGCTGCAGAAGGCCGGCGAGAAGCGTCGGGCCGAGCTGCTCAAGCGCACCGCGAAGCAGCGCAAGCAGCTCGCCAAGCAGGCTGCGAAGAAGCGCAAGGAGCTGGAGAAGCGGGGCCCCGTCGTCCTCGACCAGGTCACCTCGCAGGCCGCCTCGTTCGGCCACGAGCTCGCCGCCCGCGCCACCGCCGTCGGCTCCGAGATCGCCCACCAGGCCGAGGGTGCGGCCAAGGACGCCCGCAAGCGCGTCCACGCCCTCACCGCCTGACCCACCCGCTCCGAGCCGGGCACCCCGAACGGGATGCCCGGCTCTTTTCCTGTTCGGGCCCGGGGAGCGCGACCGACTGGCATCCTGCTGGCGTGGCGGACGACGGTGGGGGCGGTACCGACGAGGCGGAGCGCGGGTACGCCGCCCTGACCTGGGCCGAGTCGAGGTTGGCGGCCCCGGTCGGGGGTGGTGGGGCCGGTGGTGGGTTCGTCGTGGATCCGGAGCGGGCGGAGGCGTGCATCGCGGAGCTGACGAGGATCGCCAATGAGCTTCGTATTCAAGCGATGTCCGCTGGTTCGCTGAGGTTCGATCCGCCAGGATCCGACGAGGTCAGCTTGAACATGGCCGACAACGGATTCGAGATGTCCCAGCGAGCCGTGAACTTCGTCAGGACATGGGCCGGGCAGATCGAGCTCACCAGGGATGCACTCCAGCGGCAGCTCGATGGCTATCGCGGCATTGAGGATGCGAATGCGCAGGCCTTGGCATGACCTGGCGAACACTGCTCCTGCTGGCGCCCATGCTGGTCAGCCTCGCCGGATGCGCGCCAGAGCAGGTCGTCGGAGCTGGGCGACCGATCGCGGACCCGCAATCGACGGCCGTACCGGCTCAGGGAACGCCACCGATGGCTGGACCGTCGGTCCGCGACCCGAAGGACATCCGGGCCATCCCGCCATGTGACGTGCTCACTGATGAGCAGCTTCGGGATCTCGATCTGCTGCCGGGGACGGCTCAGGAGCTGAAGGACCCGGTCACTGAACGGTGCGGATGGAGTTCGGCGACCGACGACACCAACCCGGTTGGGCTCGAGATCAACAGCGACACCAATCTCGCGGTTCTCGATGTCGTGGAGAATCTCCGTGGAAACTTCGAGCGCTATGAGCCGACGGAAGTCGCCGGCCACCCTGCGATCCGTACGGACGCCGTCGCCGACAACAGCTGCACCTTGGTGATCGCGATTGCAGACCACCAAGGGGTAAGCATCGGATCAAATGGAGCCAACCGGCCCCTCCCCGACCCCTGCGACATCCCCCGCCGCATGGGGGAGTTCATCCTCTCCAACCTCCCACCGCTGACCTGAGGACCACCGATGGCCGAGCCGTACACGCAGACCGCCGTCCCGTTCGAGCAGCTCCCGCTCGCCGCGCTGCGCGACCCGGTGCTCGCCGGTCCAGGCATCGACGGGATGGGGGTGGCCGCCGACCGCTACCGGCAGCTGGCCGAGACGCTCCAGCGGGCCGCCGAGGACCTGCGCGTCGCGATGACCGCGGCCCAGGGCGCGCACGAGGGGGAGGCCGCGGAGGTGTCGCGGCAGTACGTCGAGCGGGTCGCCGCGGTGGGGGAGCTCGGGGCGGGGCAGGCGCGGATCGCGATCGGCGCACTCGACGACGGTGCCGCGTACTACAGCCGCGTCGCCGACGACATGCGCGCCCTCCACCTCGCCGACGGGCCCGCGCCGAGGAGCGTGGCTCAGGGCGCGGCGCGGGAGCAGCAGGTGGAGGACCTCCGGGTGCTCGCGGTGGAGGCGGCGCAGCGGTACGAGTCGAACACGAACTGGTCGCTCGGGCGCACGTTCCAGCCGTTCGACCCACCGGTGATCGCCGCCCCGGGCACCGGCGACGGGGTGCCGGTCGGCGGTGCGTCGGCGGGTGGAGGAGCGGGCGCCGTGTCGGGGTCCGGCCCCGGAGTGCCCGGCGCGGGTGGAGCGCAGACGGGAGCCCTCCCCGTGGGCAGCGCAGGGGGCCAGGGTGCGGTGGGCGTCGGTTCCGGGGCGGGCTCCCTCGGTCCCGGTGCGGCTGGTGCCGGCGCCGGTAGCTCGGGGAACGGCGGGTCTGTGGGCTCCGGCGCACCAGGCCCGGTCGGCGGGGCGGGGAACGGCCGGGTGGGGAACGGCCGGGTGGGGAACGGCGGGATGGGGAGCGGTGGGGTGGTCCCGGCGGGTCCGGTCGCCACCGGTCCGCGTGCCGCGGGGGAGCGGCCGAGGGACGGAGGGACGGGAGTGCCGCGCACGGCGGCCGCGTCCGTCCCCGGCAGCTCCGCGACGCTCCCGGGTCCCGGCGCGTCCGGCGGCTCCCGGTCGTCGCCACTGCCACCGCCCGGATCCGGGGCCCGGGAGCCGGTGGGCCCGGGCACCGGATGGATCCCGGGCACACCGTGGTCGGGTCGCACCCCTGCCGAGGGTGGCACCTCGGGACTCCGCGCCGGACCGGCCGAGCCGGCCGCTCCGGCCCGCCCCGGTGCCGCCGCGAGCTCGTCGTCGGGCGCCCAGGGCCCCGGCACCGGGAGCCGGTCCGCGACCGGAGGGACGCCCTTCTTCCCCGCGGCCGGCGCCGGCCGCGGGGAAGGTTCCGAGCACACCCGCCCGTCGTGGCTCGTCGAGGACGACCCGCAGGCCTACTGGTTCTCCGGGCTCCCCGACCACACGGCCGGCGTCATCGGCGGCGAGGGCGACTCGGACCACTGACCGGTCACCAGATGCGCACCCGCTCGCCGGGCGGGGTGTACAGGGCCTCGTCCTCCCGCACGTCGAACGCCTCGTGGAACGCGTCGAGGTTGGTGACGACGGCGTTGCACCGCAGGTCGGGCGGGGAGTGCGGGTCCAGGGCGAGGCGGCGGATGGCCTCCGCGTCGCGTGTGACGGCCCGCCACACCTGGGCCCAGCCGAACAGCACGCGCTGCACGCCGGTGAGGTCGTCGAGGACCGGCGGCTCCCCGTCGGCGGTGGCGATGCCGTACGCCTTGAGCGCGATCGTCAGCCCGCCGAGATCGCCGATGTTCTCCCCGACGGTGAGCGACCCGTTGACCTTGTGCTCCGGCAGCCCGGCCGGCGACAGCGCGTCGTACTGGGCGATCAGCGCGGACGCGCGGCGGTCGAACTCCGCCCGATCCTCCGCGGTCCACCAGTCGGTCATGTTGCCGTCACCGTCGTACTTGGAGCCCTGGTCGTCGAAGCCGTGGCCGATCTCGTGGCCGATGACGGCGCCGATCCCGCCGTAGTTGGCGGCGTCGTCGGCCTCGGGGTCGAAGAACGGGGGCTGCAGGATCGCGGCCGGGAAGACGATCTCGTTCATTCGCGGGTGGTAGTAGGCATTGACGGTCTGCGGCGTCATCAGCCACTCGTCGTGGTCGACCGGCTGGCCGATCTTCGCGAGCTGGAAGTCGGTCATCCACTCACCGGCGCGCGCGACGTTGCCCAACAGGTCGTCGGGCCGCACGACGAGGGACGAGTAGTCCTTCCACACGTCCGGGTAGCCGATCTTGGGCGTGAAGCGCTCCAGCTTGTCGAGCGCGCGCTGCCGCGTCTCCGGGCTCATCCAGTCCAGTGCGGAGATCGACTGCCGGTACGCCTCGACGAGGTTGGCGACGAGCTCGACCATCCGCTCCTTCGACGCCGCCGGGAAGTGCCGCTCGACGTAGAGCTTCCCGACCTCCTCACCCAGTGCCCCCTCCACCAGCGAGACACCGCGCTTCCACCGCTCCCGCAGCGTGGGCGTGCCCGACAGCGTGCGGCCGTGGAACGCGAAGTCCTCCTGCACGACGTCCTCGTTCAGGAACTCCGCGCAGGCCGACGCGGTGTGCACGGCGAGCCAGGCCTGCCACTGCTCCAGCGGACGCGAGGCCCAGAGGGCCGCGGCGGCGGTGACGAAGCTCGGCTGGCGCACGACCACCTCGTCGAACGCGCCGTCCGGGGCACCCATGGCGGCGAGGAACGGCTCCCAGTCGAACTCGGGCGCGGACTCGCGCAGCTGCGCCAGCGTCATCAGCGTGTAGGTCTTCTCGGCGTCGCGGTTGGTGACGCGGTCCCACGACTCGGCGGCGAGCGCCGTCTCCAGGTCCATCACGGTGTCGGCGTGGTCGGGCAGCCCGACGAGTGCGCAGAGCCGCCGCAGGTGTGCGACGTACTCCGTGCGGATCTCGGCCGAGGCCTCCTCGCGGTAGTACGACTCGTCGGGCAGCCCGAGGCCGGACTGCGACAGGTGCACCAGGTAGCGCGTGGAGTCCTTCGCGTCGGTGGAGACGAACGCGCCGAACAGCGCGGCCCGCCCCTCCCGCTGACGACGGCCGAGCACGGCGGCGAGCGCGGCGCGGTCGGTTGCGGCGCTCACCTCGTCGAGCAGGGGGGCGAGCGGGGCGATGCCCGCCTTCTCGATCCGCTCGACGTCCATGAACGACGCGTACAGGTCGGCGACGGGGCCGGACCCCGCCTCCTCGACGATCGCGCGGACGTCGTCCTCCGCGTTGTCGCGCAGCACGCGGAAGGCGCCGTCCTGCGCGCGGTCGTCGGGGATCTCGTGCGTGGCTACCCAGCGGCCGTTGACGTGCGAGAACAGGTCGTCCTGCGGGCGGGTGCCCGCGTCGACCCACTGCAGGTCCAGACCGCTACGGGTCGAGGTCGAAGTCATCCACCCATGGTGCCAGGCGGAGTCAGTACTCGTGGGCCTGGTCGTAGCCGAAGTCGCCGCCGTCGAGGTCGAGCTCACGCCCTGCCATCCGGCCGGAGACGGGGGCGCGACGCCGGCTGACGGGGAGGTTGAGGACCGCCTTCATCTCATGGGCGAGGTCGTACCCGTAATCACCGCTGGCATCATCGTTGACCGGCATGGTCGTCTCCTTGAACGTCGAGGCGTACTGACGCTCCGTGACCGATGTACTTCGGACGGTGCTCAAGAATGATCGCCTGATCGGTGTCCGGTGGCAAGAGCGTTCCACCGGTTGGAGTCGGAGAGGACCCTGATGTCCGAACGTGTGGGCCTGGTGTTGTCGGGGGCCGCGGCGCGCGGGCCCTACCAGGCCGGGGCGCTGGCCGTGCTCCTCCCGGCGCTTGCGGAGCAGGGCAGGCGCCCGGGCGTCCTGCTCGGCACCAGTTCGGGCGGGATCACCGCGGCGCTCGTCGCGCAGTGCGCGGACCTTCCACCCGGCGACGCGGGGCGGCTCGTCGAGGAGACCTGGATCGGGTTCGGCGACGTCTTCCGCAACCCGCTGTGCACGCCCGGCCCGGCCGCGGCCGTCGCGGCGCGGCTGGCCGGGTTGGGGATGATCGGGGCGCCGGACGCCCTGCTCGACGTCACGCCGCTGCGCAGCCGCGCGGGCGAGCTGTTCCGGCCCGACCGCGTCGCGGCCAACATCGCGAGCGGGGCCGTCGAGTCGGTGGCCGTCGCGGCGACGGTGTGCCCACCCGCGCGGTCGGCGGCCCGGTCACGGCTGTTCGTCCAGGGTGCGCGGCCGTCACCGGCCCACGCCGTCGACGTCGTCCCGGTCGCGCTGCGCCTGGACCACCTGCTCGCCTCCGCCGCGATCCCCGGCATGTTCCCGCCCGTCCTGATCGACGAGTCGACGGTCGGCGCTGGCTGGTACGTCGACGGCGGTGTGCGGCTCAACGCGCCGCTGCGCCCGGCCGTCGACCTGGGCGTCGACCGGCTCGTGGTGATCTCCGGCCACTCCGTCGACCCGCCCCCGGTGCCCCCGCTGACGCCGCCGTACCACGCGCCGGACCTGGCGTCGACGGCGGCGATGTCGGTCCGGGCGATCCTCGCCGACGGACTCGCCGACGACGTGGCCACGCTGCGCAGCAAGAACCGCAGGCCCGAGCACCGGGTCGTGCCGCACCTGGTCGTGGCGCCGGAGGACGGCGAGCTGGCCGCGATCGCGGCGGAGTCGTTCGCCCCGACCGGCCCGTGGGACCCGTACTGGGCCATCGGCCGCCTGCTCGACTCCCTGGGTGCGGGCAGCGGCCGCGACGAACTGCTGAGCCTCGTGCTGTTCCGCGAGGCGTACGCCGAGGGGTTGGCGGAGCGGGGGCGGCGGGACGCGGCCCGTGCACTCGACGCAGGCTGGGTGGTCTGAGCAGGGAACGGACAGCTGGCCCTCGGGGTGGTCGCCGGGTCTCTGGCCGGGACCGTGCACGGGCGGGACTCCTGTCGGACACCGCCGCGTGCGGGGATGTGTCGCCACCGGTCGACGCGGAGCCCGCCGCGGGGGATCCGCTAGCCTCGCGCCCCGAAGGGGCGGTAGCTCAGCTGGTCAGAGCAGCGGACTCATAACCCGTCAGGTCGTCGGTTCGAACCCGACCCGCCCCACTTCCTGCAGGTCAGCGCGTTGCTGCCTGGGTCCAGAGCCATAACTCAACCCCGGTTCGGGGAAACTCTGTTCATCGGGCTGCGGCAGGCGTCTCGCGTGTGTTGCTGGAGCCGATGGGGATCGGGTGTGGTCGTCTCGGAGCTCGTCGTCGGGCTGGTGTCGTTACCCTGATTCCATGAGCGCTGAGCGGGACGAGCTGCGGGAGCTGGTCGAGCAGCCGTCGGAGGAGGACGTGCCGGCCGCGCTGGCTGATGTCCGTCGGCGCGGGCGCTCTATGGGGGAGCGGCGGTGGCCGCCGGCGTTCTTCGGCGCGGGTCGCGCGGAGCGCAGCGACGTGGCTGACCGGACGGACGAGATCCTGCGCGAGGGCTTCGGCCGCCCGGCGTGATCGTCTGCGGTACCGGTTCGATCGTTGCCGCGGCACTTCAGAGTGACGATCGCTACCACGAGTGCGTCGAGCTGTTCACCGGGCTTCATCTCGCCGGCCATACGCTGCTGGTCCCGGGGACCGTCGTCGCGGAGGTCGGGTACATGCTCGCCCGCGAGTCCGGTGCGGAGGTGGAGGCGCTGTTCTTGACGGCGGTGGCCGATGGGGACTTCGAACTGGTCGACCTCACTACGGCGGACCTGCGCCGCGCTGCCCAGTTGGTGCGGACGTACGCCGACATGCCGTTGGGCACGACGGACGCGACGGTGATCGCCGTCGCGGAGCGTCTGGATGTGCACGAGGTGGCGACTCTGGATCGCCGTCACGTCGGTGTCGTGCGGCCGAGCCATGTCGAGGCGTTCAGGCTGCTTCCGGCGTGATCGGGGTCGGCTCGGTCCGACCGATGTCGCTCACCCTCCGGCGGAGTCGCGGCGCAGGATGTCTCCGGATCGCTCGGCCAGATCGTGCTCCGCCGAGAGAGTGCCTGTGCTGGTGAACTGTCGCGGCGTCGGAGGCTCTGGCTCGGCGAGGTCGGCGAGGAGGATCTCCTTCAGCGCGGAAGCCGCGTCTCGGGGACCGCGTCGAGAAGTCGATGCAGGTCTTCCCTGTTGGTCACGCGATGAGTGTTCCACCGCGGGGGCAGAGGCATCAGTCGCGGATGGTGGGTGCCGCGCGAGCGGCCGTGCGTGAGGTAGTGGCCGCGTTGCGGTCATGATCAGCCCCACGAGAATCCCCACGCTTACCCCGTCGAACCGTGGCTGAGCGCCGAACTCCGTTGATGGTCGACTCGGTTGGTGGCCAGCATGCTCTCGATTCGGCCACGTGCCCGATCCGGCCACGGGTCGCGCAGCTCGTGGCCGCGGGAGCCCAGGGGCGGGACGCGGCCGGGCCGACCGTGCAGCCGGGCGTCGGTGAGGCGGACGACGCCAGATCGACGACACTGCGGTGCCGTCCGGCCTGGTTCCGTCGCGGGCGGCCGACACGACAGCCGGAGGTCTCCCATGTCCCTCGCCGTGATCACCGGAGCCGCGAGCGGGATCGGGGCCGCGCTCGCCGATGTCCTCGCCGCCCGCGGCACCCGGCTCGTCCTCGCGGATGTCGACCTCGGAGGCCTCGCCGAGACGGCCGTGCGGACCGGGGGGACGGCTGTGCCGACGGACGTCGCCGACCCGGCCGCGATGGACGCGCTCGCCGAGCACTCCGTGGGGGCCCGGCTGGTCTGCCTCAACGCCGGCATCGTCGGTACAGCGGTCGGGGCACCGTGGGAGGTGCCGCCGGAGGACTGGGACCGGGTGTTCGCCGTCAACGTCGGCGGGGTGGTCAACGGGCTGCGGGCCTTCGTCCCACGGCTCCTCGCGACGGACGAGCCGGCGCACGTGCTGGTCACGGCGTCGCTTGCGGGGATGGCCGTGTTCGGCGGGGGAGGGGCGTACGGCCCGTCCAAGCACGCGGTCTCCGCGGTCGTGCAGCACGCCGCGATGGCGCTGGCCGGCACGCCGGTGACGATCGGGATGATCTGCCCGGCGCTCGTGGCGACCGGCCTCTCGGCCGAGGGCGTCGCGGCGTCGACGGTGGCGGAGGAGGCGCTCGACGCCGTCGACGCGGGGGTCTTCGCAGTCGTCCCGCCGCAGTGGCGGGCAGCGGTCATCGCCCAGGTGGGGTCGGTGGTGGCCGGTCGGGTACCGGTGTCGCCGGTACCCGACAGTAGGTGATCCCGATCACGATACTGGCCCCAGGTGTCCGCCGCGCGTCCTCGTTCTTGTCGTCGGCGCCGTCTCCCGTCCAGGAGCGGATCCGGTGACCTGAGACGTCACCGAGCAGAACAGGGCACCACCGATGTCGATCGCCCAGTACGTGCTGGAGAACGCGGAAGGGGCCCTGCGGGTCCTGAGTGGCTACCGCCAGCAGGAGCCGCCCGCCGACGCGAAGCGCTTCGCCGGCCGCAGGTCCGCGAGCGGTCTGCCCCCCAAGGTCGACCTGCGGGAGTGGATGACCGAGGTCGAGGACCAGGGCCAGACCAACACCTGCACGGCGAACGCCACCGCGGGGGCCTACGAGTACCTGATGAAGCGGCACCTGGGTGAGGACGCCTACGACGTGAGCCGCCTGTTCATCTACTACAACGCCCGGGCCGGGTCCGGGGAGGACGTCGTGGACGAGGGCGCGGTCCTCGTCGACGTCATCGACGGCCTGCGCCGGCACGGTGCCTGCGCCGAGACCTCGTGGCCGTTCGACACCGACGTCGTCAACGGCGAACCCGACGCCGACGCCTACACCGAGGCCGAGTCGTTCCTCGTCGAGGACGTCCAGCTGGTGCCGACGGACCTCGACGCCTGGAGGTCGGCGCTGGCCGAGGGTTACCCGATCATCTTCGGGATCAGCCTCTACGACTCCTTCTACCAGCACCGCAGGCCCGGGTTGGTGCCGATGCCGACGCAGCGGGAGTCGCAGCTCGCGCAGCACGGCGGGCACGCGATGCTCTGCGTCGGCTACTCCGACGCAGACGACGTGTTCATCGTCCGCAACTCCTGGGGAGCGGAGTGGGGCGACCAGGGCTACTGCTACATGCCGTACGCCTACCTGATGGACCCGGCGCAGAACGGCGGTGACTCCTGGATCATCCGCCAGGTCGAGGTCCTCGACGAGGGGGCCGGCTGGGGTGACGAGGAGTCGGTGCTCACCGAGCCCGGCACCTTCCTCGCCGAGATGGACGACGAGACCTACGGCGAGCTCGTCGACGCCATGGGCGAGGTCGCGTTCGAGCGGCGGATGGCGCTGCTGTTCGTGGCGATCGCGTCGGCGGACGGGGAGGTCGAGGACGCCGAGCTGGCCGAGGCCGCCCTGCTCCTGCAGCCGGTGCTGGACTCGCTGGAGTCGTCGATGTCGCCGGAGAAGCTGCTGCGCAAGGCGCAGAGCCTCTACGACGGGGACGACGGTGAGGACCTCGTCGGCGAGACCATCGTCCTGTTCGCCGAGCACATCCCGACCGACGTCCTGGGCAGCCTGTCGGGCCAGCTGCGCCAGGTCGTGGAGGCCGGTGACGGGGAGGACGAGGACGAGACCGAGGTGCTCGACGCCATCGTGGCGGCGTGGCAGGTCGAGGAGCTCGTCGCGGGCGGCGGTGCGGACGGCGAGGCCGTCGAGGAGGAGGAAGAGGACACCGAGGAAGAGGACACCGAGGAAGAGGACACCGAGGAAGAGGACACCGAGGAGTACGAGGAGGAGCATTCCGAGGACGAGGAGTCCGACGACGAAGAGGACGAGGACGACCCCGACGAGGAGTACGAGGAAGAAGCGGACGACGAGGAAGACGACGAGGAAGACGACGAGCGGGAGCGGTAGCCACTCGGCGGCCACGGCGTCGGGACGTCCCTGATGCAGGCTGGTGCGGTGGACGACTCGACGCACCTGCGCCTCGGTATCGGTCTCGCCGCCGTGGCCCGCCCCGCCTACATCACCTCCGGCCGTGACCGCGACCTCGGTGCCGACCGCGGGGTCGACGACCTCCGCACCCGGACCTGGGCCCTCCTCGACGCCGCCCACGCCGCCGGGATCCGCTACGTCGACGTCGCGCGCTCCTACGGGCGGGCGGAGGAGTTCGTCGCCGGGTGGCTGACCGCGCGGCCCGGCACCGGGGACGTGCAGATCGGGTCGAAGTGGGGCTACCGCTACGTCGGGGAGTGGCGGGTCGACGCCGACGTGCACGAGGTGAAGGACCACTCGGCGGGGGCGTTCGCGGAGCAGTCGGCGCAGACCCTGCAGCTGCTGGGCGACCGGCTCCGGATCTATCACGTGCACTCGGCGACGCTCGAGACCGGCGTCCTCGACGACGTCGTGGTGCACCGGGCGATGGCCGCGCTGCGGGACCGCGGCGTGCGGGTGGGCGTCTCGACGTCCGGCCCGGCCCAGGCGGACGCCGTGCGCCGGGCGCTGGAGGTGCTGGTCGACGGCGAGCCGCTGTTCAGCTCCGTCCAGTCGACGTGGAACCTGCTGGAGCCTTCGGTGGGCCCGGCGCTCGCCGAGGCCGCGCAGGCCGGTGTGCATGTGATCGTCAAGGAGGCGGTGGCGAACGGGCGGCTCGCCCCCGGCGGCGGTGACGGCTCGCCGGGGGTGCGCCGGGCGGAGGCGCTGGCCGAGCGGCTCGGCGTCCCGATCGACCGGCTCGCCGTCGCCGCCGTGCTGGCGCAGCCGTGGGCGGGCCGGGTGCTCTCCGGCGCCGTCGACCCCGCGCACCTGGCCAGCAGCCTCGCGGCCGGCGACGTGGTGGTCCCGGACGGGGTGGTCGAGGAGATCGCCGGGGTGAGCGGGACGGCGCAGGAGTACTGGGGTGCGCGGTCGCGACGGCGGTGGGCCTGAGCCCCGGCGGGCCGGTGTCCACATTCCGCACAGTCCGGCGGGCGTGACGCGGGTCATGCTGGCGGTCACGACAGGGCGGTCGGGACCGCGGCCGCCGATCGAGTTGCAGGAGTCACCGTGAGTCGTCTGCGTTTCGGCACCTTCCTGGCGCCCTTCCACAAGCCCGGCCAGAACCCGACCCTGGCGCTGCAGCGCGACCTGCAGCTGGTCGAGCACCTCGACCAGCTCGGCTACGACGAGGCCTGGATCGGGGAGCACCACTCGGCGGGCAGCGAGATCATCGCCTCGCCCGAGATCTTCATCGCCGCGGCGGCGGAGCGGACCCGGCACATCAAGCTGGGTACGGGGGTCACCTCCGTCGCCTACCACAACCCGCTGTGGGTGGCGGACCGCATGGTGCTGCTCGACCACCTCACGCGCGGGCGCACGATGCTCGGGTGCGGGCCGGGCTCCCTGCCGACCGACTCGGCGATGATCGGGCTGAACCCGACCGACACCCGCGAGCTGATGGAGGACAACCTCGACATCATCACGCGGCTGCTCGCGGGGGAGAGCGTCACCAAGCAGACGAAGACCCACAACCTCGTCGACGCCCAGCTGCAGCTGCGCCCCTACAGCGACTTCGACGTCACCGTGGCCGCGGTCGCGTCCCCCACGGGCCCCCGGCTCGCCGGCCGGTTCGGCACCGGGCTCCTGTCCATCGGCGCCACCCTGACCCAGGACGGGTTCGACGCGCTGGCGCACCACTGGAGCGTCGTGGAGGAGCGGGCCCAGCACTACGGACGTCCGACGCCGGACCGCTCCGGCTGGCGCCTCGTCGGGCTGATGCACATCGCCGAGACCCGGGAGCAGGCCTACCGCGAGGTGGAGTACGGCATCGAGCACTGGTTCGACTACTTCCAGAAGGTCGCGGCGTTCCCGCAGATGGCGGTCGCGGGCGGCAACATCAAGGAGATGATCGACTTCATCAACGAGGCCGGCATCGGCGCGATCGGCACCGTCGAGGACGCGAAGGCCCAGGTGCAGAAGCTCGCCGACCAGTCCGGCGGCTTCGGCGCGTTCCTGCTGCTCGGGCACGAGTGGGCCAACCCCGAGGCCACCAAGCGTTCCTACGAGCTCATCGCCCAGAACGTCTTCCCGCAGTTCCAGGGCCAGGCGGCCAGCACGGTCGCGGCGAAGGACCGGGCCTCCGCGACCCGGACGGCCCACTCGCAGACCCAGCTCGACGCCGTCGACCACATGACGAAGAAGTACGAGCAGGAGAAGGCGGCGCAGGGCTGACGCGGGCCCGACCCTGGATCCGCCGGGCGCGGCAGGTCAGGATGGGGGTGCGGAGCGAGGGGGCGTCGATGGGGACGGTGGACACCTGGGAGCGCTTCCAGGCGGGGGAGGAGCCCCGGGGCGTGCGCGCGGAGGTGCTGACGTCCTGGCGACGGTCCCGGTTCAGCGGCGTGGATCCCGAGTACGTCGACGTCCCGTACCTCGAGACCGATCTCGACAGCCACTTCGCCCGCGTCGCCGTCCCGATCATGACCGGGATGGCCGACCTGCTGGTCGGCGACAGCTCGTGCCTGGCGCTGTCCGACGCGTCCGGCAGCGTGGTGTGGAGGTGGGTCTCCGAACCGATGCTCCGCACCACGCTCGACGGCCTGTCGGTCATCGAGGGGTTCTGCTTCAACGAGGAGTTCGTCGGCGCCAACGGTCTCGGCACCGCGCTCGAGACCGGGGGGCTGACGGTCGTGCGGGGGTCCGAGCACTTCGTCCACCGGTTCCACGACGTCACCTGCGTCGCGGCGCCGGTGCGGCATCCGGTGACCCGGCGCGTCGTCGGTGCCGTCAACGTCACCTGCCGCGCGGCCGACACCAACTCGCTGCTCTCGGTGGTGGTGCGCAAGCTCGTCGACGAGATCCAGGTCGCCCTCTACGACTCGGCCACGGCACGGGAGCAGCACCTCCTGTCGGCGTTCCTCGACGAGCAGCGCCGGGTGGGCGGCCCCGTCGCCGTCGTCGGTGACGGGCTGATCATCGCCAACCCGCAGGCGGCCGATCTGGGCCTGGATCGTCTCGACCTGTGGGACGAGATCCGCGCCCTGCGCGGGGCGGGGGACGGCACGAGCATCGGCCTCCCGGCCGACCTGACCGCGCAGGTGCGGATCGTGCGGGACGCGGGCGCACCGGCCGGGGCGGTGATCACCGTGGCCGATCAGCCCGCGCGGCCGCAACCGGCACGCCGGCCGGTCGCGGGGGCGGCCGGGGACGAGTGGGAGGCCGCGGCCGTGCGTGCCCGGCGACTCGCCGCCGACGGACCGGTGGTCGTGCTCGGCGAGCCCGGCTCGGGCAGGCGCTCCGTGCTCGCGGGAGCCTTCGGCGACGATCCGGAGGTGCTCGACGCGGCCACCCACCACGCCGATCCCGCCGCGTGGTTCGACCGGTTGCGGACCGTGCTCAGCGGTGACGCGCCGGTGGTGCTGCTCCACGTCGACCTGCTCGACACCACCGCGTCCGCGGCGGTCACCGCGACCATCGCCGCCGGCCCGCGCCCGGCCGTCGGCCTGACCGCCACCGCGGCGGAGGACGATCCGGCCGCACCGCAGACGATGCGGTTGATCGACCGGCTGGCCGCGGGCTCCGTGCGGCTGCCGCCGCTGCGGCGCAGGCCCGATGCGGTCGTGGCGATCGCCCGGTCCGAGCTGGGCCGGTACGGGGGTGGGCAGACCTTCGCCGCCGACGCGTTCGCGGCGCTGCGCCGTTACCACTGGCCCGGCAACCTCGCCGAGCTCACCCGGGTCGTGCGCGACGTCGCCCGCGACGCCGACGGTCCGACGATCGCCCTCGCCGCGTTGCCCGCGGAGGTCCGCGCCGCCGTCGGACGCCGGGTCCTGTCGCCGATCGAGCGCTCCGAGGCGTCGGTCATCGCCTCGGTCCTGCGCGAGCACGACGGCAACAAGTCCACCGCCGCCCGGGAGCTCGGGATCTCCCGCACCGCCCTCTACGCGAAGATCCGCACCTACCGGATCTGAGCGGTCCCCGGTGCCCGCTTGACAACGCCCGCGGTTGACCATGGGATGCATTCCACGGAGTTCCCGCGCGGCGGGCGGACAGGCGTCGGCGGGGGCGGATGGCACGGCAGCGCGGTGAGGCCCGGATCGCGTGGGCGCTCCTGGCCCCCAGCCTCTTCGGTGTGGTGGCGTTCCTGGTGGTGCCGGTGCTGGTCGTCGCCTGGCTGGGGATGCAGAGCTGGGACCTGATCGGCCCGCGCACGTTCGTCGGGCTCGACAACGTCACCACCGTCGCCGCCGACGGCCGGTTCGCGCGGTCGCTGCTGGTCACGGCGCTGTTCGTCGTCATCGTGATCCCGTTGCAGACCGCGCTCGGGCTGGGCGCGGCGCTCCTGCTCCACCGCGACCTGCCGGGCTCGGCGGCCTTCCGGGTGATCTACCTGCTGCCGTGGATCTGCGCGCCGCTGGTGCTCGGGGTGGTGTGGCGCTGGGTGCTCGCGCCCACCGACGGCGCGCTCAACGCCGTACTGGGCACGCGGATCGAGTGGCTGGCCGACCCGGCGCTGGCGCTGCCGTCGGTCGCCGCGGTCACGGTGTGGACCCAGGCGGGCTACGTCGCGCTGTTCTTCGTCGCCGGGCTGCGCGCGATCCCGTCGACGGTGCTCGAGGCCGCGCTGCTCGACGGCGCGAACCGCCGGCAGACGTTCTGGCGGGTGACCCTGCCACTGCTGCGCCCGACCACGTTCTTCGTGCTGGTCACCGGCGTGATCTCCAGCTTCCAGGTGTTCGACTCCGTCTACGCGCTCACCCCGAACGGCGGCCCGCAGGGCGTCACCGACGTGGTGGCGGGGCGGATCTACTACGAGGCGTTCGAGAACCGGGCCGTCGGGCAGGCCGCGGTGATGGCGCTGGTGCTGTTCGTGATCCTGGTGACGGTGACGCTGGTGCAGCAGCGGTGGTTCTCCCGCCGCACGACCTACGACCTGTCGACGTGAGGGGCCGCAGTGTTGCCGGGACGTGGGCCACCTACGTGGTGCTCGTCGTCGGCGCGGTGCTGGTGCTGGCGCCGTTCGTGCTCAGCCTGTCGACGGCGCTGAAGACCCCGCGCCAGTTCGCCGCGCAGTCGGTGCTGGCCCCGCCCGCGCCGCCGGTGGCCGACAACTTCGTCGCGCTGTTCGGCGAGCAGTACGACTTCACGACCCCGATCGCGGTGACGGTGCAGGTCGTCGCCGTGATCCTGGTGGGGCAGCTGCTGTTCTCGGTGTTCGCCGCCTACGCGTTCGCCCGGCTGCGCTTCCGGGGCCGCGACACCCTGTTCTGGGTCTACCTCGCGACGCTGATGGTGCCGCAGGCCGTCACGATCATCCCGCTCTACCTGATGATGACCGAGGCCGGTCTGCGCAACACGTTCTGGGCGCTGGTGCTGCCGCAGGTCTTCGGCTCGCCGTACGCGATCTTCCTGCTGCGCGAGTACTTCCGCGGCATCCCCTCGGACCTGCTCGACGCGGCCAAGCTCGACGGCGCGGGCACGCTGCGGATCCTGTTCAGCATCGTGCTGCCGATGAGCCGGCCGATCATCGCGACGCTCGTCGTGATCACCGTGGTGACGCACTGGAACAACTTCCTGTGGCCCCTGGTGATCACCTCCGGGCCCACCTGGCAGGTGCTGACGGTCGCCACCTCGGCACTGCAGACCCAGTACAACGGCAACTGGACGATCGTCATGGCGGCCACGACGATCGCGATCGTCCCGCTGCTGGTGCTGTTCCTCGCGGTCCAGCGCAACGTCGTCCGATCCATCACGATCACCGGGTTCCGGTGAGGGGGAGAACCATGACCACCTTCGACCGACGCACCGCGCTGAAGCTCTCGGCCGTCGCGGCCCTCGCCCTGACCGGGTGCTCCCCCGCGTCGCCGAGCTCGGGTGCGGCACCCGACGGCGTCACGACGGTGACCTTCCGGCTGTGGGACGAGGACGTGGAGACGGCCTACCGCGAGTCGTTCGACGAGTTCTCCCGGCAGAACCCCGACATCCGGGTGGAGTTCACCCGCGTCGCGTTCGCCGACTACTTCACCTCGCTGCCCCTCGACGTCGCGAGCGGGACGGCGACGGACGTCTACTGGGTCAACGCCCTGAACTACGGCGCGCTGGCCGACGCGGGCAAGCTGATCGACGTCGGCACCGAGCTCGGTGACCAGGTGCCCGGCTGGACCCCGGCCGCGGTGGAGCAGTACACCCGCAACGGCGTCGTGTGCGGCGTGCCGGTCCTGACCGACGGGCGGATCGTCCTCTACTACAACAAGGCCATGGTGGAGGCCGCCGGCGTCGACCCGGCGAACCTGATCTGGAACCCGACCGACCCGGCGGCCGACACCTTCCTCGCCGCCGCCCAGCGGCTGACGCTCGACACGTCCGGCCGCAACGCCACCGATCCCGCCTTCGACGCGGGTGCGATCGCCCAGTACGGCCACAACGCGGCGCGCGACCTGCAGGGCGTCTACTACAACTTCGTCGGCTCCAACGGCGGCCGCATCCAGGCCGAGGACGCCACGTTCGTCTACACCGAGCCGGCCACCGCACAGGCGTTCGGCTACCTCGTCGACCTGATCAACCGCCACCGCGTGGCCCCGTCGGCCGCAGACACCAACACCAACCCCGACTTCAGCCGCGACCAGTTCCTGCAGGGCCGGATGGCGCTGTTCTCCTCCGGCACCTACAACCTGCAGAACATCGACGACGGCGCGGAGTTCGAGTGGGGGATCGCGCCCCTGCCCGCGGGCCCGGCCGGGCGCGTCAGCGTGGTCAACAGCATCATCGCCGCGGGCAACGCCGACAGCCCGAAGCGCGAGCAGATCCTGCGCGTGCTGCGCTGGCTCGGGTCGCCGGAGGGGGCGGTGGCGGTCGGGGCCCGCGGCGCCGCCCTGCCCGCCGTGCTCGACGCCCAGCAGGGCTACTACGACTACTGGTCCTCGCGCGGCGTCGACACCGCCCCGTTCGGCACCGACGGTGGCGACCCCACCATCGACGCCCCCTTCGGCCCGAAGTACGGCGCGGCCACCACGGCGAACGAGGGCGTCCTGAACGACGTCTTCTCCGGCCGCATCCCCCTCGCCGACGGGCTGCAGCAGGCCCAGGACGTCGCGAACGCCGCACTGCGCTGACCGCGCAGACCTGGTGGTCACCGCGCAGGGCCCCGGCGGTCTGCGCGGTGACCGTGGGTCTGTGCGGTGCCCGCCACCCGGACGACACCGAAGGAGCACACCATGACCGCCCCCACCCACCTCGCCCTCTCCGAGGTCCTCGACCTCGACCGCTACCCGATCGACCGGCCCGACAGCCCCCGCGGCCGGGCGCTGGTGGAGTTCTGCCGGGCCGCGCTCGCGTTCGAGGGGGCGTGCCAGCTGCCCGGGTTCCTGCGGCCCGACGCCGTGGCGCGGCTGGTCGACGAGGCGCTCGGGAAGCGGGGGAGTGCGCACCGCACCGACGGCACCCACAACGTCTACTTCGAGCCGGTCACCGACGACGGGGTGGGGTCGCTGCTGCAGCACTCGTCCAAGTCGGCGATCGCCTGGGACCTCGTCGACGACGACTCCCCGCTGCGCGTCGCCTACACCTCCGAGGAGCTGACCGGGTTCCTGGGACGGGTGCTCGGGCCGGCCGAGCTGCACCGGTTCGCCGACCCGCTGGGCGCCGCGTCGCTGATGGTGTTCGACGCCGGGGACGAGCTGGGGTGGCACTTCGACCGCGCCCCGTTCGCCGTGACGATCATGCTCCAGCCGGGCACCGCGGGCGGGGCCTACGAGTACCACCACCTCCTGCGCACCGCCGAGGACGAGAACCCGGACGGCGTCCGGGCCGCGCTGGCCGACGAGCGGCCCGGACGGATCACGCTGCCGAACGAGCCCGGCACGCTGAGCCTGTTCCAGGGGCGGTACTCGCTGCACCGCGTCACGCCGGTGGCCGGGGACCGCCCGCGCATCAACGCCGTGCTGGCCTACTCCGCGCGCCCGGACGACCGGATGAACACCCTCACCCAGGAGCTGTTCTACGGGCGCAGCGCTCAGTAGGCGTCGCGGACGAAGACGATCCCGTCGCACCCCTCGGGGTGGGCGGGATCGAGCGGGAAGCAGCCCCGCCGCGGCGGGATGTCGGAGCGCTTCACGGTCCCGCGCAGCACCGCCGGGTCCGCGATCACCCGGCCCGCGGGGAGTGCGGCGAGGACGGCCTCCGGGCTACCGGAGGGCGGGTCGCCGACGCCGGGGCCGCGGCCCAGAGCGGAGGCGAGGAAGGCGTAGCCGGAGCCCAGCTCCGCCGCCGCGATCGCCCCGGCGCTCCACCAGCGCAGGCCGGCCCAGCTGCCCTGGTCGTACTGCAGGTGCCCGTTGTGGGCGAACGCCAGCGTCGGGCCGTCCCGCTCGACGACCGCGAGCAGGTTCTCGGCCATCATCGCGTCGCGCATCTGCATCATCCGGGCGAACCGCGCGGGACCGGGGTCGGCCATCGTGGCGTGGTAGCGCAGCAGCCCGGCGGCGGTGCGCGCGTGCAGGCGGGCGGTCCACCAGGCGTCCGGCGAGGTGGCGGCCAGCAGCGCGGGGGCGTGGGCGTACAGCAGGGCGCGGAGGTCGTCGGCGAGCAGGCGCAGGGCGACCACCTCGGCGGCGGACCCGACCGACCGGGACGGGTCCATCGCCGCCGCGGGCTCGGTCCACCGGGCGTCGGGACCGGTCAGCTCCTCGATCCCCGCTGCGGTGCACGGCGGCTCGATCACCGCCGACAGGTGGGCGTGCAGGGCGAGCAGCGCGGTGCGGGGGCTCTGGGCCTCGGTCATCTCCAGCGGGGCGTCGAACCCGTGGAAGCGCACCGGCTCGGCGCGGTCGCGGTTGTGCCCGCGCAGCCAGACCAGCAGCTCCCGGTTGGCCGCGTAGGCACCGAAGCCGTGGGAGAACCCGGTGGTCAGCAGGTCGTCGAGGTCGCCGGGGCCACCGCGGACCCACGCGTCGACGGCCAGCCCGGCCTGCGCGTCGCTCTCGAGCGCGACCGACCGGAACCCGGCGTGCTCCACCAGGTACCGCAGGGCCGCGTTGCGCATCCGCGGGAACGCCTCGACGCCGTGCGTCGGCTCGCCGAGCGCGAGCACCCGCGGCGGGGTCGGGCGGGCGGCCAGGAAGCGCGCGAGCGGCGCGCCGATCCCCTCGTCGTCGTCGGGGTGGAAGGGCAGGGGTGCGGGAGTGGTCACCCCCTCCACCGTATCGTTGAACACTCGGTTGAGACTGGGGCGATGAGCCCTCCCCGCCTGCGGCCCGTCGACCTGGCCCGCGAGCACGGACTGTCGACCCAGGCGGTGCGCAACTACGAGGAAGCCTCCATCCTCCCTCCGGCCGACCGCACCGCGCACGGCTACCGCGTCTACGGTCCGCGGCACGCGCTGGCGCTGCGGGCGTTCGTCGCGCTGATCCCCGCCCACGGGCACGCGACCGCCGCCGCCGTGCTGCGGGCGGTGCACCGCGACGACGTCGACGCCGCGCTCGCGCTGCTCGACGCGAGCCACGCCGAGCTGAGCGCGGACCGCGCGACGCTGGCGGCCGTGGACGCGGCCGTCCGGGATCCCGGCGTGCACGACCCGGCGCCCGCCGCGGCGTCGGCGATCGGACCGCTGGCCCGGCGCCTCGGCGTCCACCCCGCGACGGTGCGGGCCTGGGAGCGGGCCGGGATCGTCACCCCGCGCCGCGACCCCCGCACCGGCTACCGCGTCTACTCCGCCGTCGACGTCCGCGACGCCCACCTCGCCCACCAGCTGCGCCGCGGCGGCTACCCGCTGGAGCGCATCGCCGTCGTCGTCGCGCGGGTCCGCGACGCCGGCGGGGTCGCCGCGCTCGAGGCGACGCTCGACGACTGGCACGCCCGGCTCCGCCGCCGCGGCCTGGCGATGCTCGGCGCGGCGGCGGCGCTGCACACCTACCTGGTGACACCTGTCATCGACGGGGAGCCCGAGCGTCACACCGACCGGTGACGGGCGGGACTGCCGGTCGCGGGGCCCACCCGGCCACCATCAAGCCATGCGATCACGAACACTGACCGTGCTGCTCACCGCGGGCGTGCTCGCCGCCGGGTGTTCGACGGGGGTGGCGGCCGGGGGGTCGGCCGCGCCCGCCGTGGCCTGGCAGGAGTGCGGCCCGAGCCTCGACTGCGCCACGCTCGACGTCCCCGTCGACCACGCCGATCCGGACGGCGACACCGTCGGGCTGGCCCTGGTCCGGCACCGCGCGACGGACCCGGCGCAGCGGATCGGCAGCCTGCTCTACAACCCGGGCGGGCCGGGCGGTTCGGCGAACGAGGCCGTCCGGACGATCGACGCGGCCGCGGGCACCGGCCCGTGGTCACCGGAGCTGCTTGCGCGCTTCGACATCGTGGGGATGGACCCGCGCGGGGTGGGGGAGAGCGAGGGCATCCGCTGTCTCGACGACCCCACCCGCGAGGAGAACCTCGCCCTCGACCTCGACCCGACGCTGCCCGGCGGCATGCCCCGTGCCGACCTCGACGCCGAGGCGCGGGAGCTGATCGCGGGCTGCGAGCAGGGCGTCGACCCCGCGCTGCTGGCGAACATGGCCACCGACGACGTCGCCCGAGACATCGACCTCGTCCGGGCCGCGCTCGGCGAGGACCGGATCAGCTACCTCGGCGCGTCCTACGGCACCCTGCTCGGTGCGACCTACGCGACCCTGTTCCCGGACCGCGTCCGGCACATGGTGCTCGACGCGGCCGTCGACCCCACCCTCTGGCAGAACGACCCGATCGACGCGACGACCGCGCAGGCGCTCGGCGGCGAGCGGATGCTCGACGCCTACCTCGCGGCTTGCGTCGAGCAGGGTTGCCCGTTCGGCGCGGGTGACCCGGGTGCCGCGCTCGACGCGCTGGTCACCCGCCTGGAGGCGCAGCCGCTGGAGGTCCCGGCCGCGAACGGTCTCCCGGCCGGTCGCCTCGACGGGGCCGCGGTGCTGCTCGGTGCCCGCATCGCGATGTTCGCTCCCAGCCTGTGGCCGGTGCTGACCACCGGACTGCTCGCGGCGGAGGGCGGGGACGGATCGATCCTGCTGGGCCTGTCGACGGCCCTGTCCCGCGAGCCCGACGGCTCCCCGGGGGGCCTGCTCGAGGCCAACACGGCCGTCAACTGTCTCGACCGCGCCGTGCCCACCGACCCGGCCGTGCACGACGCGAACGCCGCGGAGATCGTCGCGGCCGCACCCCGCTTCGGCGGGCTGACCAGCTACCTCATGCTGACCTGCGCCGCATGGCCCGTCCCGAACCCCGACCGCTTCACCGGCCCGCTGACGGGTGCGGGGGCCCCGCCGATCCTGGTCGTCGGGGGTCGCGAGGACGCCCAGACGCCGTACCCGTGGTCCGTCGCGATGGCCGACGGGCTGGAGTCCGGCGTCCTGCTCACCCGCGAGGGCTACGGCCACGGGTCCTACCGGGCGAGCGGCCCGTGCGTCGACACGGCCGTCGACCGCTACCTCGTCGACGGCACCGCGCCCGCCGACGGCACGGTCTGCGCCCAGGAGCCGGCGCCCAGCACCCTGCCCATGGCCGGATAGCGAAGGATGAGACACCACTGCGGCCCCGGGTGCGGTATGCCTGGGGCCGCAGTGTGTTCCGCCGGACGCAAGGAGGCGTCATGATCTTCATCGTGATCAGGATCGACATCCGCCCGGAGAAGAAGGAGGACTTCCTCGCGGGCATCACGAGGTACTCCGCGCAGGTCCGGGAGGAGCCCGGCAACCTGGTCTTCTCCTGCTTCGCGAGCGTCGAGCGCCCGGAGGAGTACGCGGTGATCGCCAACTACGTCGACCAGGCGGCGGGGGAGGCGCACGTGTCCTCCGAGCACGCGCAGTGGTTCTTCGGCTGGCTGCCCTCGGTCGTCGCCTCGGTGCCGAAGATCGTCTACCAGGAGCTGCCGGACGGGGTGGGCTGGTCGGAGATGGGCGAGGTCGTGCTGGAGGGCCGCTAGCGCATCACGAACGTCCCGGCGCCCGGGTCGAAGCGCAGCTCGTCGCTGTCGAACGCGGCCCCGACCGCCCCGTCGGCCACCAGGTCGGCGGGCGCCCCGGTGCGCACGCCGCCGGCGCGGTCGAGCAGCCAGACCCGGTCGGCGACGCGCAGCGCGAGCTCGACGTCGTGGGTCGAGACGACCACGACGATGCCGCGGTCGCGGGCCAGGCGCCGGAGCAGGCCGGTCACCGAGACGCGCGACGGCGCGTCGAGGAACGCTGTCGGCTCGTCGAGGAGCAGCAGGTCGGGGGCCTGGGCCAGGGCGCGGGCGACGAGGACGCGCTGCCGCTCGCCGTCGGAGAGCCGTCCCACCCGCCGGTCCGCGAACTCCGCCGCTCGGACCGCGGCCAGCGCGTCGTCGACGGCGGCGTGGTCGGCCGCGCGCAGCGTGCCGCGGGCGCCGGTGTGCGGGTGCCGGCCGAGTCCGACGAGCTCACGGGCCGTCAGCAGCCCGCCGTCGACGCGCTCGGTGAGGACGACGGCGACGCGGCGGGCGCGCTCGGCGGGGGCCAGAGCCGGCAGGTCCGTGCCGCCCAGCGACACCGACCCGGCGACGGCGGGCAGCAGGCCCGCGACCGTCCGCAGCAGCGTCGACTTCCCGGCCCCGTTCGGCCCGAGCAGGGCGGTGAGCTCGCCGGGGCGGGCGTCGAGGGAGACCCCGCTGAGCACGGCGGGCCCGCGCCGGTGCCCGACGGTGAGGTGGTCCAGGTGCAGCGTCACGCGTTCACGACCCGGCTGCGGATCAGCACCGCGATGACGACCGGCGCCCCGACCACCGAGGTGATCACGTTGACCGGGATCGGCCCGGCCAGCCACGGCAGGTGCGCCGCGACCGCGCAGACCAGCGCGACCAGGGCCCCGGTGAGCAGTGCGACGGGCAGCAGGACCCGGTGGTCGGAGGTGCCGGCGGCCAGCCGGGCCAGGTGCGGCACCGCCATCCCGAGGAACGCCACCGGACCGCAGAACGCGGTGACCGCCCCGGCCAGCACGGCCGAGGACACCAGGATCACCAGCCGCACCCGCCCGATCCGGACGCCGACGCTGCGCGCGTAGTCCTCACCGAGCAGCAGCGCGTTGAGCGACTTGGTCCCGGCCAGCGCCACCAGCAGCCCGACCCCGACGACCGGTGCGAGCACGGCCAGGTCGGCGCCGGTCGTCCCGGAGAAGCTGCCCAGCCCCCACGCGATGAACTGCTGCGCGCGCTGCGGGTCGATCACGGTGAGCAGCAGGCTGACCCCGGCCGTGGCCAGCGACCCGAGCATCACCCCGACGATCAGCAGCACGATCCCGGACCGCACCCAGCGTGAGAGCAGCAGCACGACCCCCAGCACGAACCCGGCGCCGACGGCCGCGGCCACCACGGTGCCCGCCCGCCCGGCCCCGACCACCCCCGCGGTGAACGTGCCCGCCGAGCCGCCCGCGGTGCCCGCCACGGCGAGCGCGACGCCCAGGCTCGCCCCGGCGCTGACGCCCAGCACGTACGGCTCGGCGAGCGGGTTGCGGAACAGCGTCTGCAGCTGCAGGCCCGCCACCCCGAGCGCGGCCCCGGCCAGTGCCGCGGTGAGCGCCCGCGGCACCCGTACCGACCCGATCAGCACCGGCGCGGTGGGGTCGGCGGGGGTGAGCCCGAGCAGCACGGCCACGGTGTCGGCCGGCGAGACGACCACGGGCCCGACCGCGACGGCCAGCACCAGCGCCCCGACGGCGGCCACGGCCAGCAGGACCACCGCGCCCCACCCCCGCGGGTCGGGGCGCGGGAGTGCGCGGGCCGGGCCCCCGTGCCGCGCGAGCCGGGACGTCGTCGTCATCGGAGTTCGGTGTAGAACGCCTGCTCGTGGTCGGGGAGCAGCTCCGGGTGCAGGATCGCCACCAGGTCGGCGAGCACCAGGTCGGGGCGGGTCACCCCGCGCTCGTAGAAGTCGTTGCCCCCGTTCGGGCCGACCGACCGGTTCGCCGTCCACGTCCGCCCGTCGCGCATCGCGGCCAGCTCCCCGTAGCGGGGGTCGGCGGCGAGCGCGTCGGCCCGGGTGGCCCAGTCCTGCGTGGCCAGCCACACCGGCGCCTGCCCGGCCGTGGCGTAGACGGTCTCGAAGTCCAGCGTCAGGCTGCTCGCCGACGGGTCGTCCGCCCAGGGGTTCGCCCCGCCCGCGTCGTCGAGCAGGCGGCCGAGGTAGCTGCCCCCGGCCGGCACGCTCCAGACCCCCTCGAACAGCGACCCGGCGACGACGGGCACCGGCGCCGCCCCAGCCGCGAGCGCCGCGGTCCCGGTGTAGGCCGCCTCGACCTGGTCGAACACGGCGGTGGCCCGCAGCTCGTCGCCCGTCAGCGCGGCCATCACCTTGATCCACTCGGCGCGGCCGAGCGGGGTGGGCTCCAGGTACTCGGCGTTGGCGACGACGGGGATCCCGGCCTGCCGCAGCGTGGCGTAGGCGGGGTCGTCGAACCCGCCGGTCATGAGGACGTCCGGGCGCCCGGCGACGACCCGCTCGACGTCGACCTGCTCGGTGGGGGCGTACTCGGCCACCGCACCGGCGTCGATGGCCGCGACCACCTCCGGCGAGCTGACGAACCCGGCCGTCGCCACCCCGGTCAGGACGTCGACGCGGCCGAGGTCGACGAGCAGCGGCAGGTGGGTCGTCGAGCCGGAGTAGAGGCTGTCGACCGGCACCGGGATGCGCTGCGCCGACTCCAGCTCCGGCGGGAGGTCCGGCTCGGCCCCGCAGCCGACGAGCACGTAGGACTCCGGCGGCGCGCCCGGTGACGGCTGGTCCACCGTCAGGACCTGGTAGCCGTCCTCGTAGCGCAGCGAGAAGTTCTCCGCGTGCTCGACGGTGGAGCGTCCACCGGAGCCGGGGACGCAGTCGGCGGGCGCGGCGGCGGGGGCGGCGGCGCAGGCCGACAGGACGACGAGCCCGGCGAGCAGGGCGGGCACGAGACGCACGGGTGACTCCTCACGGGGATATCCGCCCCGGATCACGGAGGAGTGACGGCGTGAGTCTCTGGCTCTCCCCGGCGGGGGATCACAGTGGCGGGACCGCACCGGACTCGCACCGGCTTCCTCGTACCGCCGTCACCTGGACCCGGTCATCCTGTCACGCGCGGAGCTCCGCGTGCCGGGCGCGCAGGGCGGCGTCCTTGTTGACCGGGTCGTGCGCCTCGTCGGGGGCGATCTCGTGCGCGATCCCCACCCGGTTGAGCCGCCCGATCATGACGACGAGGTGCGCCACCCGGGCCTCGTCCCCGTCGATCGGGGCCTGGGCGCCGGTCGCGAGGTCCAGGACGGTGTCGAGCCACACCACCTCCGCGTGCAGGCCGGCCTCCTCCAGCACGACGTGCAGGCGGGCGCGCAGCTCGTCGGGCGGGAGGTCGATCCAGGTCGACAGGGTCTGCGCGTCGACGGGGAACAGCGCGTCGCGGTCGCGCAGGTGCAGCAGGTCCAGGGCGTAGGCCTGCCCGAACGCGCAGTAGCGGCAGCCGTTGACCAGGGAGATCGCCAGACAGGCCAGGTGGGCGCGGAGCGGCCCGAGCACCTGCAGCGTGCGCTGGTAGCGGGGCATGTGCGCCGCCATCCAGCCGATCGCGCGCCACGGCCCGAGATCGGCGACGACGTCCTCCATCACCCGCGGCGTGAACCCCCACAGCGCGCGCACGGCGATCTCGACGGAGCGGACGACGACGCGGTCCAGCGCGCTACCGGCCATCCGCACCTCCGAGAAGTCACTCCACGTTACCGGTTACTCACCCACGTAGGACATGACGTGCTTGACGCGGGTGTAGTCCTCCAGCGAGTACGCCGACAGGTCCTTGCCGTAGCCGGACTGCTTGACGCCCCCGTGCGGCATCTCGGCCACCAGCGGGATGTGGCAGTTGATCCAGACACAGCCCGAGTCGATCGCCGCGGAGACCCGCAGCGCGGTGCCGTGGTCCCGCGTCCAGACGCTCGCGGCCAGGCCGTAGTCGGTGTCGTTGGCCATGGCGACCGCCTCGGACTCGTCCGAGAAGCCCTGCACGGTGATGACCGGGCCGAAGATCTCGGTGCGGATCAGCTCGTCGTCGGCGCGCAGGCCGTCGACGAGGGTGGGCGCGTAGAAGTAGCCCCCGCCGCCGGCCTTCTCGCCGCCGGAGACCACCCGCGCGTGCGACGGGGCCCGCTCCACCAGCCCGGACACGTGCGCGAGCTGGGTGGGGTTGTTGACCGGCGGGATGTAGAGGTCCTCGCTGCCCGCCACCTCGTCGCGGGACAGGCGCACGGCCGCGGCCTGCTCGGCGAGGGCCTCCACCAGCTCGCCGCGGATGCTCTCCGCCACGATGACGCGCGTCGCGGCCGTGCAGTCCTGGCCCGCGTTGAAGTACCCGGCGACGGCGATGCCCTCGGCCGCCGCGGCGATGTCGGCGTCGGCGAACACGACGCACGGGGCCTTCCCGCCCAGCTCCAGGTGGGTGCGCTTGACGGTGGCCGCGGCCGCCTCGGCGACCGCCTTGCCGGCCCGGGTGCTGCCGGTGATCGACACCATCGCGGGCGTCGGGTGCGCCGACATCAGCGCGCCGGTGCCGCGGTCGCCGCAGACGACGTTGAACACGCCGGGCGGGAGGATGTCGGCGAACAGCCCGGCCATCAGCACCGCGCTCGCGGGCGTCGTGTCCGACGGCTTGAGGACGATCGTGTTGCCCGCAGCCAGGGCCGGCGCGAACTTCCAGACCGCCATCATCATCGGGTAGTTCCACGGCGCCACCGACCCGACGACACCGACCGGCTCGCGCCGGATCGTCGACTGGAAGCCGCGCATGTACTCCGCGCTCGCCTTGCCCTCCAGCATCCGCGCCGCCCCGGCGAAGAACCGGATCTGGTCGACCATCGGGGGGATCTCCTCCGACGCCGTGAGGCCCAGCGGTTTGCCGGTGTTGCGGGCCTCCGCCTCGATCAGCCGCGACGCCCCCAGGGAGACGGCGTCGGCCATCTCGAGCAGCTTCTCCATCCGCTCCCCGGGGGTGGTGCGCTTCCACCCCCCGAACGCGCGGGCCGCGGCGGCGTAGGCCGCGTCGACGTCGGCGGCGGTGGACAGCGGGGCGGAGGCGTAGACCTCGCCGGTGGCCGGGTTGACGACGTCGGAGTAGCCACCGTCGGCGGGCGGCACGAACTCCCCGTCGACGTAGTTGAGTAGCTGGCTCTTGTCGGGCATCGCGTCAGTCTGGTGACGCCCCGGGGCCCGGGCAAGGGCCCGGGCGGATCTCCGGTCGGCCCTGTCCGTCCCGGCCTCAGTGGTCGCCGAAGACGACCGTGTAGTGGGCCCGGTCGATCGTCGGGTAGCCGTTGTAGGCCTGGCCGACCGCGAACGTGGTCGCGTGGGGGTCGAGCAGCCGGGCGTTGTGCCCGGGGGAGTTCTTCCACCAGTTCAGAGCGGCCTCAGGAGAGCTGTAGGAGGGGGAGGAGCCGTAGCCCCAGAAGTTGATCTCACCCAGGTATCCGGTGTAGCCCGAGCAGAACTGCACGCGCTGGGCGACGTCCATGCCGCGGGTGTCGACATGGTTGCTGGGCGAGAACCCGCGGTTGAAGCTGTCCAGGCTGGCCCACATGGCCGGGCGGGCCAGCGTGCGGGAGTAGGTCAGCGGTCGCAGGCCGTTCTGGGCGCGGTAGGCGTTGATCGCGTTGGCGAGCACGACCTCCCCGTCGCGGTGGTCGAGCGCGAGGCCGTCGACGTAGCTGCCGTAGCCCATGTAGGCGCAGTCGCGCGGGGCGGCCGACGCGGGGGTGGCCAGCCCGGCCATGAGGCCGGCGGCGAGGAACGTGCCTGCGGTGACGGTGGCGATCCTGCGGATGCGGGTGGAGGCGGACATCGGGTGCTCCTCGGGGGGTGTGGGTGGTCCGCGCCGGCCGTCCGGCGTCGTTGTCTGATGGACGACCTCCGGGGCCCTCGGGTTACACCCCGGCCCGTCGATATCGTGGAGCCATGTCGACCGAGACCATCGAGTTCCAGGCGGAAGCCCGCCAGCTGCTCCAGCTGATGATCCACTCGATCTACTCGAACAAGGACGTCTTCCTGCGCGAGCTCGTCTCCAACGCCTCCGACGCGCTGGACAAGCTGCGCCTGGCGTCGTACCAGGACAAGGACCTCGGCGCCGACGTCGACGACCTGCACGTCGAACTCGCGGTCGACCCCGACGCCCGCACCCTGACGATCCGCGACAACGGCATCGGCATGAGCCGCGACGACGTCGTCGGCCTGATCGGCACCATCGCCCGCTCCGGCAGCGCCGAGATGCTCGCGCAGCTGCGGGCGGCGAAGGAGAACGGCGGCTCGTCGGAGGAGGCGTCGGCGGAGCTGATCGGGCAGTTCGGCGTCGGGTTCTACTCCAGCTTCATGGTCGCCGACCGCGTCGAGATGGTCACCCGGCGGGCCGGGGAGACGGCGGGCGTGCACTGGGAGTCGGCGGGGGAGGGCACCTACACCGTCGAGGACGCCGCGGACGCGCCGCAGGGCACCACGATCACGCTGCACCTCAAGCCCGTCGACACCGAGGACGGTCTGCACGACTACGCCGACGAGGCGGTCGTGCGCGGGCTCGTCAAGCGGTACTCGGACTTCATCACCTGGCCGATCCGCATCGGCGACGAGGTCGTCAACTCCCGCAAGGCCCTGTGGTCGCGCCCGCAGAGCGACGTGACCGAGGAGGAGTACACCGAGTTCTACCGGCACGTCAGCCACGACTGGCAGGAGCCGCTGGAGACCATCCGCCTGTCCGCCGAGGGCACGTTCGAGTACCAGGCGCTGCTGTTCCTGCCCGCGCACGCGCCGATGGACCTGTTCATGCGCGACGCCCGGCGGGGCGTGCAGCTCTACGTCAAGCGCGTGTTCATCATGGAGGACTGCGAGGCGCTCGTCCCCGAGTACCTGCGGTTCGTCAAGGGCGTCGTCGACGCGGCGGACCTCTCGCTCAACGTCTCCCGCGAGATCCTGCAGCAGGACCGCCAGATCCAGCTGATCCGCAAGCGGCTGGTCAAGAAGGTGCTCTCGACGATCCGGACCATGCTCGACTCCGACGCCGAGAAGTACGCCGCGTTCTGGTCCGAGCTCGGCCGCGCGCTCAAGGAGGGGCTGCTCTCCGACGGCGACAACCGCCAGGCGATCCTGGAGGTCTGCTCGTTCCCGACCACGCACGACGCCGAGGCGCAGACCACGCTGGCCGACTACGTCGCCCGGATGCCCGAGGGGCAGGACGCCGTCTACTACATGACGGGTGACTCCCGGGCCGCGCTCGAGGGCTCCCCGCACATGGAGGCGTTCCGCGCCAAGGGCTACGAGGTGCTGCTGCTGACCGACCCCGTCGACGAGGTGTGGGTCGACATGGTCCCGGAGTTCGACGGCAGGCCGCTGGCCTCGATCGCGAAGGGCGACGTCGACCTCGGCGGCGACGACCTCGACGACGAGACCAAGCAGGGCTTCGACGGTCTGCTCACCTGGCTGGGCACCACGCTGGAGGACGACGTCAAGGAGGTGCGCCTGTCCCACCGGCTGACGACGTCGGCGGCGTGCCTGGTCGGCGACCCCGGCGACCTCACCCCGACGCTGGAGAAGATGTACCGCGCGATGGGGCAGGAGCCGCCGAAGGTGAAGCGGATCCTGGAGCTCAACCCGCAGAGCCCGCTGGTCGTGGGCCTGAACCGGGCGTACGCCGAGCGTCCCGACGACGAGGAGCTGCGCGGCATCGCCCGGTTGCTGCACGGCACGGCCCTGCTCGCCGAGGGCGGCGACCTGCCGGACCCGGCGGCGTTCGCCGCCGCGCTGTCGGCGCAGCTGGAGCGGTCGCTGGGGGAGTGAGCCCGCTCAGGGCCGGCCCGGGTCGTCGGGGTCGGCCGGGCGGGGGATGGCCACCGTCGGGCCGTCGTCGCCGCGGGTCATGACGGTGGGCGGGTCCTCCTGGGCGCGAGCGGAGTCGATCGGTTCGACCTGCCGCGCCGGGGCCGGGTGCTGCGGGGTCACCGGCCGGGGGGCGGTGCGACGGCGGTGCCGGTCGAGCGCCACGGCGGTGCCGGCGATCGCCAGCACCACCAGCACCCCGACGGCGAGGACGAGCACGGCGACCGGCGTCATCAGGCGTGGCGATCCGCGGAGGGCACGCAGAGGACCGGCCGGCGCGAGATCTGCAGCAGCTTGTGCGGCACCGAGCCGAGCAGGGCGCCGCGCAGCGGGCTCTCGTTCCAGGTGCCGACGACGATGACGAGTGCGTCGTGCTCCTCGGCCGCGGCGATCAGGGCCGGGGCGGGCCGGGAGTCGACGACCTCGACGATCACCGAGACCCCGGCGGCCTCCGCGGCCGCGACGGCCGGTGCGGCGATCTCCTCGTCCATGTCGTCGATCGCCTCGCGGGCCTCGTTGGCCTCCTCGCCGACCGAGCTGGGCGGCGCGACGCCGTGCACCAGCACCAGCGGCACGTCGAAGCTCCCGGCCAGCTCGATGGCGATGTCCAGTGCCCGGTGCGCCCCGGGCGACCGGTCGTAGCCCAGCACGATGCACTTGCCACTCGCCACGTGCCTCAGCCCTTCTCGGTGTCGACGGTCTCCGGCGCGATCCCGGGCCGTTCCTGCCAGAACCGCGCGTCGTGCAGCCGCCAGCCGATCATGAACACGATACCGACCAGGAAGATCCCGACCCCGATCACCAGCGGCGGCCCGAATCCGAACCACGAGACGCCCGACGAGCTCGCCTCGGGGTCGTTGAGGTCGGTGACGGACAGGACCAGCAGGTAGAGCAGCAGCGCGGAGCCGACGAGCGGCCCGATGCCGATCAGGATCAGGTTGGACGCGCTGCGCAGCAACTGCCTGCGGTAGTAGACGGCGCAGGCGATGCCGGTGAGCGAGTAGTAGAACGCGATGAGCAGCGACAGCGCGGTGAGCGAGTCGAACAGGGCGTTCTCGCTGATCAGGTAGATCAGGACGTACCAGCCGATGGCGATGGCGGCCACCGTCCAGGTCGACACGTCCGGGGTGCGGAACCGCGGGTGGATGTGCGCGAGCCGTCTCGGCATCGCCGCGCGGCGGGCCATCGACAGCCCCGTGCGCGACGCCGGGATGATCGTGGTCTGGGTGGACGCGAGCGCCGCGGTGGCGACGGAGACCAGCAGCACCCAGTCCCAGCCACCGAGTACCTGCTCACCGAGCAGCGCGAAGATCAGCTCGGCCTGGTCCTGGTTGTCGGCGAGGAAGCCCGTGCCGGCGAACGCCACCACCGCGTAGGCGACGGAGATGTAGGTGACGAGCAGGACGACCGTCGACACGATCGCGGCCTTGCCCGGCGTCGACGCGGAGTCGGTGGTCTCCTCGGTGAGGTTCACCGCAGACTCCCAGCCCCAGTAGGCGAACACCCCCAGCAGCAGGCCGGCGGTCAGTGCCGCGCCGCCCTCGGCGAACGGGTTGAGCCAGGAGAACGACGGGGTCTCGGCGTCGAAGGGGGTGTCCCCGGTGGCCGCCCGCACCAGCGCGACCGCGGCGAACACCAGCAGGGACACCACCTGCACCAGGATCAGGACGTTCTGGAACTTCGCCGAGATCTCGGTGCCGAGCACGCACAGCACCGTCATCGCGAGCACGACGACCACGACGATCGGGATGACGACGGCGTTGTTGCTCGCCAGGTCGTCGAGGTTCAGGGCGAGCAGCGAGAAGCGGACGGCGGTGTCGGCGAGCGAGCCCGTGACCAGCACGCCCGTCATCGCGATAGACCAGCCGCCGATCCACCCCAGCCACGGCCCCATCGAGCGCGTGACCCAGGAGAACGTGGTGCCGCAGTCCTGGTCGACCCTGTTGAGGTAGTAGAACGCCGAGGCGATGAGCAGCATCGGCACGAACGACGCCAGCAGGACCCCGGGCGCGTAGACGCCGACGAGCGCGACCACCGGCCCGATGATCGCGGCCAGCGAGTACGCCGGCGACGTCGACGCGAGGCCGATCACCAGCGCGTCGACGAACGAGATGGCGCCCGGCTTGAGCTGCGCCTCGGGTGCGGCGACAGGTTCGGCACTCATCGGGAAGTTATTGCACTCCGCGCCGTTCACCCACAAGGGCTGCCCGGTTACGTTGCTGTTCCGCAGTGCCCGATGCGTTCTTCCCGGACCGAGGTGCGTCATGCGAATCCTTCTCGTCGGGGCCGGCGGGGTGGGCGGTTCGGTCGCGGCGATCGCGGCCCGCCGCGGGTTCGTCGAGCGCCTGGTGGTGGCCGACTTCGACCTGGGTCGCGCGCAGGCCGTCGTGGACCGGGTGGGGGATCCGCGGTTCGTCGCGGTCCGGTTGGACGCCACCGCCTCCGCGGGGGTCGCGGCGATGCTGGCCGAGCACGGCTGCACCGCGCTGCTCAACGCCACCGACCCGCGCTTCGTGATGCCGCTGTTCCGGGCGTGCCTGGCGGCGCGGGTGACCTACCTGGACATGGCGATGTCGATGTCACTGCCGCACCCGGTCTCCCCGCACACGCACCCGGGCGTGATGCTGGGCGACGAGCAGTTCGCCCTCGCCGACGAGTTCGCCGACGCCGGAGTGCTCGCGCTCGTCGGCATGGGGGTCGAGCCCGGCCTGTCCGACGTGTTCGCCCGCTACGCCGCCGACCACCTGTTCTCCGTCATCGACGAACTCGGCGTGCGGGACGGCTCCGACCTCGCCGTCGAGGGTCACGGGTTCGCGCCGCCGTTCTCGATCTGGACGCTGATCGAGGAGTGCCTCAACCCGCCCGTGGTCTGGGAGCGCGACCGCGGCTGGTTCACCACCGAGCCGTTCAGCGACCCCGAGGTGTTCGACTTCCCCGAGGGGATCGGGCCGCTGGAGTGCGTCAACGTGGAGCACGAGGAGGTGCTCCTCATGCCGCGGTGGGTCGAGGCCAAGCGCGTCACCTTCAAGTACGGGCTGGGGTCGCACGTGATCGCGGTCCTGCGGACCCTGCACGAGTTGGGGCTGTCGTCGACGGTCCCGGTGCAGGTGGGCGGGGTGTCGGTGTCGCCGCGCGAGGTGGTGGCCGCGTGCCTGCCCGATCCCGCGACGCTCGGTCCGACGATGACCGGCCGCACCTGCGCCGGGCTGTGGGTGAGCGGCGTCGGCGTCGACGGGGAGCCGAGGGAGGTCTACCTCCACCACGTCGTCGACAACGCCTGGTCGATGCGCGAGTACGGCTGCCAGGCGGTGGTGTGGCAGACGGCCGTCAACCCGGTGGTGGCACTGGAACTGCTGGCGACGGGTGTCTGGTCGGGTCGGGGGGTGCTGGGTCCCGAGGCGTTCGACGCGGTCCCCTTCCTCGACCTGCTGACGGCGTACGGCTCGCCCTGGGGGATGCGCGAAGGCGGCTGACCCGACCCGCCCGGGTGGTGCTGGCACCACTCCGATCGGCCGGGTGCCGTCCTGGGGCGGGGGCCTGCGCGCGGCGATCCTGGTCTCCCGATCATGCACACCCGAGGAGACCCCGGTGACCGTCCACGCCCCCGCCGCCACCCCCGTCGACACGACGCCCGTCCGCCGCACGCCGTGGCCCTACGCCGCACTCGTGTCCGGTCTCGCGGCGGGCGGGTCCACGTTCTTCCTGGCCCAGACGCCGGAGAGCTTCGACGGCCCGCCGCAGGCCACCACCGGCTTCCTCGTCGAGCGGCTCGCGGACCCCGGCACGGTGCAGGCCGGCGGCACGCTCGCCCTCGTCGGCCTGGCCGCGTCGCTGGTGTTCCTGCTCGGTCTCACCCGCTTCCACGCCCGGCACGCCCCGCGCCGCGGGGGGCTGGTGGAGGCGCTGCGCTGGACGTCGATCGCCTTCCTGGGGGCCGGAGCCGTCGGGGTCCTGCTGCGCTACGTCGCGGCGAGCGGGGTCCCGGGCGGCACCGACTCCGCGTTCTACTCCCCGGAGGCCGCGGTCACCCTCGCCGTGCTCGCCGACCAGGCCGCCTTCGGGGCGTTCCTGCCGGGGCTGGCCGTGATGACCGTCGTCGGGCTGCTCTCCGTGCGCGACCGCGTGCTGCCGCTGGGCGTCGGCGTGGTGGCGCTGGTGCTCGCCGCGGCCTCGACCGCCGCGACCGTGGTGCTCGGCCTGCCCTACAGCGCCGGGCTGGTGTGGCCGCTGTTCGCGGTGGTCGTCGGCGTGGCCGGGCTGGCCTCGCGTCGCCCGGCCTGAGCGTCAGTGGTGTGACGGCGCCACGTCGAGGGCCGGGTTGGCGTCGAAGAAGCCCGTCGGCTTGAGCCAGAAGCTCACGGTGTCGGCGGGCATCACCGGCCAGTCCTCGACGCGCGGCACGTGGTGGATGCCGAAGACGTACCAGAGCACGACGTCGGCGTCCTCCACGCTGCGCTGCTGCGCGGTCCACACCGGCAGGCCCTCGTCGACCGCGGACTGGTTGACGAACTCGCCGCAGGGCCAGCGCTCGTCGGCGTCGAACGGGGTGACCCACAGCGTGTGCCCGATGACCTGCGCCCGCGCGAACACCGACGACGCCGGGTCGAGCATCGGCGGCACCGCCGCGCCGGGCACGAGCTTGTAGGCGACGGGGGTGCCGTGGGCGTTGCGGCGCGAGGGGTTGGTGACCTTCCACGCGCGCTGGGTCTCCCACCGGTAGTCCTGCGGCCCCTCGACGGTGATCGGCTCGCTGCGCTGGACGAGCGCGAGGCCGTCGGGGTTGTCGGGGCCGATCGGGGGCTGCGCCGTCTCCGTCATGACGACGGTGTTGCCCTCCCCGTCGACGTCCATGTCGAGGCGGGCGACGATGAAGTGCTGGTGGATCGGGGCGTAGGTGTCGCGATCGACGACCACGCCGTAGGGCGGGGCCTCGCCGACGAACGGGGTCGTCACCATGATCCCGGTGGCGCGCACCTCGCACTCGATGGAGCCGTCCTCGTAGAGGCGCCAGTAGACGAGGTACTCGTAGTTGGCCACGGTGACGTGCGTGGAGATCACCATGCGGCGCATCCGCCGGACCTCCGCCCCCGCCCGGCCGTCGACGTGCTTCCAGAGGATGCCGTTGTCCTCCTCGTGCAGGCAGATCGCGTTGCGGATCTCCTGCGGCTCGCCCGCGGTGTCGTGCAGGACGGCGTCGAGGTAGCGGATCTCGCCGAGGCAGTCGCAACCCAGCTCCAGCGACGTCGTCATGAAGCCCAGGCCCCACTCGCCGATGTCGAAGGCGGTGCGGTCGGCGTGCTGGGGGGTGGGGTCGCGGTAGGGGACGACCATCTCGGCGAACGAGAGCCGGTGCGCGATCGGCCGGACCGTGTCGCCGTCGGCCCAGCCCAGCTGGTGCAGCACCAGCCCCTCGCGGTGCGTGAACCCGATCCGGACCCGCCAGTTCTGCCAGCTCAGCGCGTTGCCGTCGAGGGAGAAGGAGACGCCGTCGGGCTGGGTGATCTCCAGCGGCCTGCGTCCGGTGCGTGCCCGGTACCCGGGGATGTGGGCGGGGACGTACTCGCCCTGGACGTCGGGGCGGCCGGGGTCGCCGTGGTCGGCGATCTCGAGGAGCTCCATCGTGTTCATGTCGACGATCAGCCGCAGCCCCGCCACGGGGTGGGCGTAGGGGTTGGAGCCCGGTGCGTCGCGCAGCCACACGTCGCACCAGCCGACCCGGCGCCCCCGGTAGGCCTCCGGGAGCCGGGCGGCGCCGTAGGTCCAGACGTCGATCAGGGCCAGCGACGGGTCGGGGACACCGCGCGCGGCCAGCGCGGCGACGACGTCGGGGTGCGCGCGCAGGGTCTCGTCGCACTCGTGCCACTCGTCGACGGTCGCGTTGGGCTGCTGGCCGGGGTGGGCGTCCCAGGAGACCAGCGCGTCGGCGGTGAGGTCGAGCAGCGCGACGTGCGGGACACCGGTGGTGGTGTCCCAGACCAGTGCGCGGGCGTGGCGCGGCACGTCGTCGCCGTCGCGGTGGGCGGCCACCGCGGCCTTCGTCGGTTCCCGCAGCTCGATCCCGGCGATCCGCCACGTCGGGCGGGCCACGTCCTCCTCCCGGCGGAGCAGGGCGGCGACGTGGCGGAACTCGTCGGCGGTGAGGGGATCGAGCGGGTGCGTCACGCGTGCAGTCTGCCTTCCCGTCGTCACCGGTGGCGCTACCCGGCGGGCGCAGGTACCTTGTGAGACATGGAACCAGGCCGCACCAGGAAGTCGATGAGCGAGCTGCGCCGCGGCACCGTCGCCTTCTGCGTGCTGGCCCTGCTGGATCTCCGCGAGTACTACGCCGTGGAACTGGTCGCCGAGCTCGCCGGGCACGAGGCCCTCGCGGCCGGTCAGGGGACGATCTACCCCCTGTTGTCGCGCCTGCGCACCGACGGGCTGGTCGAGACGACGTGGCAGGAGTCCCCGTCGGGGCCGCCGCGCCGCTACTACCGGCTGACCGACGACGGCCGCGCGGCACTGGAGACCTTCCGCGGCGAGTGGGTCCGGTTCCAGACCGCCGTGGACGCACTGCTGATGAGAGGACGGACATGACCGACCACGACCCGACGCACGGAGCCCGCCTGATGACCGCCCCCACCCCGGCCACCGCGCTGGTCGAGGACTACCTGACCCGGCTGCGCACCGCCACGTCCGACCTCCCGCAGGCCCCGCGTGCCGAGCTGCTCGACCAGATCGGCGCGCACCTCGCCGAGACGGTCCCGCCGGGCACCGACGAGACGGCCGCGCGCCAGGCCCTCGACGAGCTGGGCCGCCCCGAGGAGATCGCGGCCGCGGCCCGGGCGGAGACCACCCCGGACGCCCGGCCGGACCGGTCCGGGTCAACGGCCTACGACGTGATCACCGTGCTTGCTCTGCTGGTCGGCGGGTTCGTCGTCCCGCTGCTGGGCTGGGTGGCCGGGATCGCGATGCTGTGGAGCGGCCCGCGCTGGAGCACGCGCGAGAAGGTGCTCGGCACGCTGGCGTGGCCGCTGGCCGTCGTTGCCCTCGTCGTCGGGCTCTGGGCCCTGAGCATCCAGCCGGGAGGGATCGCCGGCCTGGTCGGGCTGGCGGTGCTGGTGGTGGTCCTCGCGGCAGGTTTCGTGGCCATCTTCGCCTTCCTGCTGCGCGTGGCGCTGGCCCGGGGCTGAGGGGCCGCCCGGACGCTACGGTGCCCGGTGATGCAGCCGCTCCCCGAAGGTGTCTACGAGTCCCTGCGCACCGCGGCCCTCGACGCGGACCTGGCCCGTTCCGCGGCGCTCACGCCGCGGTTCGCGGTCGTCGATCCCGCCGACGAGCCGCACGTGCTCGCCCGGCACGTCGGAGCCGCCGTCGAGCGGGCGCTCGCCGGTGAGCGGGACCCTGCCCGACGGCTCGCGCTGGTCAACGACCTGCTCGGGCGGGTGGCCGCCGTGCAGGATCGGGTCGGAACGAGTGCCGAGCACCTGGTGACGCTCAGCCGGGAGACCGCGCCGGGCGTCCACCGGCTGGAGCGCCCGCTGACGCCGCTGTCGTCGGCCGCGCTGCTCACCAACGCGCGCGGCGAGCCGTCGCTGATGACGGAGCTGCGCGCCGAGCTGGCGTCGGCCGACCGCGTCGACCTGCTCTGCGCGTTCGTCCGCTGGGCCGGCATCCGCGTGCTGGAGGAGCAGCTCGCGGACCTGCACCGCCGCGGCGTCCCGTTCCGCGTCATCACCACCACCTACGTCGGGGCGACGGAGCAGCGGGCCGTCGACGCGCTGGTCCGCCGCTTCGGCGGGGAGGTCAAGGTCAGCTACGAGACCACGACGACGCGGCTGCACGCCAAGGCGTGGCTGTTCCGGCGCAACTCCGGGTTCGACACCGCGTTCGTCGGCAGCAGCAACCTGTCGCGGTCGGCGCTGGTGGACGGGCTGGAGTGGAACGTCCGGCTGTCGTCGATCGCCACGCCGGACCTCGTCCGCAAGTTCGCCGGCACGTTCGACAGCTACTGGGCCGATCCGAGGTTCGTCGACTACGACCCCGACCGCTCGGAAGATCACGACCGCATGCGCGACGCCCTGGGTCGCGACCGCGTCGAGGTCTCGGCGGTGTCCGGGCTGGAGGTCCGTCCGCACCCGCACCAGTCGATGATCCTCGACGCGCTGGACGCGGAGCGGATCCTGCACGACCGCCACCGCAACCTCGTCGTGGCCGCGACCGGCACGGGCAAGACGGTGGTGGCCGCGCTCGACTACGCCCGCCTGCGCACGACGCTGCCCCGCGCGCGGCTGCTGTTCGTCGCCCACCGCCGGGAGATCCTGGAGCAGTCGCGGCGGATGTACCGCGAGGTGCTGGCCGACGGCGCGTTCGGCGAGGTGTACGTCGGCGGGGAGCGGCCGGAGCGGTGGGAGCACGTGTTCGCGAGCGTGCAGTCCCTCGCGGCGTACGGGGTGGGGCGGCTGCCGGCCGACCACTTCGACGTCGTGGTCGTCGACGAGTTCCACCACGCCGAGGCCCCGACCTACCGACGGCTGCTCGACCACCTCGCACCCCGCGAGCTGCTCGGGCTCACCGCGACGCCCGAGCGCGCCGACGGCACCGACGTCCGCGACCGGTTCGGCGGCCGCACCGCCTACGAGCTGCGCCTGTGGGACGCGCTCAGCGCCGACCTGCTGGTGCCGTTCCACTACTTCGGGGTGGCCGACGACGTCGACCTGCAGGGGATCGAGTGGAAGCGCGGCTCCTACGACGTCGCCTCGCTCGACGCGGTGTACACCGGCAACGACGCGCGGGCGGCGAAGGTCGTGCGCGAGACGAAGGACAAGGTCACCGACGTGTCGCTCATGCGCGCGCTGGGGTTCTGCGTCTCGGTCGCGCACGCCCGCTACATGGCCGAGGTGTTCACCCGCGCCGGGATCCCCAGCCTGGCCGTCGACGGCTCGACCCTGGCCGCCGAACGGGCGGACGCTCTGCGCAAGCTGCGGGCGCAGGAGGTCAACTGCCTGTTCGCGGCCGACCTGTTCAACGAGGGCCTCGACCTCCCCGAGATCGACACCGTCCTGTTCCTGCGGCCCACCCAGAGCGCCACGGTGTTCCTGCAGCAGCTCGGCCGCGGGCTGCGCCGGGCGCGGGGCAAGGCGGTGCTCACCGCGCTGGACTTCATCGGGCAGCACCGTCGCGAGTTCCGGTTCGACGTCCGCTACCGGGCTCTGACCGGCAGCACACGCAAGGCCCTCGTCGACGACATCGAGCGCGGCTTCCCGTTCCTCCCGTCCGGGTCGCAGCTGGTGCTGGACCGGGTCGTCGAGAAGATCGTGCTCGACAACGTGCGCCAGCAGTTGCGGGTCACGCGCCGCGCGCTCGTCGCCGACGTCCGCTCGCACGGCGACCTCGCACTGGCCCGCTACCTGGAGGAGTCGGGGCGGGAGCTCGTCGACGTCTACCGGTCGGGTTCCTGGACCGGCCTCCGACGTGACGCCGGCCTGCCGACGCCGCCCGCCGGCCCCGACGAGGACGCGCTGCTCAGGAAGACCGTCGCGTTCGTACACGTCGACGACCGGGAACGGGCCGAGGTCTACGCCGCGCTGGCCGATCCGTCCGGCCCCGCCTACGACGACCTGACCGACCGTGAGCGGAGCCTGGCCCGGATGCTGTTCTTCCTGCTGTGGCCCGACCGCGGCGGCCACGCCACGTACGACGACGGCCTCACCCACCTGCGTCGTCATCCGGCGGTGTGCGCGGAGATCCGCGAGCTGGTGGCGCTGCAGTTCGACCGCGTCCGGCACGTCCCGCGGCCGCTGGGGGAGGGACTGCTGCACGTCCCGCTGCTCAGCCACGCCCACTACCGGCGCGAGGAGATCCTCGCGGCGCTCGGCTGGGCGTCGCTGACCCGCAAGGCGCACGGCCACGCCCAGGGCGTGGCGTGGGCGCCGGAGACCGGGACCGACGCCCTGCTGGTCAACCTGCGCAAGACCGAGCGCGACTTCTCCCCGACGACGATGTACCGCGACTTCGCCCTGAGCCCGAACCGGTTCCACTGGGAGTCGCCGAACGCGACGACGGTGGCGTCGGGGCCGGGGCAGCGGTACCTGACCGGCGGCTCGCACGTGGCGCTGTTCGTGCGGGAGACCCCGACCGACGACCTGGGTCCGGCCCCGTTCCTGTGCCTGGGGCTGTGCCGGTACGTCGAGCACGTGGGGGAGCGTCCGATCGCGATCACGTGGTCGCTGGACCGGGCCATGCCGGCGGAGGTGTTCCGGACGGCGTCGGTGGTGGCGTCGTGAGGCGAGAGGACCCCGGTGCGGGCGATCGGGCGTGCGAGGACGGCGTCGGAGATCGTCGAGGGGAGGCGCCGTGAACGTCGACGTCGAGAGGCTCGACGAGGTGTGCCGCCGGTACGGGATCTCGACGCTGCTCGTGTTCGGTTCCGTCGCCCGCGGCGACTCCACGCCGGCCGGCGACGTCGATCTTCTCTACGACCTGCGTCCCGGTGCCCGTCTCGGCTGGGAGATCGACGACCTCGCCGACGAACTGGCCGAGGTGTTCGGTCGGCCGGTCGAGCTGGTTGCCCGCACCGCCCTGCATCCGATTCTCCGGGCCACCGTCCTGGAGGAGGCCAGGCCCTTCTATGCAGCGTGAGCTTCCTCTGCTGCGCGAGATGATCGACGCCGCCGAGCAGGCGCAGATCCTCGTCGCGGGCCGTTCCGCGAGCGACATCGACGCCGACCGGCGGCGTCGCGACGCGTTGCTGTGGAACTTCACCGTGCTGGGCGAGGCCGCCACCCTCGTGTCCGACGAGACCGGAGCGCGGTTCCCGGAGATTCCCCGGCGCAGTCCGGCCCGCCTGCGCAACCGCATCGTGCACGGCTACTGGTCCGTCGATATCGGAGTCCTGCACACGACCGCGACAGATCAACTCGGCGCGTCCGTCCAGATGCTCCGCCGCGCGGCGACCGCGCTGGACACGGGCGAGTGACTCGACACTCCGGCAGCCCGTCCGGATCCTGACGGAACGGTGCGAGCACTGTCCGTAACATCCGATCCCGACGGCCCGAAGAGAGGATGGGCACGGGCACGTCGGGGGGAAGTACGGCATGGCGAAGTTGAGCGCGATCCTGGACCAGATCGACGGCGGGACGATGCTCCTGCCGGAGTTCCAGCGCGGGTACGTCTGGAACCGGGACCAGGTGCGCGGCCTCATGCGGTCGCTGTACCGGGGCTACCCGGTCGGTGCGCTGCTGGTGTGGGAGACCGACACCTCCGAGCAGGCCGTACGGGGTGCGGTGGGCGCTCGGGGGACGAAGTCGCTGCTCCTGGACGGCCAGCAGCGGGTCACCACCCTCTACGGGCTGATCCGCGGCCGCCCGCCGGCGTTCTTCGACGGCGATGCGGAGGCGTTCTCCGGGCTGCGGTTCAACGTCGAGACGGAGTCGTTCGAGTTCTACGGCCCGGTCAAGATGAAGGACGACCCGCGCTGGATCGACGTCACCGCGCTGTTCGTCGACGGTCCCACCGCGGTGGCCAAGGACCTGCACGGCCACCCCGACACCGCGGCCCGGTTCTTCGAGTACCTCGACCGCCTGCAGACGCTGCGCAACGTGCTCGACCGCGAGTTCTACGTCGACGCGATCACCGGTCCGGACAAGACCGTCGACGTCGTCGTCGACATCTTCAACCGCGTCAACTCGGGCGGGACCAAGCTGTCGAAGGGCGATCTGGCCCTGGCGCGGATCTGCTCGGAGTGGGCCGACGCCCGCCCGATGATGCGCAACAACGTCGAGCGCTGGGCCGCCGACCGCAACGTCCGGTTCACCCCGGACTGGCTGCTGCGCAACGTCAACGCCGTCGTCACCGGCCGGGCCTCGTTCTCGGCACTGGAGGACGTGTCTGCGGGTGACTTCCAGGACGCGCTGTTCAAGACGCTGCACAACGTCGACCACCTGCTCGACCTGTTCTCGTCCCGGCTCGGCCTCGACCACGACCGCGTGCTGTTCGGCCGGGCCGGGATCCCGGTGCTGACCCGCCTGCTGCACACCCGCGGCGGCCGGTTCGCCGACCAGGCCGAGGCCGACCGCGCCCTGTGCTGGTTCGTGCACGCCGCCGTCCGCGGCCGCTACGCGGCCTCCGGTGAGACGACCCTGAACCGCGACCTCGAGACCGTCGACCGCGACGGCATCGACGGCGTGATCACCAGCCTGCGGCGCATCCGCAAGGGACGGCTGACCATCGACCCGCAGGACTTCGAGGGTGACGGCCGCGGCTCACGCTCGTACCCGCTGCTCTACCTGGTGACCCGCACCGGAGGTGCGCAGGACCTCCTCAGCGGCCGCCCGCTGGGCGCCGACACCGGCGCCATCGAGGTGCACGAGATCTTCCCGCGTGCCCTCCTCGCCCAGGCCGGCTACTCGCGCGCCGAGATCAACTCGGTCGCCAACTACGCGTTCGTCACCCCGTCGACGGCCACGGCGCTGCACGGCCGCGAGCCGCGTGAGTACCTGCCGGGTGTCGCCGCGCGGGACACGCAGTGGATCCCCGACGGCCTGTGGCGGCTCCAGGACTACCCGAAGTTCCTCGCGGCCCGGCGCAAGCTGCTGGCCGCGGCGGCGAACGACTTCCTGGGCGAGCTCATGGCCGGGGCGCTGCCGGAGTCGCGGGTCCTCGTCCCGGTGGAGGTCACCGAGGACGCCGCGCCGCCCGACGCGCGCACCGCGCAGGTCGCGGCCCTCGTCGAGGAGCTGGCCGGCCTCGGCTACGCCCGCCCGCTGCTCGACGAGGAGATCACCGACGCCGAGACCGGCAAGGTGCTCGCCGTCGCCGAGGCGTTCTGGCCCGACGGCCTGCAGGTCGGCCAGGGCAAGCCGGTGGTGCTGGAGCTCGACCCCGAGGAGGCCGACCTCCCGCGGCTCACCGAGCTCGGTTGCGAGGTCTTCACCTCCGCCGACGCCCTGCTCGGGTACGTCCAGCGGCTCGGCGAGGTGGCGTCGGGCGACCGCACCTCCGCTGCGGGGTTCTCCGAGCAGACGGGTGGCGACGACACGCTGGAGACCGCCCTGTTCGTGATGATGGCGCGGAGCAAGGCCGAGCTGCAGTACGACCCGGTCCAGCTGCGGGAGATGGTGCACGCGCTCGGTGCACTCGACGCCGTCCGCCGGATCCTCAACGCGCCGACGCCCAGTGACGGGTTCCGTCGCCTGTGGGAGGAGCAGCGTCTGGAGTTCTCCGTGGAGACGATCGCCCTGCGGTTCCCCGCACTGTTCGCGCCGAGCGAGCTGGCGACGGCGCGGCAGCGGCTGCGCGACGCGGGAGCGGCGGAGGGCCAGCGCGCACTGCAGGACTGACCGGCCTACGCGGTCATCCGCTCCAGGAACTCCCGGGTCTCCGGATCGGTCGAGTAGACGGCCGTCGCCCGCATGCCACGCGTGAGCAGGACCTTGTAGGTGTTCCGCACCAGGGCCGGGAACTCGAGCTCCGACGCCTTCTTCACCTGACCGTCGAAGGACCGGTCCCGGCGGGCGACCCAGTGGCCGTCCCGGCGGACGAAGTCGTCACCGAAGATCACCCCGGACCAGTCGTACTCGAAGCCCTGGGCGGTGTAGATGCAGCCGACCTGGCCGAAGCCGCGCGTGTCGCTGGCCCAGAAGTGCGAGGCGGGGGCGCCCGGTACCGGTTTCTCCGGCTTGGCGTTCCACGGCCGGCGCCACCCGCCGATGGCGACGTCGTCGACCAGCGTCTTGGTGCCGTCGACGACCTCGGGGTCGCTCCAGCGCCAGCAGTAGCCCGCCGCGATGCGGGCGGTGTCACCGGCGTCGGGACGGCGGGTGAGCAGCCAGGACTCCAGGGCCTGTGGCGTCGGCAGGGCCGCGACCTCGTAGGTCTCGTCGGTGTCGCGCGTCAGCTCCGACCAGGGTGCGGGATCCAGGTGGGTGAGGCCGAGCAGCCGCTGGACCCACTGGTCGTAGACCTGCGAGCCACCGCAGCGGAACTGCCCGGCGAGGTGCACCACCTCCACCCGGCAGCCGGCTGCCTCCGCAGCCGCGCGGATCTCCGTCTCGTTGCCCATCTCCCCGGGCCGCACGACCTGCTGCTCGTCGAGGAGGAAGACCGGCGTCCGGGCGACGTCGATGAGCTCCTGGACCTGCCGCTTCGCCTTCTCGCGCTTGTCGGCCTTCGTGAACCGGTTGACGCTGGTCTCGCGGAGCCGGTGCGCCTCGTCGCAGATGAGCATGTCGAGACTGTTGGGCGGCTCGCCGATGAAGGTGTTGAAGTAGACGAACATCTGCTGAGCCCGGGTGCTGCGTGATCCGACGACGATCTTGCGCATCGTGTTGGTGAACGAGCTGGAGCCGGTGGCGTGCAGCACCGATCGGCCCGTGCGACTGAGGTTGCCGAGCAGGCTCAGCGCGATCACACTCTTGCCCGACCCCGGGCCGCCGATGACGATCACGACCGTCTTCGAGTTGTCCCGGTCGGCGCGCTCGACGGCCTGCTCCACCGTCTTGTAGGCCACCTGCTGCTCGTCGAGCAGGATGAACTGCTCGCGATCCTTGATCTCGGCGGCGGCGTGCCGCAGCAACTGCTTGGACGGCTCGATGTACGCGTCCAGTAGATCGTCGGCGGCGGTCCGTGCCCCCTTCGCCGTGGCCGGGTCGGTGTCCAGCAGGGACATGAGCCGGTCCAGGAACTCCTGCCGCTTGTCGCGGGTGTACAGCTGCCCGTACTCGTCGATCGAGTACTGCGACAGCTTCCACCCCGACGCTCCCGCGTTGTGCAGGTAGGCGAGGCCCCAGACGCCACCGTGGCCGTTGGCGAGCATCGGGGTGAAGTCGACGAGCTGCTGGCAGTAGCGACGGACCTGCTCGGCCGGGTGCAGTACCGGCTGGCCGTACTGCGGTACGCGGACGAGGTCGTCGCCGACCGACTCGGCGTTGGTCCACTGCTTGAGCTCCACCAGCACGTACGACGGCCTGCCCGTCCTCGGATGTACGCCGCAGAGCAGCGCGTCCACGCGCTTCGGCGTGTACGGGAGCTTGTGTTCCAGGAGCACCTCGACGTGACCGAGCCCGGCGTACTGCAGGTCGGCGAGGAACTCGGGGAGACTGAGCTCCCACGACCGCATCTCGCTGGTGCCGGTCCCGGCGTCGAACTGGATGCGTGCCTGCTGGGCCAGCAGTTCGTGCAGCTCCTTGGCCTGGGCCTTCTCCAGCAGCGCACTGGCGTTGTCACGGAACAGAGCCACTCGGTTTCCCCCACGAGGCACGCGTCATCGGCGTGCGGGTGGGGGCAGCAACGAACTCGCGTTCGGTGCCCGTCGGGCCGCGAGGGGGACTCTAGGGGAGGGGGGCAGCGGTCGAAGCGGCCCCGGCGCGTCCGTGCCCGTGACGCCGCTGTTCCGATCGGGTGCCGGTCGGGTCCCGGCCCGAAGATCGGCAGGGCGTCCACGTGCGAGGGTCGCGATCTCGTCCACCGTGATCGGCACCGATCGCACACCATCGCCCTGCAGGAGGCCGCAGTGTGCGGACGATCGCGGTCCCGCGCGCCCGCCCAGGGTCGGGTTCGAGCCGGTGGGGCTTCGCGTTGTGCCCGACCGCGTCAGACGTCGCGGAGCCAGTTGGCCGCGGTCTGGCGGGAGATGCCAAGCGCCTTGGACATCGCCAGCACTTCGAGACCCTCCTCCTTACCTGCCGCCAGCAGCTCGCGCTGGCGGACGCGGAGGTGCTCGATGCCGGCGGCGACCTGGGTCATCTCGGCCAGGAGTGCCTGGGCATCGGCGGTCGCCCCGCTCCGGGACCGGCCCACGCCGGGGCGGGGGAAGGTGCGGACGGCGTCGGCGTCCCAGGTCCGGCCGTCGGGGAGCGGGGCGGGGGCCTGCCCGCGGGAGACGTAGCCGTGCCACGTCCCGATCTTGACGCCCCAGGCGTCGGCGCACTCCTGCGCGGTCCAGGTCGTCATCGCAGCGACCACAGCGTCTCGGTGAGCCCGGGGAAGGTCGGGTCGTCGCGCAGGATCGTCTCCAGGTCGCGGCGGGCGTCCTCTCGCCGGTTCTGCGAGAGATCGACGCGGGCCCGTTCCAACAGCGCCCGGTGCCGGACGGAGGAGGCGCGGGGGACGCGCAGCGCCTCCTGCAGCGCCTCGCGGGCGGCGTCGGGGTAGCCGAGCTCGGCCCAGGCGCGGCCGCGGAACACCAGCAGCAGGGCGGTGGCGTCGTCGGCGTTGACGGTCGTCCCCGTCAGGTCGACCACGTCGGCGTGCCGGCCCGCGTCGCTGTAGAGCTCGGTGAGGGAGAGCGCGGCGGGGGCGGTGGGGTCGGCCTGCTCGACGGTCCAGATCGCCGCGTCCAGGTCACCCGCGGCCTGGTGCAGCTCGGCGACGGCGAGCAGCACGACGTCGTGGGCGATCCCGAGGTAGGCGGTGGCGCCGTGGGCGATCTGGACGGGCCAGGTGCGGTCCGCGAGATGGCGGGTCGTGAAGGGGTGGTCGCGCAGTGCCGCCGTGCCCTGTGCCGCGACCCAGCCGAGCAGCTCCCGGGAGCGGACGGGGTCCGGCTCGGCGAGGCCGTCGAGGGCTGCGGCGAGGAGGCAGGCGGTGGGGTCGGCCCGGCCGTGGGTGCGGGCGACGTCGGCGTAGCGGCCGGTGTGCAGGGCGTCGAGGAGGTCGCGCTCCCAGGGCGGATCGACGGGGGCGGCCGGCGCGGCCCAGGTCGGCGGCGGGGGCACGGCGGGGGTCGGCGGGGCAGGGGCGGGTGGCCAGGACGTGGGCGGTGCGGACGCGGGAGCAGGCGGCGGTGTGGGTGCGGGCGGCGGTGCGGGCGGCGGTGTGGGTGGCGGTGTGGGTGTGGGTGTGGGTGTGGGTGCGGGCGGCGGGGCCGGCCGGTTCGCGCGCGGCTCGCGCAGCGTCGTCGAGTGGACCAGGCCCATCCGCGCCAGACCGACGGTGCTGCTGATCCGGCCGCCCGGGTGCCGGGTGAGGCGCGCGTTGCGCGGCCCGACGGAGTAGCTGACGCCGCTGTTGCTCACCGTCACGTGCACGCCCGGGAGGATCTTGACGCTCTTGTGCAGCCAGAAGCCCACGGGTGCTCCTACAGCTCGTAGCCGGCGGGGACGGGCGGGTGGCGCCAGTCGATGCCGGGAGGTGGGGGAGGGGGTTCGTCGTCGATGTCGACGCCGAAGTCGCGGGCGAGCCCGGCCAGTCCGTCGCGGTAGCCCTGCCCGACCGCCCGCACCTTCCACTGCGCGCCGCGGCGGTACAGCTCCACGGCGACGGCCGCGGTCTCGGCGTCCAGCCCGTCCATGACGAACGACGCCAGCGGCTCGCCCGAGCCGCCGCTGACGCTCGCGCGCACCGGTCCGAGACCGGCCAGCGACCCCCCGTCCGCGCTGACGGCGAACGCGACCGCGTCCACGGCGTCGTCGAACCCGTCGAGGTCGACGTCGATCCGGTCGGTCACCTCGCCACCGGCCCGCTTCCCGGCGTGGACGACGCGGCGGTCGGCGGAGGCGGGCTGGTTGTAGAAGACGAAGTCGGCGTCGCCGCGCACCCGTCCGCCCGCGAGCAGGAGGGCGGAGAGGTCGGCCTCCAGGCCGGCGACGGCGGCCCAGGTGCAGGTCACGGTGACCGAGCGGGTGGGCGGGAGCGCGGTGTTGGCGCCCTTCGTCAGCTGCACGGCGGACAGGCTACGAGGTCGCGTCAGCGGGCGACGTAGTGGCTGAGCAGCGCCTGCACCTCGTACACGTCGACGCCCTTGCCGAACTGCTTCGCGATCGGCACGGGGCTGCCGGAGAGCCAGATCTTGAGCTCGGCGTCGAGGTCGAACGTGCCTGCGGTCTCGACGCTGAAGTGCGTGATCGAGCGGTACGGGACGGTGTGGTACTCGATCTTCTTCCCGGTCAGACCCTGCTTGTCGACGAGGATCAGGCGTCGGTCGGTGAACAGGAACGCGTCGCGCACGAGGAGGTAGGCGGCGTGCACCTGCTCGCCCTGGCCCAGCAGTCGCCCGTACTCCTGCGCCGCAGCGGCCGGGTCCATGCGGGAGGCGTTGCCCATGATTCCGCCGAGGAAACTCATGAGCCCACCTTGACATACAACCAATCAGTTGTATGTTTGTCACATGGCCGAGGACGACGAGGACCGGGCGGACGCCCTGTTCCACGCGCTCGCCGACCGCACCCGGCGCGACATCCTGCGCCGCGTGCTGGCCGGGGAGCACTCGGTCTCCGCGCTCGCGGCGGGCTACGAGATGAGCTTCGCCGCGGTGCAGAAGCACGTCGCCGTGCTGGAGAGGGCCGGCCTGCTCACCAAGCGTCGCAACGGGCGCGAGCAGCTGGCCAGCGGCGACGTGGCGGCCGTGCGGTCGGTGGGCTCGATGCTCACCGAGCTGGAGCAGGTCTGGCGCGGCCGCATCGCCCGGATCGACGAACTGATCGCCACCGAAGAGGAGCACTGACATGCCCGTCACCGACGTCTCGCACGACATGGACACCCGGACCCTCACGATCGTCGCGGAGTTCGCGGCGCCGCTCCAGCGCGTCTGGCAGGTCTACGCCGACCCGCGCCAGCTCGAGCGCGTGTGGGGCCCGCCGACGTACCCGGCCACCTTCGTCGACCACGACCTGCGCCCCGGCGGTCGCGTGACCTACTACATGACCAGCCCGGAGGGCGAGAAGTTCGCCGGCTACTGGGAGATCGTCACCGTCGACGAGCCGACGGGCTTCACCTTCGACGACGGCTTCGCCCACGAGGACTTCACGCCGAACTCCGACCTGCCCGTGTCGCACAACGAGTACCGCTTCGTCGCGTTCGACGGCGGCACGCGCGCGACCTACGTCGGCACCTACGCGAGCGCCGACGCCCTGCAGAAGGTGCTGGACATGGGCATCGTCGAGGGTGCGACGGGCTCCATCAACCAGATCGACGGGCTGCTGGCGACGTAGCGGCGAGCACGTACTCGCGGAAGGCGTCGGCCGCGGCGGCGGAGAGCGGGCCCGGCGCGGCCGGGAGGTCGCGGCCGTCGATCGCGGCGACCGGCTGGACCTCGCGCGTGGTGGAGGCCAGGAACGCCTCGTCGAGATCGCCCAGCTCGTCGCGCCGCAGGCTGCGCTCCGTCGCCCCGGAGACGGCGAGGACGTGCCGGCGGGTGATCGAGTCGAGGACGTGGTCGGCGAGCGGCGGGGTGTGCAGCGCGCCGTCGAGGGCGTAGAAGAACGCCGAGGTCGGGCCCTCCAGGACCGTGCCGTCGGGGGTGACGAGCAGCGCCTCGCCCGCTCCCGCCTCCTTCGCCAGCCGCGACGCGTGCATGTTGGCGGAGTACGACAGCGACTTCACCGCGTCGAGCACCCGGGTGGGCGCGTACTCGACCGTGGCGAGTGCGATGGTCGGGGCGACGTCCGGGGGCGGCGCGAGCACGATCACCCGCCGCCCGCCGCGGGTGAGGAGCAGGCGCACCGTGCCGTCGACGGCGCCGGCGCGGTCGAGGAGCGCGTCGACCTCGGCGAGTGCGGCGTCGAGGTCGAACTCCAGGCGGACGTTCGCCGCCGAGCGCCGCAGCCGGGCGACGTGCTCGTCCCACGCGAAGGGCCGGCCCGCGTAGAGCCGGGCGACCTCGAACACGCCGTCGCCGCGCAGCAGCCCGTCGTCGGTGACCGGGATCGTCGCCGTCGCGGCCGGGCCGATCACGCCGTCGACCGATGCCAGTTCGTCCACGGGGTCCGACCCTACGTCCCTGCGCGCGCGGCGAGTCCGTCGAGGATCAGCTCCAGGCCGTAGCCGAACTCGTCGGCGTAGGCGTAGTCCCGGCCCCTCATCTTCTCGGCCACCAGCTCGGTGAGGTGCGGGTAGGTGTCGGCGGGCAGCTCCAGCGCCGCGACGAACTCCTCGGTGCCCTCGCCCGGCTCGAACGGCAGGTTGACCTCGGTGAGCACGAATCCGTAGACGTACGCGTCGAGCACGGAGAATGCGTGGGCGGCCAGCGCGACGCCGAACCCGTTGCGGCGCAGGCACCCCAGCACGGAGTCGTGGTGGTGCAGCAGCGCGGGGAGCGGGTTGCTGCGCGACTCGACGAGGCCCAGTGCCCACGGGTGTCGTGACAGCACGGCCCGGGCGGACGCGGCGCGGTCGGCCATCGCGGGGCGCCACGGCCGGTCGGGTGCGGGGAGCTCGATCTCGCCGTAGACGCGGTCGGCGAGTGCGTCGAGCAGGGCCTCCTTGCCGGCGACGTGGTGGTAGAGCGACATCGCCTCGACGCCGAGCTCCCTGCCGACGTTGCGCATGCTCACGAGGGCGAGGCCGCCCCGGTCGGCGACGCGGACCGCGGCGTCGACGACGCGCTCGGGACTCAGGGCGGGACGGCTGGGCACGGCACCTCCTTGCGGGCTTACGACTGTAAGGCTACCGTGTCGGCAACAGACTTACACGCGTAAGGGGACGCCATGCGGGCAGCAGTCGTCAGCGAGTACGGCCCACCGGACGTCGTGCGTGTCGCCGACGTGCCCGACCCGGTCCCGCGGGCGGGGGAGGTGCTCGTGCGGGTCGTCGCCACCACCGTGAACTCCGGCGACGCGCGGATCCGCGGCGCGCGCTTCCCGCGGGGGTTCGGCCCGCTCGCCCGACTCGCGATCGGCCTGCGCGGGCCGCGGCGGCCGGTGCTGGGCGTGGTGTTCTCCGGTGTGGTCGAGGCGGTGGGCGTGGGCGCTGCCTTCACGGTCGGCGACGAGGTCTGCGGGATGACGGGCGCGAAACTGGGGGCGCACGCCGAGCTGGTCAGGGCGGCGAAGGTCGTCCGGAAACCGGCGGAGGTGTCGCACGACGACGCCGCCGGGGTGCTGTTCGGCGGCACCACCGCACTGCACCTCCTGCGCGACGTGCGGCGCGGGCAGTCGGTGCTGGTCGTCGGGGCGTCGGGCGCGGTCGGCACGAACGCGGTGCAGCTCGCGGCGCACGCCGGCGCGACCGTCACGGCCGTCTGCGGTGCGGCGAACGCGGAGCTGGTTCGGGGCCTGGGTGCGGCGCACCTCGTCGACCACCGGCGCACGCCACTCGCGGAGATCACCGACCGGTTCGACGTCGTGCTCGACACCGTCGGCACGCTGGACCCCGCCACCGGCCGTCGGCTGCTCACCGACGACGGGGTGCTGGTGCTCGCCGTCGCCAGCCTCGGGGAGACCGTGCTGCCGCGGCGGCGGGTGCGGGCAGGCGTGACGCCGGAGCGGCCCGCGGACTTCGCGCTGCTGCTGGAGCGGGTGGCGAAGGGGGAGCTGCGGGTGGTGGTCGACGAGGTGGTCGGGTTCGACGGCATCGTCGCGGCGCACCGGCGGGTGGACTCCGGCCGCAAGGTGGGGAACCTGGTGCTGCGGCCGTAGCGGATCGTGACCGTCGTGACAGTTGGGTTGTGTACGACACGATCCGGGGATCCCGGACCCGTGAGCATCACCGTGAACGCCTACGCCACCCCCGCCGCGAAGGCCCCGTTCGAGAAGACGACGATCGAGCGCCGGGACCTCCAGCCGAGCGACGTGCTGATCGACATCAAGTTCGCCGGCATCTGTCACTCCGACATCCACACCGCCCGCGACGAGTGGGGCGGCACGAACTACCCACTCGTTCCCGGTCACGAGATCGCGGGGATCGTGTCCGAGGTCGGTTCCGCGGTGTCGAGGTACCGCGTCGGTGACCGGGTCGGTGTCGGCTGCATGGTCGACTCCTGCCGCGAGTGCGTGAACTGCACGGCGGGCGAGGAGCAGTACTGCCTGAAGGGCAACGTCGGCACCTACGGCGGCGTCCTCGACGGCAGGCCCACCGACGGCGGCTACGCCGAGAAGATCGTCGTCGACGAGAACTACGTGCTGGGCATCCCCGAGGGCGTCGAGCTCGACGAGGCCGCGCCGCTGCTCTGCGCCGGCATCACCCTGTACTCGCCGCTCAAGCACTGGGGTGCGGGCCCGGGCAAGAAGGTCGCGATCGTCGGTCTCGGCGGGCTCGGCCACATGGGCGTCAAGATCGCCGCCGCGCTCGGCGCCGAGGTCACGGTGCTGTCGCAGACGCTGTCGAAGGAGGTGGACGGCAAGAAGTTCGGCGCGCAGCACTACTACGCCACCTCCGACGACGCCACCTTCGAGCAGCTCGCCGGCTCGTTCGACCTGATCGTCAACACCGTGTCCGCGCAGTTGCCGATGGAGAAGTACCTGTCGCTGCTGGGTCTGAACGGCACCCTGGTCAACGTGGGTGCGCCCGCCGAGCCGCTCGAGGTCCCCGCGTTCGCGCTGATCCCGATGCGGCGCAGCTGGGCCGGTTCGATGATCGGCGGCATCCGCGAGACCCAGGAGATGCTCGACTTCTGCGCCGAGCACGGCCTGGGCGCCGAGATCGAGGTCATCGACGCCTCGCGCATCGACGAGGCCTACGACCGCGTCGTCGACAGCGACGTGCGGTACCGCTTCGTGATCGACGCGGCCACGATCGCCTGAGAACGACCGTAACCCGCAGCGCCCATCACCCGTTGGGGTGATAGTCGATCGCGTCGCGTGATCGCACCGCGGCGAACGGGGGAGTGGCGATGCAGCCGGAGCGAGATGCGCAGGTGCGCGACCAGGTGGTCCGCCTGGTCGGTGTGCTGCGCGCGCTGGCGCCGCCTGCACGCCTCCCCGTCCGTCACGTCGACGCGCACGACGCCGTCCTGTGGCTCGAGGGCCTGCGGTGCCCGATCGGCAACGGGCACGAGGTGTTGCGGCTACGACGGTCCGCGGCGGAGCCGGAACCCGCGGCCCCGCCCGCCGTCGTGGGGTGGATCGGCCGGGCGGGTGACGACCTCGAACCGCCCGTGCTGCACGACCGCGGGCCGCTGCACGGGCAGAACGCCTACCTCGTCGACGCCCCCGGCGTCCGCGACGCGTTCGACGCCTGGATGGCGCTCTGGCGCCCGTGGGCGCACCGCGAGCACGCCCGCCGCGCCCAGGACGACCTGGTCACCCGCGTCGGTGAGCTGGCCCGGCTCGTCGCCCTCCCCGGCCGCGAGCTGGTGCTCGCCGCAGGCCTGCTGCACCTGCCCTCCGCGGGCACGCACGTCCACGTGCTCGGCCAGCCGGTGGCGGTCCGGACCGACCCGGCCACCGGTGACCTCGTCTGCGCCGTGACCGGTCCGCTGCGCTGGGAGGACGACCGCACCCCCGCGCCGCGCGAGCCCGGGCCGTTCGCGCTCGCCCCGGACGTCGCCGATCTCCTCGCCGGCTGGACCGGGCCGCGGTGCACCCTCGACCCGGGCTGGACCCGCCCGTCCGGCCCGGCCCCGGTGCTGGCCGCGGCCCCGGCGCTGGTCGTGCGGCGCACCGGCGCGGTCGCGCTGCACCGCTGCTGGGACGAGATCGACCGCAGCGTCCGCGACGTGCACCGGCCCGTGCCGCTCGGGCTCGCCCAGCTCGTGCGGGCCGTCGCCCCGGCCGAGCGCACGGCCTGGCTGGAGCGCAGCGGTGCCGCGGCCGTCACCGACGACCCGCTGCTCCCGCTGGCCGCCACCGAGGACCAGTCCCGGGTCGTCGCCGCGCTCGGCACCGACACCGGTGTCGTCGTCGAGGGCCCGCCCGGCACCGGCAAGACCCACACCGTCGCCACCCTGCTCGGTGCGCTGCTCGCCGACGGGAAGCGGGTGCTCGTCACCAGTGGCGACGCCGGGTCGCTGCGGGTGCTGCGCGACCGCCTGCCCGAGGGTCTGCGCGACCTGTGCGTCGGGCTCGACGACGCCGACGAGGGTGGCGGCGTCGCCCGCGTGGCCAGGGAGCGCACCGAGTTCGACTCCGCCCGCGCCGACCGCCGCATCGCCGACCTCACCGCCCGCCGTGCCGACGCCGCCCGCACCCGCGACGAGGTGGCGACCCGCATCGGGCTGCTGCGCGAGGCCGAGGCCCGGGTCTACCCGGAGATCGCCCCCGGCTTCGGCGGCACGCCCGCGCAGGTCGCCCGCACGTTGCTCGGCACCGCGGAGCGCGACGGCTGGGTGCCCGACACGGTCCACGGCCAGCCGCCCGTCGACGACGCCGAGTTCACCGAACTGCTCGCCCTCCTGGCCGGGCAGACCCCGCGCCACCGCGAGCGCCGCAACCGCCTGCCGGTGCCCGCCCCGCTGTCGCCGGAGGGATTCGCCCGGCTCGCCGGCTCGGTGCACCGCGGCCCGTACGTCCACCCCGGTCCCGACGACGAGCTCGTCGTGGCGCTCGGGGAGCTCCCGCCGGAGACGCTGACGGCGCTGGAGGCGCTGGCCGGGGAGGTCGCCGAGTCCGCCGCGGCGCTGCGGGCGCTGCCGGACCCCACCGGCTGGACCCGCTCGAGCGCCG